>NZ_JBEXGR010000003.1:0-465707 GCF_040607415.1 Micromonospora sp. NPDC005291
CCGAGGTGGCCGAGGTTCTCCAGCTTCGACTCCTGCAGGCTCGTGGCGATGGAGATGACCGCGGCCCGCTCCGGCAGTCCGGCCTTCTTCGTGGCGGCGATGATGGCCTTCACGTTGGCGCTCTGCTCATCGTTCAGGGTGATCCGGGACTGATCGCCCTGCGGCTTGGCGCTCTGCACCGCGACCGCGACCGGCTTGGTATCGACCGGGTTGGCGTGGGCGGCGATCGGACCGGCGAAGACACCACCGGCGAACGCGAAACCAGCAACGGACAGCACGCTCTTACGAATGATCGTGTTCATGAGGGTTAGCTCCTTCGGGGGTAAGGACACCCAGCCGCCACAAGGGGGAAACGGCGTGCGGGGTGTGAGCACCTCGTCCGGGCGCATCAGAAATCAAGGGGAAAAGTCTTGGGGGTCGGCGGCCTACGGGCGCAGGGCTCGTGGCGCCGGGTCCAGGTGTAACGACCGGGGGGCCGGGGTCATTCCGGGGGCGGCCCATCCATCGGCACCCTCGTGGAGGCGGTGGCCGAGCGGTCGTTCGTAGGTAACCGTAACGACCGGGCGGGGTCGAGCATTCCAACCCCGGGTCGGCGCTCCAACCCTGAGGCGCGGGGTGGCGGGCCGGTGGTACTGCGATCGTCAGGGTATGTAACGACCCCGGGCCCGCCATGATTCCAGGCCACGGGTGCGACCGGTCACAGGACGGAGGTACCCATACCGGACATCCGGACGGTAGATAACCCAATGTTCCGGGCGTGGACCGATCCCAGAGGGGTGATCGACTCCATGTCGCGGACGTGGGGGCATCCCGGGGTCGGGACACCGCGACATCGCCGATACGGAGGTCGGCCGCCGCGACGAGGCGCGCCCGGGGCGAGGTCGGCAGTCAGCGTTATACCTCTAAGGCATATATATGCCTGTGAGGTATCGCGGCCAACGAGCAACGCCAGCCACCAGACCAGGCGAGGCCACGCCTCGCAGCCTGACCGAACAAGGCCACGCCGAACAGGCCCTCAGAACGGGGCCACGCCGAACACACCCACCGAACAAGGCCACGCCACACATGCCGACCGAGCGCGGCCGGCCACCCATCGGCGGGATGGGCTGGCATAGCGAGGGTTACGAAGCCGGCAAAAGCCTACGATCGGGCAAAAGACTAGAGGAGGCCGTCATGACCGCAGCGTTGGAGATGCCCCGAGTCCAGGAGTGTGTGGTCGCCGCCTGCGCGTACAACAGCGCCGGCGACTGCCACGCCTTCGCGATCACGATCGGCAGCATGGATCACGCGCACTGCCACACGTTCGTCGAGTCGCCCGTCCGGGGCGGTATGGAGAGCCTGATCGCTCAGGTGGGCGCGTGTCAGCGGTCCGACTGCCGGCACAATGAGCAGCTCGAGTGCCACGCGTCGTCCATCAAGGTCGGCCCGGACAACGATCTGGCCGACTGCATGACCTACGACGGCCGCTGACCCTCCGCCCCCAGCCCGTTCAGGGCAGGTCGTTGGCGCGGCGGATCACCGTCACCAGGTCGTCGATGATGCCAGTGAGGGCGAAGTCCCTCGGGGTGAAGACGCGGGCAACCCCGGCGGCCCGGAGCGTGTCCGCGTCACCGGCGGGGATGATGCCGCCAACGACCACCGGTAGGTCCGCCCGACCGGCGGCGCGCAGACCGTCGAGCACCGCGGGCACGGCGGCCAGGTGCGACCCGGAGAGCACGGAAAGCCCGACCAGGTCGACGTCCTCCTCGACGGCGGCGGCGACGATCTGCCCTGCGGTGAGCCGGATGCCCTGGTAGACGACCTCGAAGCCGGCGTCGCGGGCGCGTACCGCGATCTGCTCCGCGCCGTTGGAGTGCCCGTCCAGGCCGGGTTTGCCGACCAGCAGCCGCAGTCGGCCGCTGCCCAGCTCGCGAGCGGTGGCGGTGACCCGCTCGCGGACGGCCGCGAGACCCGGGTCGCCGCCGCTGCCGGTGCCGCCGGCCAGGCCGGTCGGTGCCCGGTACTCGCCGAAGACCTGGCGCAGCGCACCGGCCCACTCGCCGGTGGTCACGCCGACTCGCACACACTCCAGGGTGGCCGGCATGAGGTTGGTGGTGGTCGCGGCGTCCGCGCGGAGCCGGGCAAGGGCCGCGTCGACCGCGGCCGTGTCCCGATCGGCCCGCCACCGGTGTACGCCGTCGACGGCGGCCGCCTCGACCGAAGGGTCGACCTGCTCGACGGCTTCCGCACCGGCGGCGGTCAGCGGGGAGGGTTCGGTCTCGGCGTACCGGTTGACGCCTACCACCACGTCGGCACCGGACTCCATCCGACGGCGGCGCTCGGCCAGCGCGGCGACCAGGGCGCTCTTGAGGTATCCGGTTTCCACGGCGGCAACCACGCCGCCCAACTCCAGCACCTTGTCCAGTTCGGCCCGTGCCCCGGTGACGATCTCGTCGACCAGCGCGGTCATCACGTGCGAGCCGGCGAAGAGGTCGGGATATTCGAGCAGGTCCGACTCGTACGCCAGGACCTGCTGCATCCGCAGCGACCACTGCTGGTCCCAGGGGCGGGGCAGGCCGAGCGCCTCGTTCCAGGCGGGCAGTTGCACCGCGCGGGCCCGGGCATCACGGGACATCGTCACGCCGAGCATCTCCAGCACGATGCGCTGGATGTTGTTCTCCGGCTGCGCCTCGGTGAGGCCGAGCGAGTTGACCTGCACGCCGTACCGGAACCGGCGTTGCTTGGCGTCGGTGACCCCGTACCGGTCCCGGGTGATCTCGTCCCAGAGCACGCCGAACGCGCGCATCTTGGCGATCTCCTCGACGAAGCGCACCCCGGCGTTGACGAAGAACGAGATCCGCTGCACCACGTCGCCCATCCGCTCGGCGGGCACCTGGCCGGAGTCGCGGACCTCGTCGAGCACGGCGACCGCGGTGGCCAGCGCGAAGCCGACCTCCTGCACGGGCGTGGCACCGGCCTCCTGGAGGTGGTACGAGCAGATGTTGACCGGGTTCCACCGTGGCATCTCGCGCAGCGTGTACGCCACGACGTCGGCGGTGAGCCGCAACGACGCCGCTGGCGGAAAGATGTAGGTGCCCCGGGACAGGTACTCCTTGATGATGTCGTTCTGCGTGGTGCCGGCGCAGCGGGCCAGCTCGGCGCCCTGCTCCAGCCCCACGGTGCCGTAGAGGGCGAGCAGCCACATCGCCGGGGCGTTGATGGTCATCGAGGTGTTCATCTCGGCGAGCGGGAGACCGTCGAAGAGCGCCCGCATGTCGCCGAGGTGGGCCACTGGCACGCCGACCCGGCCGACCTCACCGGCGGCCAGCTCGTGGTCCGGGTCGTACCCGGTCTGGGTCGGCAGGTCGAAGGCGACCGAGAGGCCGGTCTGCCCCTTCGCCAGGTTGCGGCGGAAGAGGGCGTTGGTCGCGGCAGCCGACGAATGGCCTGCGTAGGTGCGCATCACCCACGGGCGGTCCCGCTCGGGCAGCCGCCCCGAAGATGCCGTCTCATCCATGGCCGGAGTTTAAGTTACCGTTCAGTAAAACGGGCTGTGGAAAACCACACAGGTCCATGTCGGGGACGTCCGGGTGCGAAGCGGCAGCAGTGGCGCGGACCGCCACACCCCGGGCACGACCCCGACCAGGCCAGGACGCACACTGGACGTCATGGATGACGAGCTGGCCATCTCCGTCCGAGGGCTGCGCAAGGCGTACGGCGACAACGTCGCGGTAGCGGGCGTGGATCTCGACGTCCACCGTGGCGAGGTGTTCGCCCTGCTCGGCCCGAACGGCGCCGGCAAGACCACCACGGTGGAGATCCTCGAGGGTTACCGGGGCAGGGACGGCGGCGAGGTCTCGGTTCTCGGCGTGGACCCCGCGCATCCCGGCCCCGACTGGCGGTCCCGGGTGGGCATCGTGCTCCAGGGCACCGGCGAGTTCGACGAGCTGACCGTCGCCGAGGTGATCCGGCACTTCTCCGGCTTCTATCCCGACGCCGACGACCCGGACAAGGTGATCGAGCGGGTCGGGCTGGCCAGCAAGGCGAAGGCACGCACCCACACCCTCTCCGGTGGGCAGAAGCGCCGCCTCGACGTGGCGCTCGGCATCATCGGCCGGCCGGAGCTGCTCTTCCTCGACGAGCCGACCACCGGCTTCGACCCCGAGGCGCGCCGCGAGTTCTGGGAGCTGATCCGCGATCTGGCTGCCGCCGGCACCACCATCGTGCTGACCACCCACTACCTGGACGAGGCGGAGTCGCTGGCCGATCGGGTCGGTGTGATCGCCGGGGGCCGGCTGGTCGAGGTGGCCGCCCCGAACCGGCTGGGCAACCGGCAGGAGGCCCTCGCGACGGTCTCCTGGCGTACCCCCGACGGGACGTTGGAGAGCGCGCAGAGCGCGACGCCGACGGCCCTGGTGGCCGACCTGGCCGCGCGCTACGGCGGCGAGGTCCCGGGGCTCACCGTGACGCGGCCGACCCTGGAGGACGTCTACCTCACCATGATCGGACACGCGCGATGACCACCACGACGAAGCCGGCGACGCCGGTCGCCGCGACCCGCAGCCGACGGCCGGGTGCCGGCGCGCTCGCCCTGCGGCAGGGCCGGCTGGAGATCACCCAGTTCCTGCGCAGCCGGGAGTCCGTGGTCTTCACCATGGGTTTCCCGATCATCATGATCCTGATCTTCGCGTCGATCTTCAGCGGAGAGATCGGCGGCGGGGTCAAGTACACCCAGTACTTCATCACCGGCATGATCGCGACCGGACTCATGACGGTGAGCTTCCAGAACCTCGGCATCTGGATCCCGATCGAGCGGGACCGGGGCGTGCTCAAGCGCTATCGGGGCACGCCGATGCCGAAGTGGGTCTGGTTCGCCGGCAAGGTGATCATGGTGGTGGCGATCGGCATCGCCGAGACCGCACTGCTGCTGGCCGTCGCGGTGGCGCTGTTCGACCTGGACCTGCCGGGTACGGCCGGGAAGTGGCTCACCTTCGGTTGGGTCTCCGTGCTCGGCGTGACCGCCTGCACCCTGTGCGGTATCGCGATCTCCTCGCTGGCCCGCACCGCCCGCAGTGGCTCGGCGGTGGTCACCCCGGTCGCCCTGGTGCTCCAGTTCATCTCCGGGGTCTTCTTCGTCTTCACCGACCTGCCCACCTGGATGCAGCAGGTGGCGGCGCTGTTCCCGCTCAAGTGGATGTGCCAGGGGCTGCGGTCGGTCTTCCTGCCGTCCGGCTTCGGAGCCCAGGAACCGGGCGGTTCGTTCGAGCTGGGCCGGGTCGCGCTGGTGCTGGCCCTGTGGTGCGTGATCGGCGTGGTGCTCTGCCTAACCACCTTCCGCTGGACCACAAAGCGCGACGGCTAACCCACCCACCTACCCACCCGCCGGCCTCCCGCCCTCCCGCCCTCCCGCCCTCCCTCCCTCCCGCCCGCCCGAGCCGGGCTCCCGCCCGGCACCCCTACCCCGCCGATCTAGGGCTCGTTGTCGCTTGTTGATCTCAAACGACAGCGATTAGCCCTAGATCGACGGGGCGGGGGACGCGGGGGCGCGGGGGGCGGGGGCGCGGGGGGCGGGGGGCGGGGGGGCGGGGCGGGGGTTAGTACGTGTAGAAGCCCTTGCCGGTTTTGCGGCCCAGGTCGCCGGCGGTGACCATGCGCTGGAGCAGCTCCGGCGGGAAGAACTTCTCGTCCGCGGTGTCGGTGTAGATGTTCTTCGAGGCGTGCAGCAGCACGTCGACGCCGGTCAGGTCGGTGGTGGCCAGCGGGCCCATGGCGTGCCCGAAGCCCAGGCGGCAGGCGGTGTCCAGGTCCTCCGCGGAGACCACGCCGGACTCGACCAGCTTGACCGCCTCCACCACCAGGGCGGAGATCAGCCGGGTCGTGACGAAGCCGGCGATGTCCCGGTTGACCACCACGACCGTCTTACCGATCTCCTCGGCGAAGGCCCGCACGGTGGCCAGCGTGGCGTCGCTGGTCTTGTAGCCACGGATCAGCTCGCAGAGCTGCATCATCGGCACCGGGGAGAAGAAGTGCGTGCCGACGACGGCCTCGGGCCGCTCGGTGACCGCGGCGATCTGGGTGACCGGGATGGCCGAGGTGTTGGTGGCGAGCACCGCATCGGCCTTGCAGATCTTGTCCAGGGCGCGGAACACCTCGTGCTTGATCTCCAGCCGCTCGAAGACCGCCTCGACCACGATGTCCGCGTCCGCCGCCGCCTCCAGGTCGGTGGTCGGGGTGATCCGGGCGAGCGTCGCCTCGACCTCGGACGCCTCGATCCGGCCCTTCTCGGCGAACTTCTCCAGTGACTTCCGGATGCCGCCGAGACCCCGGGTGGTGGCCGCGTCGTCCAGATCGCGCAACGTCACCTGCCAGCCGGCCTGCGCCGCCACCTGGGCGATGCCGGAGCCCATCAGCCCGGCCCCGACGACTGCGAGTCGACCCGCCATCTACTTCTCCCTCGCTGCGATTGAGTGCCTCCCTGCACCCTAGTCGGCGAGCCTGAACGATGGCTAAGCCCGGTCGGGCGTCAGATCTCCAGCGCCGGCTCCTCCGGCGTGGTGCCCCGCTCGACGGCCACCCCGAGTGCCCGCAGGTCGGCCACGAAGTCCGGGTAACCCCGGTCGACGTGGTGGACGTGGGAGACCTCGGTGGCCCCCTCCGCGCAGAGCCCGGCGATGATCAGCCCCGCGCCGGCGCGGATGTCGGTGGCCCGCACCGGGGCACCGGAGAGCCGGTCGCGCCCGCGGACCACCGCGTGGTGCCCGTCGGTCTTGATGTCCGCGCCCAGCCGCATCATCTCGTTCGCGAACATGAACCGGCCGTCGAAGATGTTCTCGGTGATCAGGGAGGCGCCGTCGCTGACCGCGGCCAGCCCGATCGCCATCGGCAGGAGGTCGGTGGCGAAGCCGGGGTACGGCAGCGTCACGACGTCCACCGCCCGGGGCGGGTCGTCCATGCGTACGCGGAAGCCGTCCCCCCGGGTCTCCACCAGGCCGCCGGCCGCCACCACCTTGTCCAGCGCGACCTCCAGGAACGCCGGGTCCAGCCCGGTCACCGTCACGTCGCCCCGGGTCATCGCCGCCCCGAATGCCCAGGTGCCGGCGACGATCCGGTCCCCCACCGTGGCGTGTCGGACCGGTCGAAGGCCGGGCACGCCGGTGATCCGCAACGTGGACGTGCCGGCACCGGAGATCCGCGCGCCCATCTGGTTGAGCATGGTGCAGATGTCGACGATCTCCGGCTCCCGGGCCGCGTTGTCGATCATCGTGGTGCCCTGGGCCAGCACCGCCGCCATCACCAGGTTCTCGGTCGCGCCGACGCTCGGGAAGTCCAGCACGATGTCCGCGCCGCGCAGCCCGTGCGGGGCGGAGGCGATGACGAATCCGTGCTCACCGGAGATCTCCGCGCCCATCCGGGTCAGCCCGGAGATGTGCATGTCCAGCCCCCGTGACCCGATGGCGTCGCCGCCGGGATGGGCCACCCGCACGTACCCCCGGCGGGCCAGCAGCGGGCCGAGCACACAGATCGACGCGCGCAACCGTCGGACCAGGTCGTAGTCGGCGTCCGCGCCCGGCTGCTCAGGCACATCGATGGTCACTGAACGGGACCGGGCCACTCCACCGCGGGCGACCATCGGGTCCACCGGGTCGTCCGCCTCGAACCGGACGTCGCAGCCCAGCCGACGCAGCACCTCTCCCATGATCGCGATGTCGGTGATCCGCGGGACATTCGTGATCACACTGCGGCCCGGTGCGAGCAGCGCGGCGGCCATCAACTTCAACGCCGAGTTCTTGGCACCGACCACGTGCACGGTGCCGGCCAGCCGGGCGTCACCGTGGACCCGGATGACGTCGACATCGTTGACCGCTGGATCGCCGGCGTCGCCGGGACCCACCACCACCGGCCAGCCGGCGGTGTTGTCCGGCCGCGTCGGGATCGTCAGGTCGGGAATCCGTAGGCTGTGCGTCATGGCCGTCCACCTCACGCGCATCTACACCAAGGCCGGCGATGCCGGCATGACCAGGCTGAGCAACAACGAGCAGGTGCCGAAGACCGATCCGCGGATCGCCGGGTACGCGGATGTCGACGAGTGCAACGCGGCGATCGGCGTCGCTATCGCCCTGGGCGATCTCGACGAGGAACTGCGGGGCGTGCTGGGGTCGGTGCAGAACGACCTGTTCGACGTGGGCGCCGACCTGGCCACCCCGGTCGAGCCGGATCCGAAGTACCCGCCGCTGCGGGTGACCGAGGAGTACGTCGAGCGCTTGGAAGGTTGGTGCGACGAGTACAACGCACGCCTGAGCAACCTCGACTCCTTCATCCTCCCCGGCGGCACCGCGGGTGCGGCGCTGCTGCACGTGGCGCGGACCATCGCCCGGCGTGCCGAACGGTCAGCGTGGGCGCTGGTCAGCCACGATCCGGAACGGACCAGCCCGCTCCCGGCAAAGTATCTCAACCGGCTCTCCGATCTGCTCTTTATCCTGTCAAGAACGGCAAATCCGGCGGGCGATGTGCTATGGGTGCCGGGCGGCAAGCGCTGAACGTGGGCACTCTGCACCACGTCGAGGTGTGGGTTCCCGATCTGGCCGCCCCCACGCGTAGCTGGGGGCGGCTCCTCGACAAGCTGGGATGGCCGGCTGACCCGACGCCTTGATCAACTCCAGGTCGGCGATGTCTGGGTATCCAGGCCAGCCGGACACCCCGACATCGCCGATACCGTGTCGATCAAGCCGCCGGAAACCCGGACGGCGACCACCAACGGGTCAGGCGGCGGGCCAGTCCTGGGAGGCCAGACGCGGCGAGACCGCCCCCGGAGGGGCGGCCTCGAGCCAAGAGAGGAAACCGGTCACGGTCGACCGCGCCATGGCGATCTCCACCGGTGCGTGGTGACTGGTACAGCGGAGGATCACCCAGTCGGCCGGCATGGAGAGCCGCTCCTGACCTTCCGGCAAGCGACGGCGCTCCACCGCGAGGCCCTTGCGGGAGAGCACACGCTTGGGCCGCAGCGCGAAGCTGAACATCCGATACCAGCGCAGCTCGTCACTCGCGAACCGGCCGAAGCCCGGTGACCAACCGCGACCGTCGAGCATGGTGGTGACCCGGACGCTCAGCCGGATGATGCCACCGCTGCGGGTGACCAGAGCTCGCCGGACGAAGAGGATGAGAAGCGCGCCGAGGATGACAGCAACGCCGATTCCGAATCCTCCGACGATCTCCATCCCCGGTACGGCTCAGCGGCTCTGCGCGGAAACCGGGGTTGCGCTCTCGGCCAACACGATGACGCCGTTGGCGCTCACCGAGAGGAAGCCGCCGGCCACCTCGTAGGAGACCTGCTCACCGCCGGCAAGCTTGATGCGCACCTGGCCGGGCTCGGCGAGCTGGCCGAGCAGCGGCGCGTGCCCTGGCAGGACACCGAGCTCGCCTTCAGTCGTCCGGGCGACGACCATTTCGGCGTCACCCGACCAGACCTTCTCCTCGACGGCGACGAGCTCGACGTGAAGCTGCTGTGCCACGCTGTCTCCTTGCTGCGGCGACGGATTGCCGAAAGTCTAGCCTGACGCCGCCGCGCTCCCAACACGGGTGGGGAGAACCGCGCCACGTCTACTTGGCCTTGTTCAGGAATTCCGGGTGTTCCAGTAGGAACGGGTCGAGTTGCTCGTTGTGCAGGGCTGTGAAGAAGTCCGGTACGCCTGCCTGGAACTGCTCACCCAGGTACTTCTTGCCTTCGAAGACCCCACCACCGGGGAGCTTGATCATCTGGATGGTGTTGGGGCGGACGTCCTTCAGGGCGATCCCGAAGTCGACGACGCTGTTGCCCCGACCGTTGAAGATCAGCGACTGCCCGGCGGCGCGGAGCACCTTGTCGAGCTTGATGGGATTGGACACCACGTCCGCGCTGAACGCCTGGCCGACCATGGCCTTGACGAACTGCTGCTGGTGGCGCTGCCGGCCGTAGTCGGAGTCCAGGACACCATTCTTCGGATAACGCTGCCGGACGTAGTCCAATGCCTGCCACCCGCTCAGGTGCTGGTTGCCCTTCTTGTAGATCGCCTGCGGGCCGACATAGCCCTCACCGCGCGTATTGCCCGGCCGTGCCGTGCCGTCCGGCTGCTTGTGCTCGGACTTCACTTCCCGCTCGATGTACATGTCGACACCGCCGATGGCATCGACGATCTTCTGGAAGCCGGTGAAGTTGATGATCGCGCCGGCGTCGAACCGCTTGATGCCGGTCGCGTTCTGCACCGTGGTGGCCAGCAGCTCGAAGCCCCGAGCAGCGTCCGGGTTCGCCCCGGGGACCCGGCTGCCGAACGACATGGCGGCGTTGATCTTCGTGGTCTCGCCCGGGAAGTCGGCCTTCTTGAACGGCGGGATGTGCACGTAGAGGTCCCGTGGCATCGAGAACAGGTAGGCCCGGTCCATCGACGCCGGCACGTGCAGCACCATGATCGAATCGGCCAGGGGCGCGGCCGTTGGCGTACGCGGGTCGATCCCGACGAGCAGAATGTTGAGCGGGCCCTTGATCTCACTCTTCTTCGCCTGGGCACCTGCCGCCTGGTCGCCGAACAGGTCGGCCTTACCGACCGCCCCCTCGTAGCGGGCCAGGAGCACCTCAGTGCCGACCAGCACCGCCCCGCTGAGCACGGTCAGCACAGTGCCGAACACCGTGCAGATCCTGGCCCAGCGCGGCACACCACGCCAGACGGACGACTTGCGGCCACTCTTGCCGGCCTTACCCACGAGCATCTCCGTTCGTTACGCCCACGAAGAGGAAGACGGGCGCACGTCGTCGAAAGGTTGCAAAGATCAACGCTCGTTCAGGTGAGCGCGGACCGACCGTATCTCGGTCGAGTCGGAACCGACGACCAGGAGTAACGGACCGCGACGATGATAGGACGCGAACATGAACAAAAGACTGCCCCGGCATTGCCGGGGCAGTCTTTTGTTTCAGCTCTGGTCGAGCTGTCAGTCCTTCATCAGTTCCTCGGCCTTGCGCTCCAGGTCCTCAAGACCGCCGCACATGAAGAACGCCTGCTCGGGGAAGTGGTCGTACTCGCCCTCGCTGATCTTGCGGAAAGCCTCGATGGTCTCCTTGATCGGGACCGTCGAGCCCGCCACGCCGGTGAACTGCTCCGCCGCGTAGGTGTTCTGCGACAGGAAGCGCTCGATCCGCCGCGCGCGCTGCACGGTGATCTTGTCTTCCTCGGAGAGCTCCTCGATGCCGAGGATGGCGATGATGTCCTGCAGGTCGCGGTAGCGCTGCAGGATCCGCTTGACCTCGGTGGCGACCTGGAAGTGCTCGGCGCCGACGAACTCCGGGGCGAGGATCCGGGACGAGGACGCCAGCGGGTCCACGGCCGGGTAGATGCCCTTGTCAGAGATCGACCGCTCCAGGTTGGTGGTCGCGTCCAGGTGGGCGAACGTGGTGGCCGGGGCGGGGTCGGTGTAGTCGTCCGCCGGCACGTAGATCGCCTGCATGGAGGTGATGGCCTGACCCCGGACGGAGGTGATCCGCTCCTGGAGCTCGCCCATCTCGTCGGCCAGGGTCGGCTGGTAGCCCACCGCGCTCGGCATACGGCCGAGCAGGGTGGAGACCTCAGAACCGGCCTGGGTGAAGCGGAAGATGTTGTCGATGAAGAGCAGCACCTCCTGCTTCTTCACGTCGCGGAAGTACTCCGCCATGGTCAGCGCGGAGAGCGCCACCCGCAGCCGGGTGCCCGGCGGCTCGTCCATCTGACCGAAGACCAGCGCGGTCTTGTCGATGACGCCGGACTCGGTCATCTCGGCGATGAGGTCGTTGCCCTCACGGGTGCGCTCACCCACGCCGGCGAAGACCGAGGTACCACCGAAGTTGCGGGCCACACGGGTGATCATCTCCTGGATGAGCACCGTCTTGCCCACACCCGCGCCGCCGAACAGACCAATCTTGCCGCCCTTGACGTAGGGGGCGAGCAGGTCGATGACCTTGATGCCGGTCTCCAGCATCTCGGTCTTCGGCTCCAGGTCGGCGAAGGCCGGGGCCTTGCGGTGGATGCCCCACCGGTCGTCGGCCTGGATGGTCTCACCCTCGGTGAGGTTGAGGCACTCGCCGATCGCGTTGAACACGTGGCCCTTGACCGCGTCGCCCACCGGAACGCTGATCGGCTCGCCGCGGTCACGCACCTCCGCGCCGCGAACCAGACCGTCCGTCGGCTGCATCGAGATGGCGCGAACCAGGTTGTCACCCAGGTGCTGGGCGACCTCCAGGGTCAGCGTCTTCTCACCGCCGGACAGGTTCACGTCAACGTTCAGGGCGTTGAACAGGGCCGGCATGGCGTCGCGCGGGAACTCGGCGTCGACGACCGGGCCGATGACCCGGACCACGCGACCCGTGGCCGTCTTGGTCTCTACTGGTGCAGTCATCACACTTCACTTCCCGACGCGGCCAGCGCGTTCGCGCCGCCGACGATCTCGCTGATCTCCTGGGTGATCCCGGCCTGCCGGGCCGAGTTCATCTCACGCGTGTACTTGTCGATCATGTCTTCGGCATTGTCGGTGGCGCTCTTCATCGCCCGCCGCCGTGCCGCCGACTCGCTCGCCGCCGACTCGATCAACGCCGCGTAGATCCGCGTGTTGATGTACCTCGGCAGGAGCGCGTCGAGCAGCGCCTCCGCCTCCGGCTCGAACTCGTACGCCGGCAGCAGCCCCTCGGAGCGCGGCCGGTCCTCCACCTGCATCGGACCGATGACCTTGGTGACCGGGTTCTGCGTCATCAGCGAGTGGAACTCGGTGTAGACGATGTGCAACTCGTCGACGCCGAGCACCCCGTCCGCACCGGCACCGCCGTCGACGTCGTCCGCACCGGCGGTGAACGCCTTGATCAGCGTCTCACCCACCGCACGGGCGTCCTCGAACGACGGCTGCTCGCTGAACCCGGTCCAGTTCGCCTCGATCGGCCGATCGCGGAACCGGTAGAACCCGACGCCCTTACGCCCGATGACGTAGAGCACCGGCTCCTTGCCGTCCGCCTTGAGCCGCGCGATCAGCGACTCCGCCATCCTGATCGCGTTGGAGCTGTAACCGCCGGCCAGGCCGCGGTCGCTGGTGACCAGCAGGACACCCGCCCGCCGCACCCGCTCGCGCGGGGTGAGCAACGGGTGGTCGATCCGCGCGTTGGACGCCAGCGCCGTGAGCACGCCGGTGATGGCCTGGGCGTACGGCAGGGACGCCTGCACCCGGGCCTGGGCCTTGGCGATCCGGCTCGTCGCCACGAGCTCCATCGCCTTGGTGATCTTCTTCATCGACTTCGCCGAGCGGATCCGTTGACGAAGAACGCGTACCTGGGCCGCCACGGGATCAGCTCTCGGCCGGGCGGTCGGTCGTGCCGTCGCGGAAGCGGGTCACCGTCTCGCGGTTCTCCTCGCCCTCCAGCGGCGTGGCCGGTGCGTCGTTGACCTGACGCTCGTCGGCCTTGCCGAGGAAGACCTGCTTGAACTCGCTGATCGCGGAGTCCAGGGAGGCGATGATGTCATCGCTCCACTGGTTGTCGGCGATCCCGGCCAGCACACCCGCGTGCTTGTGCCGCAGGTACTGGAGGAACTCCGCCTCGAAGCGCCGGATCTCACCCACGGGGATGTCGTCCAGCTTGCCCTCGGTGCCGGCCCAGACCGAGACGACCTCTTCCTGCACCGGGTACGGCGAGTAGTTCGGCTGCTTGAGCAGCTCGACCAGGCGGACGCCGCGGTCCAGCTGGGCCCGGGAGGCCCGGTCCAGGTCGGAGGCGAAGGCGGCGAACGCCTCCAGCTCGCGGTACTGGGCCAGGTTGAGCCGCAGTGAACCGGCGACCTTACGCATCGGCTTCACCTGCGCCGCGCCGCCGACCCGGGAGACCGAGGTGCCGACGTTGATCGCCGGCCGGACGCCCTGGTTGAACAGGTCGGTCTCGAGGAAGATCTGGCCGTCGGTGATCGAGATGACGTTGGTCGGGATGAAGGCCGAGATGTCGTTGGCCTTCGTCTCGATGATCGGCAGACCGGTCATCGAGCCGCCACCCAGCTCGTCGGAGAGCTTCGCGCAGCGCTCCAGCAGGCGGGAGTGCAGGTAGAAGACGTCACCCGGGTACGCCTCGCGGCCCGGCGGGCGACGCAGCAGCAGCGACACTGCCCGGTACGCCTCGGCCTGCTTGCTCAGGTCGTCGAAGACGATGAGGACGTGCTTGCCGCCGTACATCCAGTGCTGCCCGATGGATGAGCCGGTGTACGGGGCGAGGTACTTGAAGCCGGCCGGGTCGGATGCCGGGGAAGCGACGATGGTGGTGTATTCCATCGCCCCGGCCTCCTCCAGCTGCCCCTTGATCGAGGCGATCGTGGAGGCCTTCTGGCCGATACCGACGTAGATGCAGCGAACCTGCTTCTTCGGGTCGCCGGTGCGCCAGTTGTCCCGCTGGTTGAGGATGGCGTCCAGCGCGACCGTGGTCTTGCCGGTCTTCCGGTCACCGATGATCAACTGCCGCTGGCCCCGACCGATCGGGGTCATCGCGTCGATCGCCTTGATGCCGGTCTGCAGCGGCTCGGACACCGACTGGCGGGACATCACGTTCGGAGCCTGCAGCTCCAGCTCGCGGAAGCCCTCGTTGGCGATGTCACCGAGCCCGTCGATCGGCTGGCCGAGTGCGTCGACCACGCGACCGAGGAAGGCGTCGCCGACCGGGACGGAGAGCACCCGCTCGGTGCGCTTGACGCGCTGCCCCTCCTCCAGCTTGGAGGAGTCACCGAGAACGACGACACCGATCTCCCGGACGTCGAGGTTCAACGCCACGCCGAGCGTGCCGTCCTCGAACTCCAGGAGCTCGTTGGTCATGGTCGAGGGCAGGCCCTCGACGTGGGCGATGCCGTCGCCGGTGTCGGCGACGGTGCCGACCTCCTCGCGGGAGACGTCGGACGAGTAGGAGGAGACGTAGCGCTCCAGGGCGCCGCGGATCTCTTCCGTCGAGATGGTCAGCTCGGCCATCCTCTGCTTCCTTAAAATTCAGGGGCCCGGGATACCTAGTACCGACCGGTCCGAATGGCGTCTGTCAATCCGGGCGCTGGGCGACGAAGCCGCCCCAACGCTGGGCGGCGGAGCCGCTCAGCGCTTCGCGAGCGCGTTGCGAGTCTCGTTGAGGCGGCGGAGGATGGTGCCGTCGTACAGGTCGGAATCGACCCGCACGCTCACGCCACCCAGGACGTGGGGGTCGACCGTCTGCTTGACGGAGACCTCTCGACCGTATATCGCGCTGAGGCTCGCACCCAGGCGGCGCTCCTCCTCGTCACTCAACGGGGCCGCCACGGTGACGTAGGCCACCTGACGGTCCCGCCGTTCGGCGGCGAGCTCGACCAGCCGGGTGAGCGATCCACTGAAGGAGCGCCCTCCGAAGCCGGACAGCGCCACCTCGATGAGGCGGACGGTGGCCAGGCGAGCCTTGCCGGCGAGCAACTCGCCGACCAGGACCCCCCGCTGGTCCACTGGGGCCGCGGGGTTGGACAGCACCGCCGAGAGCGCGGGCTGGCCGGTGACGACCTGCCCGAAACGGAACAGCTCGTCCTCGACCTCGCCCAGGTCACCGGCGGCCTCGGTGCTGGCCAGCACCGCCTCCACACCGAGCCTCTCGGTGCCGTCGAGCAACTCCGACGGCGCCGACCAGCGGCCGGCGACCAGCGCGGCGAGCAGCTCGAGCGCTGCATCGCCGATCTTGCCGCGCAGCATCCCGCTGAGCAGTTCGGCGCGGTCCTCGCCGGACCGGGCCGGGTCCGAGAGCGCCCGGCGCAGCCGGGGCTCCCGTCGCAGCAGCCCGGCGACGGCGAGCAGGTCGTTCGCGGTGTGCGCCACGTCGACCGCGTCGGTGCCGCGAACGTACGCGTCGAGGCGCTCGGCCGCGACCTTGTACGACTCCCGGCTGGCGGCCTGCATCAGCGGGCCCCCGTGCTCTCGAGACCGCTCAGGAACCGGTCGACGGTGCCCTTGCGTCGCGCCTCGTCGGCCAGCGACTCCCCAACGATCTTGCTGGCCAGGTCCACCGCGATCGTGCCGACCTCGGCACGCAGCTCACGCACGATGGTGGCCCGCTCGGCGGCGAGCGCGTCCTTGCCGGACTGGATGACCCGGTCGGACTCTTCCCGCGCCTTGGCGAGGATGTCCTGCCGGATGCCCTCGGCGTCGGCCCGAGCATCGTCACGGATCTTGGCGGCGTCGGTCCGGGCCTCAGCGAGCTGGGCACGGTACTGCTCGAGCAGCTGGTTCGCCTCGGCCTGGGCGGCCTCGGCGCGCTTGATGCCGCCCTCGATCGCGTCGACCCGAGCCTGGAACGTCTGCTCCATGCGCGGGAAAACGAACTTCATCAACACGAAGCAGAGCACGGCGAAGGCGACCGAACCAACCACGATCTCCTGCCAGAGCGGGATGATCGGGTTGTGGGTCGACTCACCACCCTCAGCGGCGAGGAAATACATGGTTACCTCCCGGTCTAAGGGCGGAATCAGCTAGCAGTACCGGCCCAGATGAAGCCGAAGGCGATGCCCAGCAGCGCCAGCGCCTCGATGACGGCGAAGCCGATCCAGACGTAGGGCAGGGTCATCCGCGAGGATTCCGGCTGACGGGCGGTCGACTGAATGTAGGCAGCGAAGACCAGGCCAACGCCGATGCCCGGGCCGATGGCGGCGAGGCCGTAGCCGATGGCAGCGGTGCTACCGGTGACCTCGGCGAGAACGCTAGCGTCCATTGGTGTGGTTCCTCCTGGTTATCACGCGTGACTCTCACGCGGGACGACAACGGTTGGTGCGGTGGATCAGTGCTCGTCGGCGAGCGCGCCCTGCACGTAACTGGCGGTGAGGACGGTGAAGACGTATGCCTGCAGGCAGATCACCAGGAACTCCAGGAAGGTGAGCGCGATGGTCATCACCCAGGAGAGCACCGAAACCGGGGCCAGCCAGGCGTTTGCGCTCAGCATGGCGAAGCCGCCGAGCGTGAAGACCAGCAGGAGCATGTGACCGGCGAACATGTTCGCGAAGAGACGAACCGCGAGCGAGAACGGCCGGACGATGAAGGTCGAGAAGAGCTCGATCGGGATCAGCAGCGGCAGGATGTACCACGGTGCCGGCGGAATCAGCGAGTTCTTGAAGTACTTCACGAAGCCGTGGTGCCGGATGCCGATGTAGTTGAACAGCACGTAGCTGATGATCGCGAGGATCGCCGGGAAGGCGATGTGCGAGTTCGGCGAGATCTGGAAGAACGGGATGATCGCGAACGCGTTCGTCAACAGCACGAAGCAGAACAGCGTCGTGAAGTAAGGGGCGAACCGCACACCCGCGTGACCGATCATGTCGACCGCGATGTTGTTCCGCACGAAGCCGTAGATCGACTCAGCGAACCACTGCTTCTTGGTCGGCACCAGCTGCGGGTTCCGGTAGGTCGCCAGGAAGAAGATGATCAGGACGCCGACCGCGATCCAGACCATCGCCGTGATCTTGGTGAACCAGTATGAGTCGTGCGCACCCCAGGGCAGGATGCTGGGCAGGTAAAAGTCCTCCACACTGGGTGGGAATGCCGCCTGGCCCGCTGCCAGAACGTTCGCCTGTCCGAACACCGCGTCCCTTCCTAAGTAGGCGTGCCGAGTCGGCGGACGACCAGGATGATTCCCCCGGCCATACCGAGCACGACGCCGATCCCGGTGGCGACGCCGCCGGTGTCGAGCCACTGGTCAACCAGCCAGCCGATGAAACCCCACACGAGCATGCCTCCGATGAGGTAGCTGAGCGCGGTCCAACCCTGACCGGCACCGGACGGAATTTCGTCTGGTTCGCCGGCGGGACGGGGGGTTTGGTCACCAGCCATGACGGGGCGAACGATATCAGCCGGGAAGACGAGGCTGTGCCTCACCCCCCGCACAACCGTGGTTGTGTGGGCTTCTCGTGGGCGCCGTCGTCTGTGGGCACGCTACTCCCCTTCCGCCCGTCGGAAAATGACCGGAGGCCGACACATTGCCGCGCGTCCGCTGGGTGGGACGACCGGCCGATCGGCAGGTCAGCTGCGCGACCGGCGGGCGTGCACCGTGGTCAGCCACCAGATGTGCACCGCAGTCCACACTGCCACCCCGGCGACGATGCCGAGGCAGAGCGGGATCAACCCAGGCCAGCCGGTGGATGCCACCGCCACCATCACCACACCCAACAGGGTGAACTTCAGCACGTACAGGCCCAGCCCGAGCGGCAACAGCAGCTGCGGGTTGATCTGGTCGGCCCGGGCCAGCACCACCGTGGTGAGGGTGTAGCTGAGCACCGTGACGCCCACCCCGACGGCCGCGCCGAACGCGGCCGTCGTCCCGCCGGTCACGGCACCCACCACCGCGGCTACCGCGGCCAGCGCGGCCGACGCGGTCAGGAGCACCGGCAGGTGTCGCAGCCGCCAACGCCGGTCGTTGTCAGCCTCGACCATCCCGGGCTCAGCCACGGGGGTACGCCGGGAACGCCGCGACCAGCTCGGCCACCTCGGCACCGACCCGGGTCAGCTCGTCAGCGCCGCCCGGTGCACCGGGATCGGTGCGCACCGCGCGGGCGATCAGGGAGGCGACCTGCCGTAGCTCCCCCTCCCGCATGCCCTGCGTGGTGACACTCGGCGTGCCCACCCGGATGCCGGAGGCCACCATCGGCGGCTGCGGGTCGTACGGGATGGCGTTCTTGTTCAGGGTGATCGACGCGGTGTCGCAGCGACGCTCGGCCTCGGCGCCGGTCACCCCCAGCTCCCGCAGGTCGATCAGGGCGAGGTGAGTGTCGGTGCCACCGGACACCGGGCGCATCCCCTCGTCGGCCAGCCCGGCGGCGAGCGCCTGGGCGTTGCTGACCACCTGCCTGGCGTACGTCTGGAACTCCGGCTGGGCGGCCTCGCGCAGCGCGACCGCCTTGGCGGCGACCGCGTGCATCAGGGGGCCGCCCTGGGTGAACGGGAAGACGGCCTTGTCGATCCTCTGGGCCAGCGACTCGCGGCACAGGATCATGCCGCCACGCGGGCCGCGCAGCACCTTGTGGGTGGTGGCGCAGACGACGTCGGCGTACGGCACCGGGGACGGGATCGCCCGACCGGCGACCAGGCCGATGAAGTGCGCCGCATCCACCATCAGGTACGCGCCGACCTCATCGGCGATCTCCCGGAACCGCGCGAAGTCGATCAGGCGCGGGTACGCGGTCGCGCCACAAATGATCAGCTTGGGTCGGTGCGCGCGCGCCAGGTCCCGTACCTCGTCGTAGTCGATCAGCTCGGTGTCCGGCCGGACCGGGTAGCCGACCGGGTGGAACCACTTGCCGGAGAAGTTCACCCGGCTGCCGTGGGTGAGGTGCCCACCGTGCGGCAGGTCCATCGCCAGCACCGTGTCCCCCGGCTGCACAAGCGCGGCGTACGCGGCCAGGTTGGCGCTCGCCCCGGAGTGCGGCTGGAGGTTGGCGTGCTCGGCCCCGAAGAGCTCCTTCGCCCGCGCGATGCCGATCTCCTCGGCCCGGTCCACCTCGGCGCAGCCGCCGTAGTAACGCCGGCCCGGGTAGCCCTCGGCGTACTTGTTGGTCAGCGTCGAACCGAGCGCGGCCAGCACCGCCGGCGACGTCAGATTCTCGCTGGCGATGAGCTGCAGGCCGCCCCGCAACCGGTCCAGCTCGCCGAGGACCACCCCGGCGATCTCCGGATCGGTGGCCCTGAGCTGCGCAAAATCCGGCCCCCAGAAGGTGCTCGTCTCGGTCTCCACAGCGAACGAGTCTAGGGGGCCGCACACTGGGACTCGTGAGATGCCTCGTCACCGGAGCCACGGGTTACATCGGCGGGCGGCTGACGCCACTGCTGCTCGCCGACGGGCACACCGTGCGCTGCCTGGCCCGCAAGGCGGTCCGGCTGCGCGACGTGCCCTGGGCCTCGGCGGCCGAGATCGTCGAGGGGGACCTCAGCCGGCCGGAGACACTGCCCGCCGCGTTCGCCGACGTGGACGTCGCCTACTTCCTGGTGCACTCGCTGGGCCGGCCCGACTTCGAGGCAGCTGACCGGACGGCGGCGACCAACTTCGCGGAGGCGGCCCGCGCGGCCGGCGTACGCCGAATCGTCTACCTGGGCGGCCCGGAGCCGGCGTCCGACGAGGAGGTGCCCTCCCCGCACCTGCGGTCCCGGGCCGAGGTGGGCCGGATCCTGCTGGCCAGCGGTGTGCCCACGGCGGTGCTCCGCGCCGCGGTGATCATCGGCTCGGGCTCGGCGTCGTTCGAGATGCTGCGCTACCTCACCGAGCGTCTTCCCGCCATGATCACCCCACGCTGGGTCCGCAACCGGATCCAGCCGATCGCGGTCCGCGACGTGCTGCGCTACCTGGCCGGATGCCGTGAGCTGCCGCCAGAGGTCAACCGGGGCTTCGACATCGGCGGGCCGGACGTGCTGACCTTCAGCGAGATGATGCAGCGCTACGCCCGGGTGGCCGGGCTGCGCCGGCGCGTGATCGTGCCGGTCCGCCCGCTCACCCCGTCGCTCTCCTCGCACTGGGTCGGCCTGATCACCCCGGTGCCGAACGCGATCGCCCGCCCCCTGGTGGAGAGCCTGATCCACGAGGCGGTCGCGCACGAACACGACATCGCCCGGTACGTGCCCGACCCACCCGGCGGGCTGACCGGCTTCGACCAGGCGGTGGCGCTGGCGCTCGCCAAGGTGCGCGACGCCCAGGTGGAGACCCGCTGGTCGACCGCCAGCGGCCCGGACGCGCCCGCCGAGCCGCTGCCCAGCGACCCGGACTGGTCCGGCGGCACCGCCTACACCGATGTCCGGGAGAAGGCGGTGGACGCTCCACCGGCGGCGCTCTGGCGGGTCATCGAGGGCGTCGGCGGCGAACACGGCTGGTACTCGTTCCCGCTCGCCTGGTCGATCCGCGGCTGGCTGGACCGGCTGGTCGGCGGCGTGGGGCTGCGTCGGGGCCGGCGCGACCCGCATCGCCTACAGGTCGGTGAGGCGCTGGACTTCTGGCGGGTCGAGGAGATCGTCCCGGGCGAGCTGCTGCGACTGCGCGCCGAGATGCGGCTGCCCGGCCGGGCCTGGCTGGAGATGCGGGTGCTGCCGACCGACGGTGGCCGCAGCCGCTACCAGCAACGCGCGGTCTTCCTGCCACGCGGGCTGGCCGGGCACGCCTACTGGGGATCGGTGGCCCCGTTCCACGCGGTGGTCTTCGGCGGAATGGCGCGCAACATAGCCCGCAACGCCGAACAAACCCCCTAACCCCCCACCCCCCACCCCCCCGCCCCACCGCGCCCGCCCACCCCACCCGACCCCGCCCGACCCCGCCCACCCCACCCCACCCGCGTCGATCATGGAGTTGTGGTGCCGCGCAGAAGGGGCGTGTATGGAGCAAACGCCCACCACAACTCCTTGATCAACTGAGTCGGGGGTGGGGGCGGGGGCGGGGGTGGGGTGGGTGGGTGGGTTAGTTGCCGGTGCGGGCTCCGGTGACCTGGAGGGCGGTGCGTTCACTCGGCGGGACGAAGTCGCGTACCGGTTGGTCGCGCAGGGCGGCGGAGAGCACCTCGCCGACCGCGTTCACCATTCGGGCCTGCACCGCCTGACCGACCGCGTCCCGGGGATCGTCCGGGTTCGCCGCCATCGAGGCGACCACGAGCTGCGGAGTGAACGCCACCACCGTCTCCGTCTCGTACCGCTCCGAGCTGCCGGTCTTGCCCGCCACCGGACGGCCGAGCTTCGCGCGCAGATCGGGTGCGGTGGCACCGTCGCATCGCCCGTACATCGACTGGTCGCCGACCGGGCAGCGGGCAGCGTCGGTGGCCGCGCGGGCCACGTCGGCGTCGAGCACCTGCCGGCAGTTCGGCTTGGCGGCGGCGACCGGCCGTCCGCCCGCGTCGGTGATCGAGACCACCGGCAGCGGCGCGCACCAGGTTCCCTCGGCCGCCACCGTGGCGTACGCGGTGGCCAGGTCGAGTGGGGTGGTGGCGGCCACGCCCAGGGTGAACGCGCCCCAGTCCTTCGCCTCGTACCGGGCCAGCCGGGCATCGGAGTCGGCGCGCAGAACGATGCCGAGCCGCTCGGCCATCTCCACCACCCGGTCGGCGCCCACCCGCTCGGTGAGCCAGGCGAAGTAGGTGTTCACCGAGCGCCCGAACGCGCTCCACATGGTGCGCGGGCCGTCCATCGACGACGGGCTGGCGTTCGCCGGGCACCAGCGGCCGTCGCAGCTCGCCTCACCGGTCGCCGGGAAGCGGGTGAGCAGCTGGGTCGGCGCCACGAAGTCGGTCGACAGCGGCAGGCCGGACTCCAGCGCGGCCAGCATGGTGAAGAGCTTGAACGTCGAGCCGCCCTGGTACCCCTCGATCGCGCCGCCTCCGGCGATCAACTGGTTGACCGTGTTCGGATGGTTCTTCTGCCCGACGGGGTTGCCCTTCACGCTGTAGGCGCGGTTCACCGACATCGCCAGCACCCGCCCGGTGCCCGGTTGGACCACCGCGGTCGGCACCGCCTGGGCTTTCGTCGGTTGATAGATCTTCAGCACCTGCTCGGTGGTGGCCCGCTGCACCCCCGGGTCCAGCGACGACACGATGGAGAGCCCGCCCCGGCGCAGCGTGCGCTGCCGCTCGTCAGCGGTCGCCCCGAATGCGGACTGGCTGCTCCACCAGCGGGTGAACCAGTCGCAGAAGAAGCCCCAGTCGTTGTGCGCTTCGGGCACCGCCGTGCAGTCGTTCGGGGTCTCGCTGGGCCGTAGCTGCAATGGTTCGGCCCGCGCCGCCGCCGCCGCGTCCGCGGGGACCTGCCCCGACTCCACCAGCCGTTCCAACACGTACGACCGCCGCGCCAGCGCGCTGTCGGCGTCGCCGTTGATCGGGTCGTCGGTGTCCGGCGATCGGACCAGGCCGGCCAGCAGCGCCGCCTGGGCCAGGGTCAGCTCGGCCGGGGATCGGGAGAAGTAGCGCTTGCTGGCCGCCGCGATGCCGTACGCCCCGGCGCCGAAGTAGGCGATGTTGAGGTAGCGGGTGAGGATCTCCTCCTTGTCGAGTTCCCTCTCCAGCGCGAGCGCGTACCGCATCTCCTGGAGTTTGCGGACGGTGGTGAGCTCGGTGGCGGCCTGGCGCTGTTGCTCGGTCAACCGAGCGTCGCTGCTGAGCACGTTGCGGACGTACTGCATGGTCAGCGTGGAGGCACCCTGCCGGGTCTGGCCGTCGCGCCTGTTGACCGTGAACGCGCGTACCACGCCCCGCAGGTCCACCCCGCTGTGCTGGTAGAACCGGACGTCCTCGGCGGCCACGATCGCCTGGCGCATCACCGGGGCCACCTCGTGCAGCGGCACGTCCGTTCGGTCCTCCTGGTAGAAGGAGGTGATCAGGGTGGTGCCGTCGTTGGCGTAGAGGTTGGAGCGCTGGGCGGTGGGCGGCGCGCGGAGCGTGTTCGGCAGCTCCGAGTAGGGCGTCGACAGGGCACTGAAGCCGATCCCGAAGACCAGGGCCACCGGTAGGGCGGCCACGGCCAGCACCAATCCGGCCAGCACGCCGGCGATCACCACGGTCAGCAGTTTGTCGAGATGGGCCCGGATCATCAGCTCTCCCCGCAGGAGCCGGTCACGCTAGGACCCGTTCAGAATGACCCGGAACGCCCCTTTCGCCCCAGGTTTTCCCCAAACCCGGAGGGAAACTCGCACCAGGTTCAGGGCAGCAGCGCGCCGGCGAGCGGGTGGACCGTCTCCTCGATCTCGTCAGCGACCCGGCTGAAACACTGGTCGCCGCGACCCCACGGGTCGTCCAGATCATCGGTGGGCAGCGCCGAAGCGCCCAACCGGGCGTCGTGAGCCGCCGCCACCAGGGCCACACCCCGGGCGTACACGGCCTCCGGGGTCGCCTCGCCCGGCGGCAACGCGGCGGCGTCCACCGCGGCCAGCAGCCTGCCGAACTCACCCAGCACGAACGTGCGGGCCGCCGCGTCCGGCCGCAGCGCCACCACGTACTCCTGCTGATCGGCCGTGGCGGTCAGGACCAGGTCGGCGGCGTCGATGTGATCCGAGCGCAGCTTGCGCGCGGCAAAGCCCTCCACGTCCCCACCACGGCCGGTGACCTGCCGCGCCGCCGGCGGGTTCATCTCCTCGCCCGCGTGCCAACCACCTGTGCCAGCGCTGTGGCTGTGCACCAACTCCTCGGCCCCACCCGGATCCTGCGCACGCCGCGTCAACCGCTCCCGCACCGCGAGGGCGAGCAGCCGCTCCGCCATCGGCGAGCGGCAGATGTTGCCCATGCAGACGTGCAGAACCGTGAACGGGGGCACTCAGACCCCCCGCTCGTCGATGAGATCCGGCACGACGTCGCGCAGCTTCTCCAGTGGGATCGCACCGGCCCGCAGCAGCCGCGGCACCTCACCGGTCAGATCCACGATCGTGCTGGGCACCGGGTCCGGGCAGGGCCCGGCCTCCAGGTATGCCCGCACCGAATAGCTGAGCTGGTCACGCGCCTCCTCGGCGGTCACCGCGGCGGGCTGGCCGGTCTTGTTGGCCGACGAGACCGCCATCGGGCCGGTCTCGCGCAGCACCTCCAGCGCCACCGGGTGCAGCGGCATCCGCACCGCGACCGTGCCCGACTTGTCGCCCAGGTCCCACTGCAGGCTCGGCGAGTGCTCGACCACGATCGTCAGCGCACCCGGCCAGAACGCCTCCACGAGGTCCCGTGCGGCCGTGGGCAGCGAGAAGACCAACCCGTCCAGCGTGTGTCGCGAGCCGATCAGCACCGGCGGCGGCATCTGCCGGCCCCGGCCCTTGGCGTCCAGCAGCGCCTTGACCGCGTACGGGGTGAACGCGTCCGCGCCTATCCCGTAGACGGTGTCCGTCGGAAGGACGACCAGCTCGCCGTTCTTGACCGCCTCGATCGCCGCAGCAATGCCGCGGTCCCGATCGGCGGGCGACCGGCAGTCGTAGAGCATCACGAGGAGTCAGTCTGCCACGCCGCGCCGATCGGGGCGTGCTGGCCGTCCGCCCGTCGGGACGCGGTGGCATAGCGGGGGCGGCCGGTGAGGTCCAGATGCTCAGTGACGGCGGTGAACTGGCCGCCCTCGCGGAGCAGCTCAGGCACCGCCGCGCCGTGCGTGTCGTCGTGCTCGACGCCGACCACGCCGCCGGGGCGCAGCAGCGCCGCCGCCCGGATGACGACCGGCCGGATCACCGCCAGGCCGTCCGCGCCGCCGAAGACCGCCTCCGCCGGGTCGTGCCCGGCCACCTCCGGCGGGACCACCACATCGTCCGGCACATACGGCGGATTGCAGAGCAGCACGTCCACCCGACCCACCAGGTCGGCGAGCAGGTTCGGCGCCGTGACGTCGGCCTCGACCACCTCGATCGGGCGGTCCCCTGCCGCAGCCCGCTCCGCCGCGTTGCGCCGCAACCAGGCCAGCGCCGCCGGAGACCGCTCCACCGCGATCACCCGCGCCCGCGGCAGCTCCTGGGCCACCGCCAGCGCGATCGCGCCCGAGCCGCTGCACAGGTCGACCACCACCGGGTCGGGCCGGCCCTGGGCCTGCTCGACGCCCCAGCCGGCCAGCAGCTCGGTCTCGGGCCGGGGCACGAAGACACCCGGGCCGACCGCCAGCTCGAGGTGGCGGAACCCGGCCCGACCGGTCAGGTGCTGCAACGGCTCGCGCCCGGCACGACGGCGCGTCAGGCCGTCGAGCCGCGCCAACTGGTCGTCGCTGAGGTCGTCGGCGAGCGCCAGCCGACCCCGGGGCACCCCCAGCACGTACGCCGCCAGCAGCTCGGCTTCCACCCGGGCCGAGCCAACCCCTGCGGCGGCGAGCGCGCGGGCTGCCCGGGCCACCGCGGCGGACGGGCGGATGGGGCCTGTCCCTTCGGGGGGGTGTTGCGGCAGAGTACTCACGACATAATCATGAGGCGTCGCGGGCGACGTGACGAACGGTGCGCGCAGGCGCGCACGACGGGAGGTTGGCGGGTGGGCTGGCTCGACCGGGTCGATGACCAGGTTGATGCCCTCACGCACGCCCGGGCGCTGCAGGAGGCCAGCCGTTCAGCAGAGTCGTACGTTCTGCTGGAGCATGTGATCCGCACCACCACCGACCCGGCGGCGCGAGCGGACGCGATGGTGCAGCGCCTCTCCGCGCTGATCAATCTCGGCCGGACCGCGGAGTTCACCCGGGCCATCGAGGAGGCGTCCGCGGCGGTCCGCGACCTCGCCGAGCCGTACCTGCACGGGCACCTCAACGCTCTGGCCGCGCTCGCCGCGCACCACCAGGGCGCACTGGACCGCTGCGTCACGCACCTCGTCAGAGCCGCCCGGGCGCTGGGCGCCGTGGAAGATCCGGACCGGGACACCGCCTGGGGCTGGCACGACCTGGCCATGGCCTACAGCTACCTCAGCTTCCACGGGTACGCGCTGGGCGCCATCGAGCGGGCCCGGCAGCTCGGGCTGACGGCCGGGATCCCGGAGGAGACGTTCGCCGCGCCGGGCATCCGGCTGCGCAACGCCGTGGCACTGGACCACAACGGCGACAGCGACGGTTGTCTACGGGTGCTCCGGGACGTGGCCGCCGACCTGGCCCGCTTCGTACGCACGGGGCGGGCCGGCCGGCTGCGCCCGAGCAGCCTCGCGGCGTACGGCTACGCGGCGGCTCGGCAGGCCGCGCTCGGTGACCAGGTGGAGACCGACGGGGATGCCGAGCCGGCCCGATTGATCAGCCACGGTGGGGACAGCGCCCGCGCCCGCGACATGCGTCAGCTCGGGCAGGTGTGCCTCGCCGTCGCCGACGGGCGGCCGATCGAGGCGGTCACCCGGTTGGACACGATCCAGGTGTCCAACGAGACGCTCGGGGCGGCCGAGCCGGCCCGACTACGCAGCATCGCGCTGGCCCGAGCCGGCGATCACCTGGCGGCGCACCGCGCCGACCGGCTGGCGTTCCGACTCGCCGCCCAGCGCAACGACCGACTGCGTGACGTCTACATCGACGGCATCGCCGCCCGCATCGACCACGAGGAGATGCGGCGCGAGGCGGCGCGATTCGAGGGCGAGGCGTTGACCGACCCACTCACCGGGCTGCCCAACCGGCGCCGGCTGGAGCGGTACATCACCGCCGTGGTCAACCGAGGCAAGCGGGTGGTGATCGGTGTCTGCGACCTGGACGGCTTCAAGGCGGTCAACACCCGGCACGGGCACCACTCCGGCGACCTGGTGCTCCAACGCATCGCCGGAGTGATCAACCGGGTGATGCGTCGGGGCGACTTCGTGGCCCGCTACGGCGGTGACGAGTTCGTGGTGGTGCTGCCGGACACGGGCATGACCGAGGCCGCCGAGGTGGCCCGCCGGATCGAGGCGGCGGTCCGACTTGAGGACTGGGAGTCGCTGGTGCCCGGGACCCCGGTCGGGGTGAGCATCGGCTTCGCCGAGGTCTCCGGCGGCAGCGGGCTGCGCGACGCGCTCAGCGTCGCCTTCGAGCAGGCCGACCGGGAAATGCTCCGCGCCAAGTCCCGCCCCCGCGCGAGCTGATCGCCCACGCGGCTGGCGTCGATCAAGGAGTTGTGGTGCCGCACAAAAGTCTCATGACGCAACAATCCGCCCACCACAACTCCATGATCGACGGGGGCGACGGGGGCGACGGGGGCGCTGCGGTTAGCGGCGGGTTAGCTCGGTGTCGCCGGCCAGGCGGGCGGCGCGGTCGGCCTCGGTGAGGGCGTCCAGGACCCCGTCCAGCTCGCCGCCGAGCGCCAGGTCGAGGTTGTACGCGGTGTAGCCGATCCGGTGGTCGGTGATCCGGTTCTGCGGGAAGTTGTAGGTGCGGATCCGCTCCGAACGGTCCATCGTGCGCACCTGCGCCTTGCGGGCGTCCGAGGCGGCGGCGTCGGCCTGCTCCTGGGCGGCGGCGAGCAGCCGGGCCCGCATGATCCGCATCGCCTGCTCACGGTTCTGCAACTGGGACTTCTCGTTCTGGCAGGAGACGACGATGCCGGTCGGCAGGTGGGTGATCCGCACCGCCGAGTCGGTGGTGTTCACCGACTGGCCGCCCGGGCCGGACGAGCGGAACACGTCGATGCGCAGGTCGTTCTGGTCGATGGTGACATCGACGTCCTCGGCCTCCGGCAGCACCAGCACTCCGGCGGCGCTGGTGTGGATCCGGCCCTGCGACTCGGTGACCGGGACGCGCTGCACCCGGTGCACGCCGCCCTCCCACTTCAGTCGGGACCAGACGCCGTTGCCACCCGCCGGCACACCCTTGGTCTTGATCGCCAGCGAGACGTCCTTGACCCCGCCGAGATCGGAATCCTGTGCGTCGATCACCTCGGTGACCCAGCCGTGCCGCTCGGCGTACCGCGTGTACATCCGCAGCAGATCACCGGCGAACAGCGCCGACTCCTCGCCACCCTCACCGGCCTTGATCTCGACGATCACGTCCTTGGCGTCGTGCGGGTCGCGCGGAATGAGCAGCTCGGCCAGACGCTCCTCCAGCATCGGCAGGGACGCCGCGATGGAATCCGCCTCGCCCGCGAAGGATGGGTCCTCGGCGGCCAACTCGCGAGCCGCGGCCAGATCGGCACGCGCCTGCTCCAGCTCATCGGCGGCCTTGTGCAGCGGCACCAGCGCGGCGTACCGCCGGCCGACCCTGCGCGCGGTGGCCTGGTCAGCGTGGATGGCCGGATCGGCCAGCCGCTTTTCCAGCTCCGCGTACTCGTCGAGGAGGCCAGCCAGACGCTCGCTGCTCATGCTGCGGATGCTCCTTCGACGGTACGGCGCCGGTCAGGCCGGCCCGGAAGGCCGGCGGCCGTGCGGAAACTGGGTGAAACGCGGACGGCGCCCGCGTCCGGCGGAAAACCGGACGCGGGCGCCGAACGACGAGTTACTTCGCCTTCTTGGCCTGAACCTTGGCGTACTTCTGCTGGAACTTCGCGACCCGGCCGGCGGTGTCGAGAACGCGCTGCTTACCGGTGTAGAACGGGTGGCAGGCGCTGCAGGTCTCGGCGTGGATCGCCCCGCCCTTGGCGGTGCTGCGGGTCGTGAACGTGTTGCCACAGGAGCAGCTGACCTCGGTGGTCACGTACTCCGGGTGGATGTTTGCCTTCATCTCGCTTCGGTCCTCTCGTTGGTGGTCGCCGGGTCGCCGTCACCGCCCGTCGCGCCGTACGCGACGGGCTCGGGCGTGAACCGGAACCGGTGGCCGATTGACCAGTGTGCCATGGGCCTGAGCCGACCCGGTAATCGGGCCGCACACCTCGTCCGGCATCGTCAACACATGCCTCCCCATCCGCATTCCCGCCGCCCGGCCGGGCATTCGCCCACCCGGCGGGCCACCGCCGGGTACCCCCCAGGGGGTACGCCCGTCGAGCCGGAGGTGCGCCGATGACCCGCCTGATCGCCACCCGAGGGCTGCCCGCCTCGGGCAAGACAACATTCGCCCGTACGCTCCAGCCGTCCGTGCTGCGGGTCAACCGGGACGATCTGCGCCGCATGCTGCACGGCGAGCGCCTCTTCACCCAGTGGGCCGAGGCGCAGGTGACCGTCGTACAGCGGGCCCAGGTCGAGGCGCTGCTACAGGCCCGGGCGGACGTGTGCGTGGACGACACCAACCTGCGCGCGCGGACCCTGCGGGGATGGGCCGACCTGGCCGCCCGCCACGGCGCGGATTTCGAGGTGCACGACTTCACCGACGTGCCGCTGGCCGAGTGCCTGCGGCGCGACGCCGCTCGCCCGGCGGCCGACCAGGTCGGCGCGGACGCGATTCGACGCCTGCACGAGCGGTACCTGGAGGGGCGGACACTGCCGTTGCCGGTGCCGCAGGCCCGCAGCGGACCCCCCGCCATCGTGCACCCACCGTCGACCGAGCCACCGGAGATCGTCCTGGTGGACATCGACGGCACCGTCGCGCTGGCCGTCTCACGCAGCCCCTACGACATGACCCGGGTGGGCGAGGACCAACCGAACACAGCGGTGATCGCGGCGGTCCGGGCGATGCACGCCGCCGGGTACGGGGTGGTCTTCTGCTCCGGGCGGGACGCCTCCGCCCGCGCGGCCACCGAGGCGTGGCTGGCCCGGCACGTACGCGTTCCCTACCTCGGCCTGCACCTGCGCGCGGTGGGCGACTCCCGCAAGGACTCGATCGTCAAGCGGGAGATCTACGACCGGGAGATTCGGGACCGTTACCGGGTGGCCGGCGTCTTCGACGACCGCGTCCAGGTGGTCCAGATGTGGCGAGCCCTCGGCCTCACCGTCTTCCAGGTGGCCGACGGCGACTTCTGAGGTGTGTGGGCCCTCGCTCTCAGCGATAGCGAGGGCCCACACCTCAGCGGGTGATAGCGACGGTGGCCTCGGCGCGGACGTTGTTGACGGTGACCGTCAGGCGTATCGGTGCGCCGGGCCGCAGAGCGGTCAGCGTGCCGGTGGCCGGGTCGAAGCGGGCGGTGTGCCACGGCCGCACTCCCGCCGCCGCGCCGATGTGGACCGCCGTGGGGGCCGACCAGTCCGCGCTGACCGGTGCGGCCACCGGGACCGGACGCCCGCCGGGCTGGGTCAGCGTGGCGGTGACCTCGGCAGGGGCGCCGACCGCGACGCTGGCCGGGGCGGTCACCGTGAGCCGGTCGACGTGCGCGTGGAACTCCGCGTCCACCCAGCGTGCCCCCTCGGCGAGCGGGTCACGGCGGGCCCGGTCGGCCTCGGCCGGGGTCACCGGGTCCACGCCGAACTCCGTCCATCCTGTGAAACCACCCTGGTCGGCAGGGGTGGACGGCGCCTTGCCCGAGTTGCCGTTGATCACGTACGGCACCCCGTCCACCCGGTCGGCGTGGAAGGTGCCCACGTGCCCGCCCACGAACAGCGCACCCTTGCCGGTGCGGTGCTGGAAGTCGGCCAGCCACTGCTCCAGCAGCGCCGCTTCCTTGCGGTCGCCGAGCTGGCTGGCCTGCGCCGGGCTGGGGTCGCGGGCCGGGTGGTGGTGCAGGACGACGACCGAGCCGACGCGCCGGTCGGTGGCCGCCGCGTCCAGCGTCTCGCGCAGCATCCGTACCTGGTCGAAGCCGCCGCCGCGGAGCGTCCCGGTGGACGAGTTCAGCGTGACGAACCGGGTGCCGTTGTGGTCGAACACCCGTGAGGTGGCACCGAACGCGGCCTCGAAGTTGCTGATCGGAGCCCCCATGATCTCGTGGTTGCCGGGCACGTAGTACCAGGGCAGCGCATCGCCCAACTCCTCGTCGAGGATCCGCCGGGCCAGCGCGAAGTCCGCCGGGTAGGCGGTGTCCACGAAGTCGCCGTTGATCAGGAGGAAGTCCGGCCGGGCCGCCCGCACCTCGCGCAGTGTCCGCCGAGCCTGGGCGACCAGGTCGCTGTCCGGGTCGGCCGCGACGAACTGGGCGTCGGAGAGCACCGCGAACCGCCAGGGCGCGCCGTCCACCGTGCCGTCGCGGACCACCACCTGATCGGTACGCGGGGCCACCGCCGGCACGTCGACCGTGGGCGGCACCTTCGCCACCAGGTCGTCGATGATCACCTCGCTGGTGTACTGCGCGGCGGCGTTCGTCTCGGCCACATAGATGCGGCGCACCCGCAGCGGGTACTGCACTCCGGCCGGCACCGCGAACTCCACGTACCGCCAACCGGTCCAGGTGATCAGCGGACCGCGCAGGACGTGCTGGGTGTCCTGGGCGTCGTGCAGGTGCAGGCTGGGCCACTCCCCGGTGCCGTTGCCGTGGATCCACATCCCGAAGGCCTGCGGCTGGCCGGGCACCTCGATCCAGGCGGGCGGGTCGGCGTACGCGGCCCGGGTGCCGGTGGACTGGCTGAAGTCGTACGACATCCGCAGGCCGGTGCCGGTGTGCCCCGGCGCCGGCGCGACCGATCCGCTGGCCCGGGCCTGACTGAACCGCCAGGACGCGGCGTCGTCGAAGCCGGCCACCGGAACGTCGGTCAGCCCGACGGTTACCGGCAGGACGGTGCTCCGGCGTCCGACGTGAACGGTTACCAGGGCGGAGCCGGTGTCCCGCAACGCGGTGACGGTCAGGTTGCCGTCTCCGGTCGGGGTGACGCGCAGCAGGTCCCGGTCGTAGTCGAGGGTCATGTCGGCCGGCTCGATCGGCGCGGTGTTGCCTTCGGCGTCATACCCCACCACGCCGACCAGGGCGTTGCCGTCCGGGCCGGTCAGACCGACCCGCTGTGCGGTGGTGCCGATCCGGGCCAGCGGGCCGAGCACGGTGAGGCCCAGCGAGCCCGTAACCCGGCCGCGCGAGGCGGTGACCGTGCTGGGCCCCGGTGTGCCAGCGTGGAACACCCCGTCGCGATCGACCCGGCCGCGTACCGCCGGGGTGGCCCGCCAGGCGGGTTCACCGGCCGCCGGACCGTACGTCTCGTCGTAGCCGGCAGCGGTGAGGGTGCGGGTCAGCCCGGGGAACACCCGATCCGGCCGGCCACCGCGCACAGGTGAGACTCCCGGGGCGGCGGTGGGGTCGCTCGCCGTTTCGATCCAGTAGCCCTTGAGTCGGCCGCTGCCCTTCGGCGCGTAGATGGCCAGGCCGTTGGGCACGGCCCGTTCGCTGCCGTCGGAGGGGCCGTTCTCCACCTGCACGGCCGGCGCGCCCGGCTCCCGGGCCAGCAGCGTGGACGAGCCGCCGCCGTCCAGGTTGAGCGCGTGGTGGGCGCCCATCTCGGCCATCATCCGGCCCATCTCGGTCTGCGTCACGCCGCGGCTGTCGACCTGACGCCCGTCCACCGTCAGCATGATCATTTTCCGACCGTCGGCGCTGAACCCGACCGCCGTGCGCGGGGCGAGCGTCGGGTCGGCGATGCTCTGCACGACTCCGTCGCGGACCAGGACGTTGCCGCCCCCGACCGCAACGTGCAGGGTGCTGCCGTCGGACGGCTTCGGCCGCCAGGCCACCGTCACCGGGTCACCGGGGCGCAGCCCGGCCAGCGCGTCCGCGCCGGCGTCGCGGCCGAGCAGCACGGTGCTGCCGGCGACGATCGGGCCGCTGCCGGCCACACCGGTCACCGTGGCCACCCGACCGCCGGTCACGGTGACCTCGACCACGCGAGCCGCGCCCTCCACGGCACGCTGCCGGGAGTACGTGCCCCACAGCTCGGTGAACGCGCCGATGCCGTCGGCCTGCACCATGTTGTTGAACTGCGTCAGCGGGACCGGCCCGGTGGGAAGGGTGGCGCTTCCGTCAAAGTTCACCTCGATCACCCGGCCGAGCCCGTTCGCGGTGATCGCCACCGCGTTGCGGTGACCGCTGACCGCCGACTGGACCAGCTCGCCGTCGCGGACGCCGACGCCCTGGGCGGCCCCGGAGTTGTTGATGTCGAAGAAATCACCGTTGACGGCAGCAACCGCGCGCGAGTCGTCCACCGCTTTCCGCAGTGGCTCGGCCCGGCTGACCGCCCCAGAGTTGACGTAGTCGACGGTCGAGTCGCCGGCGAGGTCGGTGGTGAGCGCGTCGGCGCGCAGCCAGCCGTCGGCGTCGTACCGGTCGAAGGACGTGAGCTGAACGCCCGGCGCGACCGGCCGGGTGGACTTCGTGGTTTCCAGACCGCCGGACGGCTCCAGACCACCCGCGGCGGCGGTCGGAGAGGTCGCGGCTGCGGGGTCGGCGGCCAGGCTGACCGAGCCGGCCGGCCGGGACGATGCGGGTGGCAGATCCTCAGGGATGGTGGACGAGGCCACGACGGGCGGGGCCGGAGGCGCGGCGGCGGCCGGTAACGGCGCGGCCAGGGCGAGCAGCGGCGACAGCAGCAGGACGCCGGTGCGACGGGCGGATTGTCTGCGGGTACGCATGGACCACAGTCAACCCGGCAGTGAATAGAAGTTTCAAGACTCCAGGACTGAACTGAAGGAAAATTCCACCGATGGCGGGCTCCGGCCTCCGGCACGACGAAGGGGCACGGCCATGACGGCCGCACCCCTTCGTCGTCAGTCACCCGGGGAGGGTTACTCCCCCGGCGTCGACTTCGCGATCTGCATCAGGAACTCGATGTTGGTGCGGGACTTCTTGAGCCGGTCCAGCAGCAGGTCCATGGCGGCCTGCGAGTCCAGCGAGTGCAGCACCTTGCGGAGCTTGTGGATGATGGCCAGCTCTTCAGGGGCGAGCAGGACCTCTTCCTTACGGGTACCGGACGGGTTGACGTCGATGGCCGGGAAGGTGCGCTTGTCAGCGATCTTCCGGTCCAGCTTCAGCTCCGCGTTACCGGTGCCCTTGAACTCCTCGAAGATGACCGTGTCCGCCATGGACCCGGTCTCCACCAGCGCGGTGGCGATGATGGTCAGCGAGCCGCCGTTCTCGATGTTGCGGGCCGCACCGAGGAAGCGCTTCGGCGGGTAGAGCGCGGTGGAGTCGATACCACCCGACATGATCCGGCCGCTGGCCGGCGCCGCCAGGTTGTACGACCGACCGAGCCGGGTCACCGAGTCGAGCAGCACGACGACGTCGTGGCCCAGCTCGACCAGGCGCTTCGCCCGCTCGATCGCGAGCTCCGCCACCGTCGTGTGGTCCTGCGGCGGCCGGTCGAACGTGGCCGCGATGACCTCGCCCTTGATCGACCGCTGCATGTCGGTGACCTCTTCGGGCCGCTCGTCCACCAGCACCACCATGAGGTGGCACTCCGGGTTGTTCCGGGTGATCGCGTTCGCGATCGCCTGGAGCACCATCGTCTTACCCGCCTTGGGCGGAGACTGGATGAGCGCCCGCTGGCCCTTGCCGATCGGCATGACCAGGTCGATCACCCGGGTGGTGAGGATGTGCGGCTCGGTCTCCAGCCGCAGACGCTCCTGCGGGTAGAGCGGGGTGAGCTTGTAGAACTCCGGCCGGCGCCGCGCCTCCTCCGGCTCCATGCCGTTGATGGTGTCCAGCCGCATCAGCGGGTTGTACTTGTCCCGTCGCTGATCGCCGGTGTTGCCACCCTCACGGGCCGACCGCACCGCACCGGTGATCGCGTCACCGCGGCGGAGGCCGTACTTCTTGATCTGGGACATCGAGACGTACACGTCGTTCGGGCCGGCCAGGTAACCGGTCGTCCGTACGAAGGCGTAGTTGTCGAGCACGTCGATGATGCCGGCCACCGGAACGAGAACGTCGTCCTCGTTGACCTGCGGCTCACGTCCACCGGTGTCGGCACCGGTCTCGGTGCGCTCGCCGCGCCCACGGCGACGGTCGCGGAAACGGCTGCGCCGGCCGCGCCGGCCGCCACCCTCGCCGTCGTCCTCGTCGCTGTCCCGCTCCACGCGCTGACCACGGTCATTGCGGTCGTTACGGTCGTTGCGCTCAGGACGGTCGTTGCGCTCGGCACGCTCGCCCCGATCGGCACGCTCGCCCCGGTCCGCACGCTCGGTGCGCTCCGGACGCTCGCCCCGATCGGCACGCTCGCCCCGGTCCGCACGCTCGGTGCGCTCCGGACGCTCGCCCCGGTCGGCACGCTCGCCCCGGTCGGCACGCTCGCCCCGCTCCGGACGCTCGGTGCGCTCGCCCCGGTCCGCACGCTCGGCGCGCTCCGGACGCTCGCCCCGGTCGGCACGCTCGGCACGCTCCGGACGCTCGGCGCGCTCCCGGCGGTTCTCGCCACGGTCGGCCCGCTCGCCGGCTTCCGCCTCTTCGGTACGCGCCTCTGTGGGACGCGCCTCAGCAGGACGCTCCTCAGTCGGACGCGCCTCCGCGGGACGCTCCTCAGTCGGACGCGCCTCGGCCGCTGTGGTCCGGCTCCGCCGGGTGCGACTGCGGCCCTCTGTCGGCTCGGCGGCTGGCGCCTGCTCGGCGCTGCGCCCCTCGGCTGCCGGCCGGTCGGCGGTCTCCCGCACGTCGGCGCGTACCCCCTCACGGGTGGATGCAGCCGCGGCCGCGACCTCGGCCCGCGGTCGAGGGGTGCCGGCGGCGTTGCCGCCCTGCCGCTCGGAGATCGCGGCGATCAGCTCGCCCTTGCGCATGCGAGCCGTGCCGGAGATGCCGAGCGACGCAGCCAGGCTCTGCAGCTCTGGCAGCAGCATCGCCGACAGACCGGTGCCGCTACGCCGACGACGCGCGGGAGCGGCGGCGGTGGCATCGCCGGCGACGTTGGAAACATCCGACGTCACGTCGGTGGTGTCGCTCAATGGATTCCTTCCCTCGATAAAGGCCGGGACTGCCCGGAGTCGGAACTTAGGTGGCCGGGCGGCCTCGGTGCACCCGCCTCGCAAGGACGCGTCGCGGGAGTCTGTGACACAGCAGCCGGTCGGTATCCCGACTCACCAAAATCGGTGAGCAGGTCTCGCCGTCTGCGGCGACCTGTGGAAACTGCGGTGCGGCGTGGGCCTTTGGCAGGGGTGACGGGCTGACCGCCGACAGCTTCGGGGGTGCGCCGACCCGCAGGGAGATCGCGTGCTTCGCGGCTGTGCTAGGTCTAGAGCGTAATCAACTCTTCCGACCTGCGGCAACAGGGTCCCGCTCGGCGTGTCCAAGTCTACCCCGGGCGACCCGCGCACCGCTGACGTCTATCGGTAACTGCCAGATCTGCCAGTCTGTTCCCGTCGGGAAGCTCGCCGGGGGCTCGCTGAGCGCCAGCACAGTCGGACCCGCCCCACTGACCACAGCCGCCACACCCGCCGCTCGCAACGCGCTGACCAGGGATGATGTGCCTGGCATCCCGGCTGCGCGGTATTCCTGGTGGAGCCGGTCGACGGTGGCCGGCAGCAGCAGGGTCGGGTCGGCGGTGAGAGCGTGCACCAGTAATGCGGCCCGCCCGGCGGTCAGCGCGGCGTCGCTGTGCGGCACGGTGGCCGGCAACACGGCCCGCGCGGTCGCGGTCAACCCGCGCTCCGCCGGCACGAAAACGGTGGGCCGCACCCCGTCGGCGACCGGCAGGGACACCGCCCGGGCGCCCGTCGAGTCTGACCAGGCCACCGTGAAGCCGCCGAGCAGGCACGGCGCGACGTTGTCGGGATGGCCCTCGATCTCGGCGGCCAGCCGGAGCACGCCTGCCTCGTCCAGCCGATGCTCGCCGTCGGTGACCAGGGCGCGGGCCAGCAGCACCCCGGCGACGATCGCGGCGGACGAGGAGCCGAGCCCTCGCGCCTGGGGGATGCGGTTGACGCACTCCAGGCGCAACCCCTCGGGGTGGGCGCCGAGCAGGTCGAAGGCGGCCCGCATGGCCCGCACCACCAGGTGCCGGTCATCGTCGGGCAGCTCGCCGGCTCCCTGCCCGGTCACCGTCACCCGGACCCCACCCGGCGCGACCTCGGCGGCCAGGTCGTCGTAGAGCCCGAGGGCGAGGCCCAGCGCGTCGAAGCCCGGGCCAAGGTTGGCGCTGGTCGCGGGAACCCGGACACGAACCGGTCCGGCGGTGAAGTTCGTCGGCACGCGCCCATGCTAGGGCTCGGCACCGACGATCCGCTCCCGCGTCCGCAGCCTGGGATCGTCGAAGTCAGCCGGCCGGCTCCGGAACCGGCTCCGCGGCCGGGTCGGTGAGCGAGAGCCGGCGGGTGGCGATCCGCCAGCCGACCGCGTACACGAGGGTGACCAGCCCGCAGCCGGCGAGCACCACCCGTTCGTCGACCACGTCCACCACCAGGGCCACCGCCAGCTGGCTCACCGAGATCGCCAGCGTCGCGAGCATCATGTCGGTGGCGAAGACGCGCCCACGCAACCGGTCCGGAACCTCGCCCTGCAGGGCGAAGTTCGACATCACCCAGTTGCTGCCGCCCGCGAAGTGCGCCAGGAAGACCAGCAGCAGCACCAGCGGAAACCAACGGACCACCGATGCGCCCAGGTAGGACAGGCCGTAGAGCGACATGGACAGCGCGAGCCCGGGCAGCAGCCAGGCCCGGTTGGTCAGCACCCGGCGCATCAGGATCGGCCCCACCAACGCCCCGGCCCCGCGCACCGCGAAGAGCAGCCCAGCGCCGAGCGGGCCGACGCCGTACACGCCGGCCAGCAACGGGAACACGGTCAGCACGCCGTTGCCCAGGCCGACCGCCGACTTCACCGTGACCAGCGCGAGCACCCGGGGCCGGTGCCCGATGTAGCCGAGCGCCTCGCGGACCGCCGCCCAGGTCCGCTGGGCCGGTCGGGCGGCGTCCCGGGGCGCCTGCAACGGCCGACGGATCCGCGTGGCGATGCCCGCGGCCAGTGCCAGGCCCACCGCCGCCACCCAGAAGCAGGCGTACGGGCCGACAACGGTGCTGAGGACGCCGCCGAGCGAGGCGCCGACCACCGTCATGGTGCCCCAGGCCGAGCCGGCCACGGCGTTACCGGCGGCGAGCTCATGCGGCTCCAGCACGTTGGGCAGCGCGGCCTGGGCGGCCGGCGAGTAGAACGCCTTGGCGACCGCCACCACGCCGATCGCGACCAGCGCCAGCCACGCCGTTCCGGCGCCCCGCACGCCGAGCAGCAGCAACACGCCCGCCAGCGCGGCCACGTTCGCGGCGATCATGATCTTCCGCCGGTCGAAGCGGTCGGCGATCGTGCCGGTGTACGGCAGCAGCAGCGCCACGATGCCGGTGTCCACCGCCAACACCAGCGCACCCCAGACTCCGCTGCCGGTCAGGTGCGGCAGCAGCACCAGCAGCGGCACCATGACGAACCAGTCGGCCCCGAAGACCACCAGCTCGGCGAGGAAGAGGTTGCGAAAGCTCCGATTGCCGGTAAGGACCGAGAGGGTGGACGCCACGGAGCGGCACCCTACCCGCTTGGAGTCGGGCCTACGCCTGCTCGCAGCAGCGCCGAGACGGTGACGAAGGTGTAGCCACGCGCCCGCAGCCCGTTGATCATGTCGGGCAGGCCGCGCAGCCCGACCAGCCGCCGCCGCGCCCCCACATCGTGCCCGAGCACGATGGTTCCCGGTAGGACACCGGCCACGATCCGCTGGGCGTGGCCGGCCGGATCGCCGGGAAACTCGCGCTCCACCATCTGCAGCGTCCAGAGCACCAGCCGGTAGTCCAGCAGGGCCGCCGCGTGCAGCACCGCCCCACCCAGGTGGCCGTACGGCGGGCGAAGCAGTTGGGGCGGGCTCCCGGTCACCTCGGCGATCGCGTCGTGGCTGCGGCGCAGGTCGTCGTACGCCTCGGTGGCGTCCATTGCGGCCAGGTCCCGGTGTTCCCAACTGTGGTTGCCCACCTCGTGCCCCACGAGCCGATCGCGGACGACGTCGGCGTGCCGCCGGACCTGCGCCCCGACCATGAAGAAGGTGGCCGGGACCCGGTGTTCGGCGAGGGTGTCCAGCACCATCGAAGTCCACTGTGGTGCCGGGCCGTCGTCGAAGGTGAGCGCCACCAGTCGCTGTCTGGTCGGTCCCGACCAGACGACCTCCACTGCGCCGGAGCCGACGCCCTGGTGCCCGTTACCGAGGGTGGCACTGGCCGGGCCGCCGGCGAGCGGAATCCGACGATTGGTCCTCCACCACGCCTCCGACGTTCCCGCGCCGATGGCCACACCACCGGCGACCAGCAGGCTGCGGCGCAGCAGGTCGCGACGCCCCCACCCGCGCGCGCCCTCGGTCATCCGCCCGCCCTGTTCCACCCGCACCCCCATACACCTACCAGGAGTATGCAAGACATGACGCAAAGTGCAGGTTGGGTCGGGTCGGAGTGTCTCGGCCGGTAAACCTGAAACGCCCCCGGCAGAACCCTGCCGAGGGCGTTTCAGAGATGCGGTCCGACTTACTCGGTCGCCTCCGACGGAGGCAGTGGCGACGTGCGGCTACGGGGCAGCCGCAGCACCTCGAACTGGTCCGTGCCCTCCACGAGCGCGCCCGACGGGGCGGGTCGCCCGGCCGGCTGTGAACCCTCAGCCTGCGCCGAGGTAGGCGCACCGCTCGGCACCGCGACCTGGTTCGGGCCCGCCACCTCGTCGGTCTCCGCCGGGTCGCCGGAGCGACGCCGACTGCGCCGGTCCCGCAGCGACTCCTTGGTGTGCTCCACCATCGTGTACAGCGTCGGTACCAGGATCAGCGTGAGCAGCGTCGAGCTGAGCAGACCACCGATCACCACGACCGCCAGCGGCTGAGAGATGAAGCCGCCCTCTCCGGTCAACCCGAGCGCCATCGGCAGCAGCGCGAAGATGGTCGCCACCGCGGTCATCAGGATCGGGCGGAGCCGACGCCGACCACCCTCGACCACCGCCTCCCGGACTCCCATGCCCCGAGCCCGGTACTGGTTGATCAGGTCGAGCAACACGATCGCGTTGGTCACCACGATGCCGACCAGCATCAGCACACCGATCAACGCCGGCACGCCGAGCGGCGTCCCGGTGATCAGCAGCAGGCCGATCGCACCGGTCGACGCGAACGGGATGGAGATCAACAGGATCAGCGCCTGGGTGAGGCTGCGGAACGTGGCCACCATGATCAGGAAGACGATCGCGATCGCGGCCAGCACCGCCAGGCCCAGGTCACCGAAGGCGTCCGCCTGATCGGCGCTGACGCCACCGATGGCGAAGCTCGCACCCGGCACGTCGATGCCGTCCAGCCGCTTCTGCAGCTCCTGGCTGGTCGCGCCCAGGTTCGAGCCGGTCGCCGTACCGGTCACCGACACGCTGCGCTCACCGTCGATCCGGGTGACCAGCTGCGGTCCCTCGCCCTGAGTGACCTCCGCGATGTCGCCCAGCTTGACCGGACCCACCGGCAGCGCTCGCAGCTGCTCCACCGACATCGGCGGCTGCGCGCCCAGCCGCAGCACCACGTTCTGCTGCTGGCCATCGAGCGCGACCTGACCCAGCGGCGCTCCCCGGAACGCCTGCGACACGAGCTGCCCCACGGCGGCCTCGGTGAGCCCGGCCCGACCGGCGGCGACCCGGTCGACCGTCACGTCGACTCGCGGCACCCGCTCGGCCAGGCTGGTGGAGACGTCCTCGACGTCCGGAACACCGGCCATCGCCGCCCGGACCTGCTCGGCGGCCCGGGTCAGCACCTCCGGGTCGCTGGCCTGGACGATCACCTCCAGCTGGCTGGTGGACGCCGCCTGCCCGCCACCGAAGCTGATCTCACCCACGCCGGTGCCGAGCTTGTCGAACTCCTTGCGGAGCACCTCACGCATCTGCTTCGCGTCGGTGTCACCGTCGAGCGCCAGCGACCAACTGGCCGCGTTGTTGCCGCCGCCGGCAAACGGGTTGTCCCCACCGCCCGCGGTCACCTGGTAGGTCTCCACGCCCTCGGTGCGGGTCAGCACCGACTCGACCTGCTTGGCCGCCGCGTCGGTGGCCGCCAGGCCACTGCCGGCCGGCAGCTCCTGGCTCATGTTGAGGGTGTCCTGGCCGGAGTCGTCCAGGAAGTTGGTCTCCAGCTTCTGCGCGAGGCCGAAGGTGCCGAAGAGCACCAGCAGGCCGAGCCCGACGGTGATCCAGCGAGTCGACCGCTTACGGGTGGCGAACCCGATCACCGGCAGGTACGCCCGCTGCAACGGGTTACGCAGCTCCTTCTCCTCCGCGCCGCGCCGCACCGCCTCGTCGTCGGCGGTGCCGCCGCGCGGCTTCAGGAACCAGTACGCGAGGACCGGGATCACGGTCAGCGACACCAGCAGCGAGGCGAGCAGGGCCACCGTCACGGTGATCGCGAACGGCGCGAAGAGCTGGCCCACGAACCCGCCGACCAACGCGATCGGCGCGAACACCGCCACCGTGGTCAGGGTCGACGCGGTCACCGCACCGGCAACCTCACGGACGCCGGTGATGATGGCGTGCCGCTTCTCCTCGCCGTACTCGAGATGTCGTTTGATGTTCTCCAACACCACGATCGAGTCGTCCACCACCCGGCCGACCGCGATCGTCAGCGCGCCGAGGGTGAGCAGGTTGAGCGAGTAGTCACCGATCCACAGGGCGATCAACGCCACCAGCACGGAGAGCGGGATGGAGACGGCGGTGACCACCGTCGAGCGCACCGACAGCAGGAAGACCAGAATGACGATGACCGCCATCACCAGGCCCAGCAGGCCCTCGGTGGTCAGCGACTCGATCGACTTCTCGACGAACGGCGCCTGGTCGAAGACCACGGTCAACTCCGCGCCGGAAGCGTCCTTCAGGTCGGCGAGCCGGTCGCGGATATCGTGCGAGATCTGCACGGCGTTGCCGTCCGGCGCGGCGGTGACCGCGATGCCGAGGCTGTCCTTGCCGTTGGTCCGGGAGATCGAGGTGGCCGGAGCGAGCTGCTGCTCGACGGTCGCCACGTCAGCGAGACGGACGGGTGCCGCGCCCGGGGCGATCACGATGCCGCGCAGGTCCTCCACGGTGGCGATCGGCGTGCCGACCTGCACCGGAAGGGCCAGTGCGCCGTCGGTCACCGTGCCAGCCGGAACCGCCACACCGTTGGTCTTCAGCGCCGCGCCGATCGCCGTGGGCTGGATCTGCGCCGCGGCCAGCTTCGCCGGGTCCGGGGTGACCACCACGACGTTGTCGCGGGTTCCGGTCACCTCGACCGTGCGAACCCCCTCGATGCCCTCCAGCTCCGGCACCACCGTCGCGCGCAGCTTCTCGGCGAGCGCCCGCTCGTCCGCCGCACCAGCCGCGGCCAACACCACCGCCGGCAGGTCGTCGGTGCTACCCGCGATGACCTGCGGGTCGACGCTCTCCGGCAACTGAGAGTCGATCCGGCTCAGCGCGGTCTGCATCTTGTTGACCACGTCGTCCAGGTCGGTGCCGAACTCGTACATGACCTGGACGGTCGCCGATCCCTCACGGGACGTGGAGGTGATCTTGTCCAACCCCGGGATGCCCTGGAGGGCATTCTCGATCGGCTCGGTCACCTGCGACTCGACGATCTCGGGCCCGGCGCCGGGATAGGGGGCCACGATGAACGCGGCCGGGAATTCGAGCGACGGCAGCAGTTGCTGCTTCAGCGATGGCACGGCGAACAATCCGAACGCCGTGATCACCACCGCGATGAGGGCGACAAGCCCTCGGTTGGCGAGGCTGAATCTGGCGAGCAGCGACATCGGCCTGGTTCACTCCTGAACGAGAATGCGGGCGGGGATACCCGAAAGTGTGCCGGACCCGATCACCCCGACCCCCGCCGCCCCCACGGCGGCCCACCACCGTCCGCCGACCGCATGCCCGTACCGGCGGGTGGTGGCCCCTCTCAGGCCAGGTCGAGGGCGCGGGCCGCGGCCATCGGGTCGTTCGCGATGGTCAACGGCGCCGGCGCGGTGGAGATCGCCCATTCCGGGTCCTTCAGCCCGTGGCCGGTCACCGTGCAGACCACCGTCGAACCGGCCGGCACCATGCCCGCCGCGGCCTGCTGGAGCAGACCGGCCACGCTGGCCGCACTGCCCAACTCGACGAAGACCCCCACCTCGCGGGCGAGCAGCCGGTACGCGGAGAGGATCTCCCGGTCGGTCACCGCGGCGATCAGGCCACCGGAGGCATCCCGGGCGTCCAATGCCTTGGTCCAGCTCGCCGGGTTGCCGATCCGGATCGCGGTGGCGATGGTCGACGGCTCCGGCACCACCTGGCCGGTCACGATCGGGGCCGCCCCGGCGGCCTGGAAGCCGTACATCTTCGGCGCCCGGGTGGTGGCGCCCGCGGCGTGCTCCTCTGAATAACCCATCCAGTAGGCGGAGATGTTGCCGGCGTTGCCGACCGGCAGGCAGTGGATGTCGGGCGCGTCACCGAGCGCCTCGACGATCTCGAAGGCGGCGGTCTTCTGGCCGTGCAACCGGTCGATGTTGACCGAGTTGACCAACGCGACCGGGTGGTCCTGAGCCAGCTTCGCGGCGAGCGACAGGCAGTCGTCGAAGTTGCCGCTCACCTGGAGCAGCTTCGCGCCGTGCACCAGCGCCTGGGCCAGCTTGCCCAACGCGATCTTGCCCTGCGGCACCAGCACCGCGCAGGTCAGCCCGGCCCGAGCCGCGTACGCCGCGGCGGAGGCGCTGGTGTTGCCGGTGGAGGCGCAGATGATGGCCTTGTTACCGGCCTCGACCGCCTTGGACACCGCGAGGGTCATCCCCCGGTCCTTGAATGAGCCGGTCGGGTTGGCGCCCTCCACCTTGAGGTAGACGTCGCAACCGATCCGGGCGGACAGCACCGGCGCGGGCAACAGCGGGGTGTTCCCCTCGTGCAGCGTGACGACCGGCGTGGCAGCGGTGACCGGCAGCCGATCCCGGTACGCCTCGATCAGACCCCGCCACATGTCGTTCTCCTCGCCTCTACCGCCGTGCCGACCCGGGCACCAGGACACCCTGGACCAGCCTGCCGGAGTGCCCCGTGGCAGGCCCCGGGATACCCATCTGGCGGGACGAGCGAGCCGTCCCACCGGTACAACGAATCACGCCCCGCCCTCGACCCGCAGCACGCTGGTCACTGACCGGACAATGTCCAGACCGCGCAGCTCGCCAACCGTCGCGGCGAGCGCGGCGTCCGGTGCCACGTGGGTGACGATGACCAGCTCGGCGTCGCCGTCACGATCGGGCGGACCGCTCGCCGAGCCCTGTCGTACGGTCGCGATCGACACGTCGTGCCGGGCGAACACGCTCGCCACCGAGGCCAGCACACCCGGACGGTCGGCCACGTCGAGGCTGACGTGGTAGCGGGTCAACGCCTCGCCCATCGGCCGGACCGCGAGGTCCGCGTACGCGCTCTCGCTGGGGGCGCGCACCCCGGCGAGCCGGTTGCGGGACACCGCGACCACGTCACCGAGCACGGCGCTGGCCGTCGGCGCGCCCCCCGCGCCCCGGCCGTAGAACATCAGCTGCCCGGCCGCGTCCGCCTCCACGAAGACCGCGTTGAACGCGTCGCCGACGCTGGCCAGCGGGTGACTGCGCGGGATCATCGCCGGGTGCACCCGGACGCTGACCGTCTCCCGGCCGGCGGGGTCGACGCCCCGGGCCGCGATGCAGAGCAGCTTGATCGTGCAGCCCATCGCCTGGGCGCTGGCCATGTCCGCGGCGGTCACCTCGGTGATGCCCTCACGGTGCACGTCGGCGGCGCCGACCCGGGTGTGGAACGCCAGCGAGGCGAGGATCGCCGCCTTCGCTGCCGCGTCGAAGCCCTCCACGTCGGCGGTCGGGTCGGCCTCCGCGTACCCCAGTGCGGTGGCTTCTTCGAGAGCCTCGGCGAAGCCGGCGCCGGTCGCGTCCATCGCGGAGAGGATGAAGTTGGTGGTGCCGTTGACGATGCCGGTGACCCGGTTGATCCGGTCGCCGTGCAGCGACTCGCGCAGCGGGCGCAGCAGCGGGATGGCCCCGGCCACGGACGCCTCGTAGTAGAGGTCGCCACCGCCCTCGGCCGCCGCCTCGTGCAGGGCCACGCCGTCCTCGGCGAGCAGCGCCTTGTTGGCGGTGACCACGCTCTTGCCAACCCGCAGCGCCTCGACCAGCCAGCCTCGGGCCGGCTCGATGCCACCGACCACCTCGATCACGACGTCCACGTCGTCACGCTTGATCAGGCCGAGCGCGTCGGTGGTGAACAGGGCCGGGTCGACCGGCAGGTCCCCCCGGTCGCGGCCGAGCCGACGGACGGCGATGCCGGCGATCTCCAGCGGAGCGCCGATCCGCGCGGCCAGGTCGGCCGACTGCTCGTGCAGCAGCCGGACCACCTCCTGGCCGACCGTGCCGCAGCCGAGCAGCGCCAAGCGCACAGGTGACGTCATCCCACATCCAAAGCGAGCAGGTCCTCTTCGGTTTCCCGCCGGACGATCAAGCGCGCCTGGCCGTCGCGCACCGCGACCACCGGTGGCCGGGGCACATGGTTGTAGTTGCTGGCCATGCTCCGGCAGTACGCACCGGTGCCGGGCACCGCGACAAGATCTCCGGGCTGCACGTCGGCGGGCAGGAATTCATCCTTCACCACGATGTCCCCGGACTCACAGTGCTTTCCCACCACGCGGGCGAGCAACGGCTGCGCGCCCGAGGCCCGGGAGGCCAGCGTCGCCGAGTAGGACGCGTCGTACAGGGCCGTGCGGATGTTGTCGCTCATCCCGCCGTCGACGCTGACGTACGTCCGGATGCCGTCGAGGTCCTTGACCGTGCCGACCTCGTAGAGGGTGAACACGGAGGGCCCGACGATGGCCCGCCCCGGCTCGATCGACAGGTGCGGCACGGCCAGGTTCTCCGCCGCGCACTCCGAATCGACGATCTTGCGCAGTCGCTTGGCCAGGTCCTGTGGCGTGGCCGGGTCGTCCTGGGTGGTGTACGCGATACCGAAGCCGCCGCCCAGGTCCAGCTCGGGCAGCTCCACCCCGCGCGCGTCGCGGATCTGCGACTGCAGGGCGAGCACCCGACGGGCCGAGACCTCGAAGCCGCTGGCGTCGAAGATCTGCGAGCCGATGTGCGAGTGCAGGCCACGCAGCTCCAGCACACCCTCGTCGAGGATCTTGAACGCGGCAGCCGCGGCGGCCCCGCCGGCCAGCGAGAAGCCGAACTTCTGGTCCTCGTGAGCGGTGGCGATGAACTCGTGGGTGTGCGCCTCGACACCGACGGTGACCCGGACCAGCACCCGGGGCCGGACCCCGCGTTCACGGGCCAGCGCGGTGAGCCGGTCGATCTCGGTGAACGAGTCGACGATGATCCGTCCGACCCCGGCGTCCACCGCCCGGGTCAGCTCTGCGACCGACTTGTTGTTGCCGTGGAAGCCGATCCGCTCCGGCGGCATGCCGGCCGAGAGCGCGGTGGCCAGCTCGCCTCCGGTACAGACGTCCAGGTGCAGCCCCTCCTCGGCGATCATCCGGACCACCGCCCGGCAGAGGAACGCCTTGCCCGCGTAGAAGACGTCCTCGGTCGGGAAGGCCGCCCGGAAGTCGCGGCAGCGCGAGCGCAGGTCGGCCTCGTCGAGGACGTACACCGGGGTGCCGAACTCGGCCGCGATGTCGCGGACGCTGAGGCCCGCGACGGCGAGCGCGCCGTCGGCCCCGCGCGTCACGCTGCGCGGCCACAGGCCCGGCAGCAGGGCGTTGACGTCCTCCGGGGTACGCAGCCAGGCCGGCCCGCGGTTGCTGATGTCCGCGTGCAGCGCACCGGCCTCATGAGCGCGCATGTCACATCCTCTCGGGGGCGGAGACGCCGAGCAGGTGCAGGCCGTTGGCGATCACCGTGCGGGTGGCGTTGTTGAGCCAGAGCCGGGCGCGGTGCAGGTCGGTGACCTCCTCGTCGCCCAACGGCAGCACCCGGCAGTTGTCGTAGAACCGGTGGAAGGACGCCGCGACGCTCTCCTCCAGATAGCGGGCCACCCGGTGCGGCTCCCGCAGCTCGGCGGCGGTCGCCACCACCGCCGGGAACTCGGCGAGCGCCTTGAGCAGCTCGTTCTCCTTCTCGTGATCGAGCAGCTCGGGGCGGAACGCGTCGGCGTCGCCCTGGACCAGCCCCACCTCGGCGGCGTTGCGGGCCACGCCCGCCGTCCGGGCGGCGACGTACTGGACGTAGTAGACCGGGTTGTCGCGGGTCGCCCGGGTCCACAGCTCGATGTCGATGTCGATCGGGGAGTCGCTGGAGTAGCGGGCCAGGGCGTACCGGGAGGCGTCCACGCCGATCGCGTCGACCAGGTCCTCCAGGGTGATCACGGTGCCCGCCCGCTTGCTCATCCGCATCGGGGCGCCGTCGCGCACCAGGCTGACGAGCTGCCCGATGAGGATCTCCAGGTTGCGCTCCGGGTCGTCGCCGAAGCAGGCGGCCATCGCCTTCATCCGGCCGATGTAGCCGTGGTGGTCGGCGCCCAGCATGATCACGACCCGCTCGAAGCCGCGCTCCCGCTTGTCCAGGTAGTAGGCGCAGTCCGCGGCGAAGTACGTCCACTCGCCGTTGGACTTGCGCAGCACCCGGTCCTTGTCGTCGCCGAAGTCGGTGGTGCGCAACCAGGTGGCGCCCTCGGACTCGTAGAGGTGCCCCTGCTGACGCAGCCGGTTCAACGCCAGGTCCAACTCACCCCGGTCGTGCAGGTCCTTCTCGTTGAAGTAGGTGTCGAACTCCACCCCGAAGTCCCGCAGCGACGAGCGGATCTCGTCGAACATCAGCGCGACGCCCTCGACCCGGAAGATCTCCTGGGCGCCGGCGTCGTCGAGGGTCAGCACCTCCGGCCGGCGGGCCTGCACCTCGGTGGCGATCTCGGCGATGTACGCGCCGCCGTAGCCGTCCTCCGGCGCCGGCTCACCCTTGGCGGCGGCGAGCAGCGACCGGGCGAACCGGTCGATCTGGGAGCCGGCGTCGTTGAAGTAGTACTCCGTGCCCACCTCGGCGCCGGTGGCCCGCAGCAGCCGGCTCAGCGCGTCGCCGACGGCCGCCCAGCGGACCCCGCCGATGTGCACCGGGCCGGTCGGGTTGGCCGAGACGAACTCCAGGTTGATCTTCTCGCCGGCGAGCCGGTCGCTGCGGCCGTACTCCGCGCCGGCCTCGACGATCACCCGGGCGAGCTGACCGGCCGCGGCCGCGTCGAGCCGGATGTTCAGGAAGCCCGGCCCGGCGATTTCTACCGATTTGACACCCGATGCCCGGCCCAGTTCGTCGGCCAGGGCCGCCGCCAGTTCCCGGGGCGGGACGCCCACCTTCTTGCTCAACTGCAGAGCGAGCGTCGACGCGTAGTCGCCGTGCTCGGGGTTGCGCGGTCGCTCCACCACCGTGCTCCCCGGCAACGCGCCGCGGTCGAGCCCACGCTGCTCGAAGACGGCGTGGGCGGCGGCAAGGACGACCGAGGCGAGTTCTGCAGGAGTCACCCAACCATGTTATCGGGGGTAGACTCGGGCACTCGGTGGCTACCCTGCGCGTCATCCGGCCCGCCACTCCCCTGACCGACCGACTTGACGAGGCACGATGAGCATCAGCACCCCCGGTGGCCCTGAGCGCCGCCCGACCGTGGTCAGCACCGGCAAGAAGCCGGCCGCAGGCCGGCCGGCGTCCGGCGCCAAGGCCGGTTCCGGCAAGCCGGCGGGCTCCCCGCGGACAGGTGGCAAGGGCCCCCGCAAGCCGATCACCCCGATCAAGGTGAGCCAGGGGCGGGCCTGGGGCCCGATCGCACTCTTCGTCGCGGTCGGCGTGCTCGCGGCCAGCATCATCGGGTACGGCGCCTGGGCGTCGTTCCAGGGCGCCAAGCCATGGGACAAGCGGGCCAACGCCATCGACGGCATCGTCAACTTCCGCAAGACGGACCCCGAGAGCCTGAAGTACGAGGCGCACAAGTCCGGCCCGCTGACCTTCAAGTACTCGCCGCCGGTGGGCGGCGTGCACAACGCCGCCTGGCAGAACTGCATGGGTGAGGTGTACGACGCCCCGATCGCCAGCGAGCACGCGGTGCACAGCCTGGAGCACGGCGCTGTCTGGATCACCTACCGCCCCGGCCTGCCGCAGGACCAGATCGACAAGCTCGCCGGCAAGGTGCGCGGCGTCGAGAAGACGATGATGAGCCCGTTCGAGGGCCTCGACAAGCCGATCTCGCTCCAGGCGTGGGGCTACCAGCTCAAGGTCGACAACGCCGACGACACGCGGATCGACGAGTTCATCAAGGACCTGCGGGTGAACGCCTCCGTCGAGGGGCCGACCGCGCTCTGCAACCAGGGCGTGACCGCCACCGGCACCACGCCGCGTGAACTCGACGCCCAGATGCCCACCCAGTAAGGACGGCGATGACTGCCCCCGCCACCACCGACAGCGAGCACGACGAGGTCCCGGCCGCCCCCGACGAGGACGGCCGGGCCCCGGCGCGGCGCTACGGGGTGCTCGCGCTGGCTGCCCTGCTGGTGGTGGGGCTGCTTCTCGGGTACGCCGGCGGTCTGCTCACCCCACGGCTCACCCAACCCGGTGACACCTCGGTCGAGGCGGGCTTCGCGCGGGACATGACCACCCACCACGCGCAGGCGGTGGAGATGAGCCTGACCGCGTACCGTTCGGCGACACTGCCCGCGGTACGACAGATGGCCGTCGACATCGCCACCGGGCAGCAGGGCGAGATCGGTGCCATGCAGACCTGGCTGCGTGAGTGGGACCTGAGCCCGACCGGGTCGCAGCCGCCGATGTCGTGGATGTCCGACGGGGCCACCGTCAAGGACGGGCTGATGCCCGGGATGGCCACGCCGCAGCAGATGACCGCCCTGCGCGACGCTCAGGGCATCGAGGTCGACCGGCAGTTCCTGGCCCTGATGTACAACCACCACCTGGGCGGCATCCACATGATCGACGCGGCGCTGGGCAAGACCGACAACGCCGAGGTGCTGCGGGTGGCACGGACCATGAAGTCCACCCAGCAGACCGAGCTGAACAACCTCCGGCAGCTCCAGGCGCAGGCCAAGGGCTGATCGACCGGACGGGCGCATCCGGCCCGCGTCACCGCCGCACACGACGGGACGCGGCCCGCGTCATGCCCGCCCACAGCGGAACACGGCCCGCGGCCGGCGCCCGCCGCGTGATGTCCGCGCACGGCGGGGCGGCGGCTGTGGCTTGATCCACTCCATGTCGGCGACGTGGTGGTGTCCCCGCGAGTGGATGGCCCCACATCGGCGACATGGAGTGGATCAAGGGCTGAACACTGCGCCTCGCGCTTGGGCGACTCGGTCTCCGCAGGCCGGCATTATGGAGACTTGCCCCTTTAAGGTCTGGTTTGGGCGATTGGAGCGGTCCAACCGATTACGTTGCTTAGAGAGTTTTCTCCGCACATATCGTGACCAGTTGCGATTCGGGCTCGTTGCCCAAGACGTGGGGGTTGCACTCAGAGACGCACGGCGCTCGGTCACCAGTTGGTGCCGACGCCACACCATCGGTGGTGACGGGGCGGTGGCAGCCGTCCGTCGCGGACAGCGGCAGGGCGAGCCGGGAATGCTCAGCCGCGAACAGGAACTCGAACTGATCGACACACTGCGGGGCGTCCACCCCGACGAGTTCGGCTTGGACGAGGAGTTGTGGACGCGGCAGAGCCTCACCACGCTCATCCAGCGACGGTTCGACCTGCCGCTGGACGCTGGCGCGGTCGGGGCGTACCTGCGGGCCTGGGGGTTGGGTCCGCGGGAGCCGCGGGAGCGGGCCTGTGGGCTCTGCGTCAGCGCGGTCGAACGCTGGGTCCGTAGCGAATACCCGGCGATCACCCGGGCCGCCCAGGAGCACCTCGCGGAGGTCTACTGGATCGGCCGGGTCCGGCTGCGGGGCACCATGCCGACAGCCGACGTGATCTCCGCGGTCTCGTCCCGCGGCAGGGTGCGCTTCATGATCACCACGCCGACGGTCGACCCGCCGCTCCCCCGCGACTTCGTGCTGCGGCTCAGCGGCGAGGAGCAGCGCACCGTGCACCTGATCGTGGACGGCTCCTGGCCACGCAACGAGTGGCCACGCCGACTCCCTCGGCGAATCGTCCTGCACCCGCTGCCCAGTTGCGGGCGCGCGATCGCGGCCTGAGCACCGGGTGGGCCGGTTGCCGACACGATCGGCTCACCCGATACCGATTCGGCGTGCACGGAGGAGGTTTGCTAGTCTTCTCCAGTCGCTGAGCCCCCGTAGCTCAGGGGATAGAGCACCGCCCTCCGGAGGCGGTGGCGCAGGTTCGAATCCTGCCGGGGGCACCAAGAAAATTTCACCAGACCTTGCCGGGCGCAGGAGCATGTTGGCTCCCCGCGCCCGGTTTTGCGTTTCTGCGCGCAGGCGCCTGCGCGGGAGCATCGACCTCGTGGTGACGTCATTCTGCCGCGCTGGCGTAGCGGCGGGCGAGTCCGGCGAAGGCCGCCTTGAGCTCTGCGGGCCCGATCACCTCGATGTCGGCGTCGAACCTGCCGAGGCCGGCTGCCAGACCGGTCCAGGACCAGGAACCCTGAACGAGTTTGCAACGGTCGGGGCCGAGTTCCTCGACGAGACCGTCGCGGGTGTACGCGGCGACGGCGGTGGCGGGAAGGTCGAGGATGATCTCGCCGACACACGGCCACGCCGAGGCGTCTGTGGAACCTCGGAAGCGGCCGGTGACGAACGTGGCCACGTCCGCCGTGGGTAGTTGCCGTGGGGTGAAGCGCGGTCCGGTGGGCGTACGCGGGCTGATGCGGTCGACGCGGAAGGTTCGCCAGTCGTCGCGGTCGAGGTCCCAGCCGACGAGATACCAGCGTCCTTTCCAGGTGACGAGGTGGTGGGGTTCCACGCGGCGTGGCGGCGCGTCCGTGCCGGCTGTCGCCGAGGCGTAGTCGAAGCGGAGAACGTCGTGGGCGTGGACGGCCGCGCCGATGACCGTCAGCACGGTGCCGTCGACCCGGGAATCCACGCGGGTGGTGGGTGGCTCGACGGCGGTGACCTGCAGGGTGTCGATGCGGTGCCGCAGCCGGCTGGGCATGACCTGCCGCATGGTGTTCAGCGCTCGCACCGCGCCCTCCTGGATGTCCGCGCCGGAGGCCGGGGCCACCTGGAGTGCGACGGCGATGGCAACCGCCTGCTCGTCGTCGAACAGCAGCGGTGGCATCTGAGCTCCGGCATCGAGCCGGTACCCACCGTCCGGTCCCTTGAAGGCCCTGATCGGGTAGCCGAGCTCGCGCAGCCTGTCGACATCGCGCCGCACCGTACGCGGGCTGACGTCCAGCCTTTCGGCCAGGAGGCCGCCCGGCCAGTCACGTCGGGCCTGAAGGAGCGAGAGCAGCGACAGCAGTCTCGCCGACGTCTTTGGCATGCATCCAGTCTTCCCCAGGTAGCGGCCACACCCTGACCGCTACCCCTGCCATCGTCTACCCCGTACCGGGGCAACAGCCACGGGCCACCCGTGACACGAGGAGCAGCAATGAGCATCAACACCGTCGCGCACATCAACCTTCGGGGCAACGCGCGGGCCGCTCTCGAGTTCTACCGGTCCGTGTTCGGCGGGGACCTCGTCGCGGTGACCTACGCCGACGCACACAACGTGCAGAACCCGGACGAGGCCGACCAGATCATGTGGGGTCAGGTCACGTCCACCGAGGGCTTCCAGATCATGGCGTACGACGTGCCGTCGGTGCGACCGTGGAGCCAGGGTGAGAGCCCGTTCTTCGTCTCGGTCCGTGGCAGGGACGCCGACGAGGTCACCGGCTACTGGAAGAAGCTCAGCGAGGGATCGACCGTCGTGGTCGACCTCGCACCCGCCGGCTGGGCCCCCCTCTACGGCATGCTCACCGACCCGTTCGGCATCACCTGGGTGCTCGACGTCGCTGCCGAGTACAACCCCGCCTGACCCGGGGAGCAACAGCCCCATCCCGCGAAGGCCCGCGATCGTACGAGATCAAGAATGTGGTCATGCTGTTTCTCGTGTTGCTCCTCGCCGCGCTGGGCGGGGCGGCCGCCGCGGCGGTCCTCACCGTTCGTGGGCTCCGCGCGGTGTTCCGGAGAAGCGAACGCTCCCGGACGGGTTGGCTGCGGGCGGCGGCGCTCCTCGCCGGTGCGGGCACCGTCGCCATGTACGCGTGGGGCCTGCTCCACCTCGGTTACGCGGTGATGCGGGCGGAGGACGGCGGCGCCGGGTCCTTCCCGATCGAACCCTGCCGGGAGGCCGGGTCGCAGCGGGCAAGCCAGGTCGACGGGTACGGAGTCAGCTACCTACCGCTCCGCTTCGAGTGCCACCTCAGCAGCGGCGGCAGCTACGTCACCTCATCCGTGCCCGGGTACGTCAACCCGACCACCACGGTCCTCGGGCTGATCACGGCCACGTGCGGAATCCTCGCCGCCACGACGGCACAGCGCGCCCGACGGCCGGTCGCGTAGAACTCGATGGCCTTCTCGGCGGTGCCGTGACGGACCTCGTGCGGGATCAGGTTGAGAGGTCCACCGCCGATCCCGGGCGATCGGCGGTGGACCTCCTCGATGCTGCTCAGTGCGCGTCGGCCGGTACCAGCTTCAAGGGCACCTCCGGTGCCGAACCAGCGTCCGGGCCGTCGGCGCCCAAGCGGCGCTCGCGGCGTTTGAGCCACTGGTCGATCACGAGGTTTCCGACGAGTCCGGCAGCGCCCCAGATGGCGATGACCAGCAGGTTCTGGCCGATGCCGACGCCGTCGAAGTACCGCAGTGATCGGGCGATGTCGACCGCTGCGGGCAGCGGCAGCACGTCCTGGAGCGGGCGGAACACTTCGGGAACCAGGTACACCGACATGCCGCCGCCGGAGGCGGGTACGCCGGCCATCATCAGCACCACCATCATCGGGATGATCCCGGCCAGGCCGACGGTGCGGGTGAGGACTCCGGTGGCCAGGGAGACCGAGAAGATGGTCAGGGCGCCGTAGGCGATCGTCTCGAGGGCGTTGCCGCTGATCGCGCCGATCAGGACGTCGAAGAGGAACCACAGCCAGACGGACATGCCGATCGCCCAGCCACCCAGGAGCGGCAGGAACTGGGGCAGGCGGCGTACGTGCGGGGCACCGCCGCGCAGCACGGCCAGGAACAGGAAGCCGGCCATGATCCAGGACATGCCGACGTACATGCTGTTGCTACCGCCGGTGTCGGTCTCACTCAGGGGTTGCACGTCGGTCAGCGTGAGCGGGATGCCCTGGCTCGCAGCGATCGGCTGGAAGATCGCGCGGATCGTGGACTGCTGGCTGGCGTTGGCGGCGGAGGCCGAGTACAGCGTGGCCGGGGTGTCCGGTGCCGACGGCAGGACGAAGGCGGCGACCACGTCGCGGGCACGGATCTGCTCGGTGGCCTCATCGGCGGTGTCGGCGACGGTGACGTCGAGGATGCCGTCGAGCTGTGTGTTGAGGCCGGCGGCGGTCTGCTGGGCCTGCCCGGGGGCGGCTGCGACCACGACGACCGGGATGTCGTGCGGTTGCGGTTTGTGCATGGAGAAGCCCATGGCGCCCACGACGACCACGAGGATGGACAGCGGGAAGGCGGCTGCGGCCACGTACCGGAATCGCTTGGAGCGCGGCGGCCCGCCGGCGAGCGCGGGGGCCTTCGCGTCGGGGTCGGCGATCGGCGGGACGCCGGGAATGACCTTTCCGCTCGCGCTGCGCTCCTTGAGCAGGCAGAGCGCGAGGGCGGCGACGATCCACACGGCCAGGACGATCAGATGAATGCCCAGGCCGTTGCCGTTGAAGTAGAGGACCGAGCGCAGCGACTCGCCCGCCGCTGGGAGCGGGAGCACGCCGTGCAGGAACTGGAAGAACCCGGGCATGTTGTGGACCGACAGCGCCAGGTTCGACGCGGGCATGCCGAATACGACCCAGAGCAGCATGCCGGGCAGCACCGCGAGCGGCCCGATCAGCTTGGAGAGCAGCAGCTGGGTCATGCCGACCGCTCCGGTGGCGAGCATGCCGACGCCGAGGAAGGTGAGGTAATGGCCCTCGACGGCACCCACGATGGGCCCGAGGATGAGCCAGATGATCGAACTGGTGGCCGCGGACCAGCCGGCCAGCACGGGCAGGAACCGCCGCAGCCGCAGCAGGTGGGGGACGCCCATCACCATGATGCTCAGCGGCACGTAGCCCGCCAGCATCATGCCCATCCCGGCGAACAGGACCGCGATGCCGGCCAGGTCACCGTCGGGTAGCGGCGCCACGTCCTCGGTGGTGGTCTGCCAGTTGTTTCCGACAGCCACCGGCGCGAGCAACTGCTGGACAGTGGCGCCCTGCGAGGCTCCGGCCGCCGAGGCGGTGAGGATGGTCGCACTGGTGCTGCCCTCGGAGGGCAGGATCAGCGCGGCGGCGGCTTCCTGGTCGTGCAGCAGGTCGACGGCGTCGTCACGGGTGGCCACCAGGGTGGCGTCGGTGGTGTCACCCGGCGCGGCGTTGAGCCCGTCCACGATCGCCTGCGCGGTGGCGCCGCTGCCGACGACCGCTACCGGCATGTCCCGGGGGTGCGGTGAGTGCATGGTCGACATGTAGGTCGCGAACATCATCGTGACCATGAGGAACGGCATCACGAACAGGGCAACCATTCGGATGATCTGTTCCTTGCGGTCCGCGCCGGGCGGGCGGCCGTCCACCACGTCGGCAGCCTCGATCACGGCTTCGGTATCCATGCACGCTCCAGCTCATGTTTGTACGCCAGTTGACTTACAAACTGTAGGCGGCGGATGTCGGGACCGGGAATCCGGCTAGGTTGACCTGAGTCACATCCGGGTGAGGAAACGAGGGGGCCGGTCATGAGGCGGTCCGAGGCGGCGCGCACCGCGCTCCTGGACGCGGCGGAGCGGCTGTTCGCCGAATCGGGAGTCGCGGAGGTCTCCGACCGCAGGGTGGCCGAGGCGGCCGGGAACACCAACCACTCGGCCGTGCGCTACTACTTCGGCGGGCGCGAGGGCCTACTGAAGGCACTCATGGCGCGCCACGTGCACGAGGTGGCGCAACAGCGCGGCGTGTTGCCCGCCTCCGACGACTCCGTCCTCGGCGACATCCGCGGTCTCGTGGAGCCGAGCATGCAGGTCCTCGATCAACTACCGCGCCCGAGTTGGCGGGCCCGGTTCCTCGACCACGTGCTCCACAACCCCGCCACTCAGCCGATCATGCGGGAAGTCCAGGACACCACGCCGCAGGCACTTCAGCTGCGCGCATCCCTGGCCGCGCGGCTACGGCACCTCGACCCGGACGTGGTCGCCGGCCGGGCGCGCCTGATCACCCGCATCGTCAGCACCGCGACGGCCGAGGTCGAGGCACGCGCCGAACGCACCGGCGAAGACCCCCGCTGGACCGAGGTCGGCGACTTCCTCGTCGACAGCATCACCGGCATGCTCACCGCCCCCATCAGCCGGCCAGGCCGAGCTGGGCGCTGATTCACCGCGCTGCGGCTCAGCCGCCGACGTACGCCGCGAGGTGCTCGCCGGTGAGCGTCGAGCGGCCGGCGACGAGGTCGGCCGGGGTGCCCTCGAAGACGATCCGGCCACCGTCGTGCCCTGCCCCGGGGCCGAGGTCGATGATCCAGTCGGCGTGCGCCATGACCGCCTGGTGGTGCTCGATGACGATCACCGACTTGCCGGCGTCGACGAGACGGTCGAGCAGGCCGAGCAACTGTTCGACGTCGGCGAGGTGCAGGCCGGTGGTCGGCTCGTCCAGGACGTAGACGCCGCCCTTCTCGGCCATGTGGGTGGCCAGCTTGAGTCGCTGCCGCTCGCCGCCGGACAGGGTCGTGAGCGGTTGACCCAGGCTGAGGTAGCCGAGCCCGACGTCGGCGAGCCGGTCGAGGATGGCGTGCGCGGCCGGCGTACGTGCCTCGCCGGAGCCGAAGAACTTCTCGGCCTCCGTCACCGACATCGCGAGCACCTCGCTGATGTCCCGACCGCCGAGGCGGTATTCCAGCACCGACGCCTGGAACCGCTTTCCCTCGCAATCCTCACATCCGGCGGCGACACCGGCCATCATCCCCAGGTCGGTGTAGATGACGCCAGCGCCGTTGCAGCTCGGGCAGGCGCCCTCGGAGTTGGCGCTGAACAGCGCCGGCTTCACACCGTTGGCCTTCGCGAACGCCTTGCGGATCGGATCGAGCAGCCCGGTGTACGTGGCCGGGTTACTCCGTCGCGAGCCGCGGATGCCGCCCTGGTCGATCGACACCACACCCGCGCCGGCGGGGATCGACCCGTGCACCAGGGAGCTCTTGCCGGAGCCGGCGACACCGGTCACGACGACGAGCACCCCGAGCGGTACGTCGACGTCGACGTCGTGCAGGTTGTTGGCCGTCGCGCCACGGATCTCCAGCTTGCCGGTGGGCGTGCGTACCTTCTCCTTGAGGGCCGCCCGGTCGTCGAGGTGGCGGCCGGTGATGGTGCCGCTGGCGCGCAGGCCCTCAAGGCTGCCCTCGTAGCAGACGGTGCCGCCATCGGTGCCGGCGCCGGGCCCGAGATCGACGACATGGTCGGCGATGGCGATGGCCTCTGGCTTGTGCTCCACGACCAGCACGGTGTTGCCCTTGTCGCGCAACTGCAGCAGCAGCTCGTTCATCCGCGCGATGTCGTGCGGGTGCAGCCCGATCGTCGGCTCGTCGAAGACGTAGGTGACGTCGGTCAGCGACGACCCGAGGTGGCGGATCATCTTGGTGCGCTGCGCCTCGCCGCCCGAGAGGGTGCCCGACGGCCGGTCGAGCGACAGGTAGCCCAACCCGATCTCCTCGAACGAGTCGAGGAGGTGTTGCAGCCCCGCCAGCAGCGGGGTCACCGACGGCTCCTCGATTTCCCGCACCCAGGCGGCCAGGTCACTGATCTGCATCGCGCAGACGTCGGCGATGTTCCTGCCGTTGATCTTCGAGGACCGAGCCTCCTTGCTGAGCCGGGTGCCGTCGCACTCGGGGCAGGTCGTGAAGGTCACCGCCCGATCCACGAAGGCGCGGATGTGCGGCTGGAGCGCGTCGACGTCCTTGGAGAGGAAGGACTTCTGGATATGCGGGATCAGGCCGACGTACGTCAGGTTGATGCCCTCGACCTTGATCTTGGTCGGCTCCCTGTGGAGCAGGTCCTGGAGCTCCCGCTTGGTGTACTTGCTGATCGGCTTGTCCGGATCGAAGTATCCGCAGCCGCGGAAGATCCGGCCGTACCAGCCCTCCATGCTGTAGCCGGGGATCGTGATCGCGCCCTCGTTGAGCGACTTGCTGTCGTCGTAGAGCGCCGACAGGTCGATGTCGGTGACCGCGCCCATGCCCTCGCAGCGCGGGCACATGCCGCCGAGACGCGTGAAGGTCGCCTTCTCGGTCTTCGTCTTGCCAGCGCCGCGCTCGACGGTGATCGCACCGGTGGCCTTCACCGAGGGGACATTGAACGAGTACGCGTTGGGCGAGCCGATGTGCGGCTGCCCGAGCCGACTGAACAGGATGCGCAGCATCGCGTTGGCGTCGGTGGCGGTGCCGACGGTGGATCGGGAGTTGGCCCCCATCCGCTCCTGGTCCACGATGATCGCCGTCGTCAGGCCATCCAGCAGGTCGACCTCGGGCCGCGCCAACGTCGGCATGAAGCCCTGCACGAAGGCGCTGTAGGTCTCGTTGATCATCCGCTGCGACTCGGCGGCGATGGTGCCGAACACCAGCGAGCTCTTGCCGGAGCCGGAGACGCCCGTGAACACCGTGAGCCGGCGCTTCGGGATCTCGACGCTGACGTCCTTGAGGTTGTTCACGCGCGCGCCCTGCACGCGGATCAGATCGTGGCTGTCAGCAAGGTGCGGCGCGGACGGCTGGATGGCCGTGCTCATCGTCTCTCCATCTGTCGGGCCGGACGGGTCAGCGCACTTCCTGGATGCGGATCATGTTGCCCGCGGGGTCCCGGAACGCGCAGTCACGTACGCCGTACGGCTGCTCGGTCGGCTCCTGGACCACCTCGGCGTCGCTGGCCTCCAGCTTGGCGAAGGTGGCGTCGAGGTCGGTGGTGGCCAGGTTGACGCCGAAGTAGCTGCCCTTGGCCATCAGCTCAAGGATGGTCTGCCGCTCGTCGTCGGTGATGCCCGGGTTGGCGGCCGGTGGGTGCAGGACGATGGCGGTGCTGGGCTGACCGACCGGCCCGACCGTGATCCATCGCATCCCCTCATACCCGACGTCGAGGCGGACCTCGAAGCCGAGGATGTCGCGGTAGAAGACCAGCGAGGCCTCCGGGTCGGTGTGCGGAAGGAAACTGGAGTGAATGGTGATGTCCATGCTGGTCACGCTAGTTGCGGCTCGGTCACCCGCGCTTCTCGATTCCTGACCGGTCTGGTCACCTGCTTCGCCACGCACGACGGCATCCCCGCCGTCGCCTGCGCCGCCTGACGCCGGTAGACGCTGGGCGGCACGCCGACCAGCTCGGTGAAGCGGGTGCTGAAGGTGCCCAGCGACGAGCAGCCGACCGCGAAACAGACGTCGGTGACACTCAGGTCGCCACGACGCAGCAGTGCCATCGCGCGCTCGATGCGGCGCGTCATGAGGTAGCTGTACGGCGACTCGCCATAGGCGAGCCGGAACTCGCGGCTGAGGTGCCCGGCCGACATGTGCGCGCCACGGGCGAGCGCCTCGACATCCAGCGGAGACGCGTACTCCCGGTCGATCCGGTCGCGGACCCGGCGCAGCCGCGCCAGGTCGCTCAGTCGCTGGCTCGCGTCGGGTTTGCTGGTCACCTGGGAAATCGTGCCACAACCCCCCGTCAATCGGCCTGCCGCCGAGCACGGGCCCGGCGCTTTCCCTCGTGCATGGCCTGCACCCGGGCTACCGGGATGGTCCGGCCCTCGGCCACCAGGTCGGCGGGGAGCGATTGCGGGGCCGGCATCAGCGCCGCCCACGGGTCACCGTCCGCGATCAGCGACGGCGCGGTCCGGATGGTGAAGTCGGCGGGGGTCACCTCGGTCAGGTCGGCCCAGTCGACCGGGAAGGAGACCGGCATCCCGGGGCGCAGCCGAGGGCTGTACGCCGCCGCCACGGTCGCCCCGCCGGCCCGGGTGGCGTCCACGAAGACCCGGCCACCGCGGTCTTCCTTGATGTACGCCGTGGTGGCCAGCGCCGGGTCGAGCCGCTCGGTGCGGACGGCGAGTGCCCTGGTGGCGGCGGCCAACTCCTCCGCCGTGGGTTCGTCGGCCACCGGGACGAACACGTGCACGCCCTTGGCGCCGCTGGTCTTGACCGCACCGGCCAGGCCGGCGTCGGCGAGCGCCTGGCGGACCAGCAGGGCCGCGGCCACCGCCGCGCGGAACCCGTCGCCCTCCGGCGGGTCCAGGTCGAGCACCAGGTGGGTCGGGCGGTGCAGATCCGCGGCGGTGGCCAGCGTCGGGTGGTACTCCACCGCCCGCTGGTTGGCGAACCAGAGCAGGGTGCGGCGGTCGTCGCAGAGGGCGTACGAGATTTCCCGGTGCGACGCCTCCGCCCAGACCGGGACCCGGCGGACCCAGTCCGGGGTGTAGCGGGGCAGGTTCTTCTGCATGAACGGCGGCTGGCCGGGGCGGACCCGGATCACCGACAGCGGCCGGCCCCGCAGTTGCCGGAGGATCTGGTCCCGGACCGCGTCGAGGTAGTCGACCAGGTCACGCTTGGTCGCGTCGTCGCGGTCGGACAGCGGCTGGTCCAGGTTGGTCAGGGCCACGCCGTCGCGGGTCTCGTCAGCCTCGGTCACCCGACCACCCTCCCGGCCCTGGTGTCGTCGGTCAACCGGACGCGGCGCTTCGGTGCGGGTCGGTTCTGACGATCCGCGTTCCGGGACAGTGTCGTCAACGCGACCAGCAGCGCGGCGACCACCAGGGCGGCGGCCACGGCGAACGCGATCCGGTAGCCGCCGGCCAGAGCGGCCGTCTCGGCCCAGCCGTCGGCCCGCAGGCCGTCGGCGCGTGTGGCGGCCAGCGTGCTCAGCGCGGCCAGACCGACCGCACCGCCGACCTGCTGGGTGGTGTTGGCCAGGCCGGACGCGAGCCCCGCGTCCACGTCGGTCGCGCCGGCCATGGCCAGAGTGGTGACCGCCGGCAGGGTCAGGCCGCCGGCCATCCCGAAGATGAGCATCGCGGGAAGCACGTCGGCGACGTAACCACCGTCGGCGGGCAGGCGGGCGAGCAGCAGGAAACCGACGGTTGCCAGGCCGAGCCCGACCAGCAGCACGGTCCGGGCCCCCCAGCGGGCGATCACCCGCCCGGCCAGGCCGAGTGAGACCACCGCGATCACCACGGGGGTGGGCAGGAAGGCCCAGCCGGTCGCCGCCGCGTCCAGCCCAAGCACCAGTTGCAGTTCCACGGCGAGCAGGAACTGGAAGCCGAAGAACGCGGCGACCATGAGGAACTGCACGGTGTTCGCCGCGACCAGGCCCGGGACACGCAGCACCCGTCCCGGCAACAGCGGGGTGGCGGCCACCCGTTGGCGGACGGCGAACCCGCCGAGCAGCAGCGCCGCGAGAGCCGCCGCGCCGAGGGTTCGCGGGCTGGTCCAGCCGTGCTCGCCGGTCCCCACGATGCCCAGCACGGCGGCCATCAGGCCGGCTGTGGCGAGCAGAGCGCCGGGCAGGTCGAGGCCGGCCCGCAGGCCGATCCCCCGTTCGGCGGGTAGTCGGCGGACGGCGGCGAGCAGGATGACCGCCCCGATCGGCAGGTTGACCAGGAAGATCGACCGCCAGCCGGCGAGGTCGGTGAGCACCCCACCGGCCACCGTGCCGACCGACGCGCCGGCCGCCCCGGTGAAGCTGAACACGGCGATCGCGCGGGCCCGCTCGGCCGGCTCGGGATAGAGCCGGACGATCATGCCGAGGCTGACCGCCATGGCGAGCGCGCCGCCGATGCCCTGACCGAAGCGCGCGGCGACCAGCAGGCCCGGTCCGGTCGCCACCGCGCAGGCCAGCGAGGCCAGGGTGAACAGAGCGATGCCGGCCAGGAAGACCCGCCGCCGGCCGAGCAGGTCGCCGAGGCGACCGGCAAGCAGCAGCAGCCCGCCGAACGCGACCAGGTAGGCGTTGACCACCCAGGCCAGGCCTACGGCGGTGAAGCCCAGGTCCCGCTGCACGGCGGGCAGCGCCACCGCGACCACGCTGCCGTCCAGAATGATCATCAGGCTGCCGGCACAGAGCACGAGCAGCGCCGGCCAGCGGGACGGGACGACGGGATCCATGGAAGCCTCCTTGGTGCACGGTTTGTTACCGACGTCATCGTCTGTGACCATGAGCGAGAGCGGAAGGAGGCACTGTGATGTCCCAGAGGAACAGCGATGTGTCCGCGCTGGTCGAGGCCGAGGTGACCTGCACGGCCGAGAAGGGGCTGTTCACCCCGGGGCAGGCTCGGGCGTGCACCGTCCGTGAGGTGCTCGACCGGGTCGGCGGAAAGTGGAGCATCGGCATCCTGGTGGCCGCCTCGAACGGTCCGGTGCGCTTCACCGAACTGGAGCGGACCATCGAGGGGGTCAGCCGGCGGATGCTCACGCTGACCCTGCGCAATCTGGAACGCGACGGCCTGCTGCACCGCAGGGTCTATCCGACCGTTCCGCCCAAGGTCGAATACACCGCCACCCCGATGGCACTGGAGCTCTACGAGTCGCTGGTGGCGCTGACCAGCTGGGCCGAACGGCATCGCCAGGCCATCGCCGAGGCGCGGACCAGGTACGACCAGGAGCACGCCGGTTAAACCAGACCGGGGTGTGGGGAACGCCACCGAGCCAATCTGACCGATCGGTCAGGGTCTGACCGATCGGTCAGGCATGCTGGTCTGCGGGAGGTGGACCAGTGATGGCCAGAGCAGTGTCCGAGACGCACGGCGAGATCCTCGCCGCGGCGGCGCGGCAGTTCGCGGGGACCGGTTACCGGGGCACCTCCCTGCAGGACATCGCCCGCGAGGTCGGCTGCTCCAAGGCCACCGTGCTCTACCACTTCGCCAACAAGGAAGCCCTGCTCGCCGAGCTGATGGCCCCGGCGATCGCGGTGCTGCGGGACCTCGACGACCAGCTCACCGGCCTGACCGGAGCGGCCGCCCAGGAGGTCGCCGCGACCGGCTTCGTCGACCTCGCCGTCCGGTTCCGGCGGGAGATCGCCGTACTGCGCGGCGAGTTCCCGGAGCTGCTGTGCCAGCCGGCCTTCGCGCACATCCAGCAGATCTCCGAGCGGCTGCGGGACGCGTTGGCCGGGCATTCCGACCGGCCGGGTGCGCGAATTGCCGCGCTGGTGCTGCTCGCCGGCATCTCCGAGGCGTGCGGCGAGTTCATCGACATCCCGGACGACGAGTTGCGCCCCGCCCTGCTCACTCTCGTCCGGCGGGCCATCGAACCCGTCGACGCGCCTCTGCCCCAACAACCCACGACCAAGGACAAGGACTCCTGATGGCCACCCTGCTCTACCGGCTCGGCCGGGGCGCGTTGCGCCGGCGACGGCTCGTCGTCGCGCTCTGGCTCGTCGTACTCGTCGCCGCCGGACTGGCGGCGGCGACCCTGCGCGGCCCGACCGCGAGCAACTTCACCATGCCCGGCACCGAGAGCCAGCAGGCGCTCGACCTGCTCGCCGAGCAGTTCCCCGCGGCCAGCGGTGCCACCGGCACCATCGCGGTCAAGGCACCGGGGGACGGCCAACTGGCCACCCCGCAGGGCCAGGCCGTGGTGCAGGAACTCGTCCAGCAGGCCTCCACGCTGCCCGGCGTGGTCGGCGCGGTCGACCCGTTCCAGGTCGGCGCGGTCTCGCCCGACGGGCAGTACGCACTGGTCCAGGTCCAGTTCGCCACCGGCAGCGACGGGGTGACCGACGAGCAGCGCACCGCGTACGAGGAGGTCGGCGCTGCCGCCGAGGCGCAGGGTTGGCAGGTCGCCCCGGGTGGTGAGGTGCTGGGTGGTGAGCCGGAGATCGGCTCCACCGAGGCGCTCGGCGTACTCGTCGCCGCGATCGTTCTGATCATCACCTTCGGCTCACTGGTGGCCGCCGGGATGACCATGCTCAACGCCCTGATCGGCGTCGGCGTCGGCATGGCCGGCCTGTTCGCACTGAGCGGCGTCATCGAGTTGACCAGCACCGCGCCGATCCTGGCGCTGATGCTCGGCCTTGCGGTCGGCATCGACTACTCGCTGTTCATCACCTCGCGGCACCGACAGAACCTGCTCGACGGCCTGTCCCCGGAGGAGGCGGTCGGCCGTGCCGTGGGTACCGCCGGCTCCGCAGTGGTCTTCGCGGGCGCCACCGTGGTCATCGCCCTGGCAGGGCTGGCCGTGGTGAACATTCCGTTCCTCACCGTGATGGGTCTCGCCGCCGCCGGCACGGTCACCGTCGCGGTGCTCGTCGCGATCACCCTCCAGCCCGCGCTGCTCGGCTTCGCCGGCCGCCGGGTGCTCCCCCGCCGACTGCGGGGGGTCGCCACCGACGGCACGCCTGCCGACACCAGCGCGCCGGAGGACGACACGGACGTCGCCGACCGGCCGGCCGCCGAGACGGCACCGAGCGAGAACCAGTCCGGGTTCGGCTTCCGCTGGGCGCGGCTGGTCACCCGTTTCCGGGTACCGGTCATCCTGCTCAGCCTGCTCGGCCTGGGGCTGCTCGCGCTGCCCACGTCGGACATGCGGCTGGCTCTGCCGGACCCCTCGACGGCGGCCGTCGGCTCGCCTGCCCGAGTGTCGAGCGACCTGACCACCGAGGGCTTCGGCCCGGGCTTCACCGGCCGGCTCGCGGTAGTGGTCGCGGGTGACACGCCCCAGGCCACCTCGGCCGCCGTGCCGCAGGTCACGGCGCTGCTCCAGCGCACGGAGAACGTGCTCGCGGTGGCGCCAGCGCAGGTCAGCCCGGACGGCCGTACCGCGCTGCTCGGTGTGGTGCCGAAGACCGGCCCGACCGACGAGGCCACCGAGACCCTGGTGCACGAGGTCCGTGACTCGGTGGGCGGGATCCGCGACGTGGACGTGCTGCTCACCGGTGCCACCGCCGTCGGTATCGACGTCTCCGAGAAGCTCTCCGATGCGCTGCCGACCTACCTGCTGCTGGTGGTCGGGCTCTCGGTTCTGCTGCTGATGCTGGTCTTCCGCTCGCTGCTGGTGCCGCTCAAGGCCGCGCTGGGCTTCCTGCTCACCGTCGCCGCCACGTTCGGCATCACGGTGGCGGTCTTCCAGCAGGGGCACCTCGCCAATTTGGTCGGCCTGGACAGTCCGGCCCCGCTGATCAGCTTCCTGCCGATCCTGCTCATCGGCATCCTGTTCGGGCTCGCGATGGACTACGAGGTGTTCCTGGTGTCCCGGATGCGGGAGGACTTCGTCCACGGTGAGTCCGCCCGGCAGGCCACCATCAGCGGCATGGGGCACGGCGCGCGGGTGGTCACCGCCGCCGCGCTGATCATGATCTCGGTCTTCGGGGGCTTCGTCTTCCTGGAGGACCCGGTGATCAAGTCGATGGGCTTCGCGCTCGCCATCGGCGTGGCCATCGACGCCTTCGTGGTCCGGATGACCATCGTCCCAGCGGTCATGTCCCTACTCGGCGACCGCGCCTGGTGGCTCCCCCGCTGGCTCAACCGCGCCCTGCCGAACGTGGACATCGAAGGCGAAGGCCTGCGCGCCCACCTAACGGACCACACGCCAACCCGGGTCTAACCACCTCTCTCCACAGTCGATCATGGAGTTGTGGTGCCTGTTGCGCCCCGATCCGGGGCCTTCGTCGGGCACCACAACTCCATGATCGGCGAGGGGCCTGGTTAGACGCCGGCCGGATAGGTCTCCATCTCGCCGGGGACCGCCGGGACCGACAGCGGGTGCAGGGCCGTGGTCTCATCGCACCAGATGAAGGCGTCGTACCGGTCGCCGAGCCGCGTCGGCACGTAGTTGCCCCAGGACTCGAAGGACGGGTCGTAGACCACCCCGATCGCCCGGTGGTCCGCGGTGCCGGTCACCCAACCCGGCTGGTCGTCACCGCCGAAGATCAGCACCGCCCGCTCCGGCATCAGCTCGTGCATCCGCCACTCGACCGACCCCTCCCGAGCCGGAGGCACCACCATCGGCTCCGGAGGCGAACCCCACCGGGGAGCGGCGATCACGGTGCCCCGGTAGCTGCCGAAGCCGATCAGCGCCACCGCGTCGTCGCCGTGCCGCTCGCGAGCCAACTGACCAATGTTGATCATCCCGTCCGCGGCCATGTCGGTGGCCCGCGCATCCCCGACGTGCGTGTTGTGCGCCCAGACGATGCCCCGGGCGTCCGGGCCGTACCGTTCCAGCAGCCGATCCAGTGTGTCCTGCATGTGGGTGTCGCGGATGTTCCACGAGTCCGGCCCGCCGGCCACCATCGCCCGGTAGTAGCGTTCCGCGCCGGCCACCACCTCCGCGTTCTGCCAGGCCGAGAAGCGGTCCGGGCCGTCGGAGAGCGCATGCTCGCGGGTCCGGGCCAGCAGCCGGACAACCTCCTCCTCGCAACGGGCGGAGACGAACCGGCTGGCCGCGCCGTACTCCTCGACCCTCTTGCCGTACGGCTCGAAGCACCGGTACGCGTCCTGCGCCGCCTCCAGCGACGTCGGGTCCTCCTCCCCCAGGTAGTCGAAGATCGCCTGCATCGACTCCCAGAGGCTGTACACGTCGAGCCCGTGGAACCCGGCGCGCTGCCCCTCCGGCCGCTCCAGGTTCCAGGCCCGCAGCCAGCTGGCGAACCGGGCCACCTCGGCGTTGGCCCACATCCAGGTCGGCCACCGCTCGAACCGTTCGAGCGCGAGCTGCGGCTCGAGTGCCCCACCCGGCGCGCCAGTCACCGAGCGGTGCACCCGGTCGCAGTCCGGCCAGTCGCCCTCCACGGCCACGAAGGAGAAGCCGCACTCCGCGATCAACCGGCGGGTGAGCTGCTCACGCAGCCGGTAATAGTCGTAACTGCCGTGGGTGGACTCGCCGATCATCACCACCCGGGCGTCCCGAACGCGCTCCAGCAACGGGTCGAAATCGCTCGGCGCGCCGAGCCGCTGAACCAGCATGGCAGCGGCTACCCGGCCGCCGCGGCGGCAAACCGTCGGCGCGTCGTGGGCCGACACGCCGGTCGCCGGGCCATCGTGCGTGCCAACCGAAACGGTGTACGGGCACAGCGAGCGGGTAGCCGGCCGGCATGACCGTCACCGGGGTTCAGTTGCAGGAGTACCTGGCCGGGCTCGACTACCCGGTCTCCCGGGAGGATCTGATCCGCTGGGGACAGGAGAACGGGGCCAGCACGGCGATGTTGCAGATGTTGCAGGCGTTGCCGGCAGAGCAGTTCGACTCACCAGACGAGTTGAACGCCGCGCTGACCACCCTCTCCTAACCCGCCCGTCCAGCGTGTCCCCCTCCTGCGGGCGAGGGCGGGGGTGGGGGTTACGGGAGGAGGGGGATGGTGCGGGATTCGGTGCGGGCGGTTTCGGCGGCGGCGATGATGCTGACGACCTCGCGGCCGAAGCGGACGTCGCAGCGGTGGTCCCGGGTACCGGCCCGCACCTGCTCGACGAGTTGGTCGATCGCGACGCCGAACGCCGTGGCGGCGTCGTTCTCGCCGACCGGGACGGTTTCGATCCCGTTTTCGCCGTAGAACACGAACTCCCGGGTCATCGACTCGGTCGGGGCATCCAGGGAGAGTGAGGCGCTGCTGGTGGCACCGGCCTCGTGGGTGAGCAGCAGGTGCACCATCCCGCTCGGTCCGTCCATCGCCGCCACCTGGGTCACCCGGCCCAGCACCGGCAGGAGGATGGAGAGCGCGTGCGGGGCGATGTCCCAGAGCGCGCCGTGCTCCCGGCGCCACAACGAGCCGCCGTACGGGCTGCCCTCCTGGAAGATCGAGGCGAACGCGGTGGTCCGCCCGTGCTGCCAACCCCCGGCGGCAGCGGTCGCGGCGAGGAAAGCAGTCACGTTCGGCTGGAACCGCTGGGTGAAGAAGACGACCGAGGCCACCCCGGACTCCTCGGTGGCGGCCACCACCCGGTCCGCGTCGGCCACACTGAGTGCCAGCGGCTTGTCCAGGAGCAGGTGCCGGCCGGCAGCCGCCGCCCGGACCGCGATGTCGGCCTGGATGTTCGGCGGCAGCGCGACGGCGATCGCGTCGCACTGCTCGATCAGCGCGTCGATGTCGGCGAAGGCGGGCACCCCGTACAGCTCGGCCAGATTGGAGGCCCGCTCCGGGTTGCGGCCCCACACCCCGACCAGCTCCGCGTCCGGATGTGCGTGCAGCGCCTTCCCGTGCGTCTCAATCGCCCAGTGACCGGTGCCGAACAAGCCGAACCGCAGCACGTGTACCTCCGCTTTTTCCCCCCGCCGCGGCAACGCCACGGACGTGATCCACGCTAGTCGCCCCGCCGGCCGTACCGGCGGCGGGTCGACCAACCGGAGCCGCCCAGTCTTCGTTTTCGGGGCCACGCGGTCGGGCCGCCCGCCCTGAATAAGGGCAGGGTGGCGGTGGCCGAGGTGGCCCGAGCAGAGCCTGTAGAGCTGCCCCAGAAATGGGGCATCGCTCCGCATCAGTCGTGGGGCCGGCCCAGCGCACTGCCCCATTCGTGGGGCAGCTCTACAGGGACTGTGGACACCTCGACGGACGCGCGCCGAGGCAGGTTCACCCGATTACTACGACGGTTAGTAGGCTGTGCCGGTGACCGAGGCAACGACCGGGTGGAGCCGATGACCAGTGTGGCGGCGGCCAACTCGCCGGTGGACGGGATCCTGGCGACGGCATCGATCGTGCTGTCGCTGCTCGTCGCGGCGTGGGCGCTGGTGGTGACGCTGCGCCACCGACCACCAGACCGGGTGCAGTTCATCGGCCTGGCCGTCCTCGAACTGGCGCTGATCGCGTTGAGCGTGCTGGCCCTGGTCGCGGTCGGCGGCGGGGACCGGCCTGGTGAGCCGGGCGCCTTCTTCGGCTACCTGGTCACGTTGGTGTGCCTGCCGCCGCTGGCCTGGGTGCTGGCCCGGATGGAGCCGACCCGGTGGGGTTCGGCGATCATCTGCGCGGTCTGCCTGGTGGCCCCGGTGGTGGTGATCCGGTTGCAGCAGACCTGGGAGGTGCTTGGTGGTTGAGACACGACCGGCCGGACGCGCCACGAACGCCGGCCCGGGCCGGCTGCTGATCGCGGTCTACCTGCTCTTCGCCATCGCGGCGACCAGCCGGGCCGGCCTGCAGATCGCCACCAGGTTCGACGAGGCACCGGTGGCGTACCTGCTGTCCGCGGTGGCCGCGCTCATCTACATCGTGGCGGCGGTGGGGTTGGCCCGCGCCGGGCACACCGGCCGACGGGTCGCGCTGGCCTGCTGCTCCGTGGAGTTGGTCGGGGTGCTCGCGGTAGGCGTCCTGAGCCTGGTCGACAAGGAGCTCTTCCCGGACGAGACGGTCTGGTCGCAGTTCGGCAGCGGATACGGCTACATCCCGCTGGTGCTGCCGGTGCTCGGCCTGATCTGGCTCTGGCGCACCCGCCGCGATCCCGCCTGACCCAGCGACGAGGGCGTTCCCTCCGCGCAGGAAGCGCCCTCGTCGGGAGTACGGATCAGTCCCGTGGGCCGCCGGCGACGTAGATGACCTGGCCGGAGACGAAGCCGGCACCCTCGCTCGTCAGGAACGAGATGGTGTGCGCGACGTCCTCCGGCCGCCCCGGGCGACGCACCGGGATCTCGGCTGCGGCGTGCTTCTGGAAGTCGTCGAAGTCGACCTTCATGCGGGCGGCGGTGGCCGCGGTCATGTCGGTGACGATGAAGCCCGGCGCGACCGCGTTGACGGTCACCCCGAACGGCCCCAGCTCGATGGCGAGCGTCTTGGTGAAGCCCTGCAGGCCAGCCTTCGCGGCGGCGTAGTTCGCCTGGCCCCGGTTGCCCAGGGCGGAGGTGCTGGAGAGGTTGACGATCCGCCCCCACTTACGGTCCACCATGTGCTTCTGGGCGGCCTGGCTGAACAGGAACGCGCCGCGCAGGTGCACGCCCATGACCGTGTCCCAGTCGGTGTTGGTCATCTTGAACAGCAGGTTGTCGCGGAGCACGCCGGCGTTGTTGACCAGCACGGTGGGCGCGCCCAACTCGGCGGCGATGCGGTCCACCGCCGCCTCGACCTGGGCCCGGTCGGACACGTCGGCACCCACACCGAGCGCCCGGCCGCCGAGGCCGGCGATGGCGTCGACCGTCTCCTTGGTGGCCGCCTCCTCGATGTCGACCACGGCGACGACCATTCCGTCGGCGGCCAGCCGTCGGGCGGTGGCCGCACCGATACCGCGTGCGGCTCCGGTGACGATGGCGACGCGGGGCTCCTCCGACATGATTACCTCCCGGTAACTTGGGGTCGATCGAAGGAGCTTAACCCCGCAGCCCTTCCGTCGAGGTCAGCAGGCGGCGCCCCGGCAGAGCCGGATCCAGCGGTAGCCGTGGCCGGAAACCTTCACCGCGCCGAGCTTCCCCAGCTCGCCGTAGCCCCGGTCGGTGAGCACGTCGATCGGCAGGTCGGCCTCCGGTTCGAGGCTGCTCAGGTCCACCTCGACGTCGTCGGTGCCCAGGTTGTGCACGAAGACCATGGTCCCGGTCGGCCCGTCCGCCCGGTGCGCGAGCACTCCGGCCGGCATCGCCACGTCGATGTGGGTGGTGGAGCCGGAGCCGATCTCGGGGGCCTCGCGCAGCGTGCGAATCATGCGCTCGAACCAGGCGAGCAGCGACTTCGAGTCGCCACGCTGGGCGGTGACGTTGACCGTCTGATAGCCGAACTCACCCTTGTCGATCACCGGGCGGACCAGCTTCTCCGGGTCCGCCGTGGAGAAGCCGGCGTTCGGCTGGTACGACCACTGCATGGGGGTACGGATCGCCTCCCGACCGGGCAGCGACAGGTCCTCGCCCATCCCGATCTCCTCGCCGTAGCGCAGCACCGGCGTGCCGCGCATCGAGAACTGCAGGGCGTACGCCAACTCGAGACGCCGCCGGTCGTTGCCGAGCATCGGGGCGAGCCGGCGACGAATGCCCCGGTCGTAGATGCGCATGTTCTCGTCCGGGCCGAACTCCGCGTACACCTGGTTGCGCTGTTCGGTGGTGAGCCGGGACAGATCGATCTCGTCGTGGTTACGCAGGAAGGTGGCCCACTGGCCGCCGACGGGCAACTTCGGGGTGTCCCTCAGCGCCTCGATCAGCGCCTCCGGGTCCTGCCGGGCCAGGGCCAGCACGAGGCGGCCGTTGAGCATGAAGTCGAAGAGCATGTGGATCCGGTTGCCGGAGCCGCCGGCGTCGCCGAAGAACGTCGGTAGCTGGTCCGGCTCGACGTTCGCCTCGGCCAGCAGGACGGCGTCGGCGCGACGCCACTGCACGTGCTGGCGCATCTCGGTGAGGAACTCGAAGTCCTTCGGGGAGTTCGGGTTGCCCGGCTCGGTCAGCTCGATGATGAACGGCACCGCATCCATCCGGAAGCCGGAGACGCCGAGCTGGAGCCAGAACGACATGATCTTCTTGACCTCGGCCCGGACCTCCGGATTGGCGAAGTTGAGGTCCGGTTGGAACTTGTAGAACCGGTGGTAGAACCACGCCTTGGCGGTCCGGTCGTAGCTCCAGGTCTCCTTCTGCTCCCCGGGGAAGACCATGCCCTGGTGCCGGTCGTCCGGCTCGGTGTCGGACCAGAGGAACCAGTCACGGTACGGCGAGTCCGGCGAGGAGCGGGCGGACTGGAACCACGGGTGCTCGTCGGAGGTGTGGTTGACCACCAGGTCGATGATCACGCGGATGCCCCGGTTCTGCGCCTGGTGCAGCAGCTCGGCGAAGTCGCCGAGGGTGCCGAAACGCGGGTCCACGTTGTAGAAGTCGGTGACGTCGTAGCCGTCGTCGCGGTTGGGCGACGGGTGGATCGGGTGCAGCCACAGGCAGGTCACCCCGAGCCGGGCCAGGTAGTCCAGTCTCCCGATCAAGCCACGAATGTCACCGACCCCGTCGCCGTCGGAGTCGGCGTACGTGTCGATGTCGAGGCAGTAGACGACGGCTTCGGAATACCAACGGTCACCCATGCCGGAGGAACATCTCCTGTTGATCACCGCGGCAAACCCGTCCGGCGGCCGTCGTAGGCGGTTGGTTACCGTGCCGGTCATGGAGATCGACCTCGTACCGCCGGGCGAACCGCTGGACTGGGCCCGGGGCAGCTGGCTGCACCCGCCGGTCCGCGTCGAGGAGGGCCCCGCTGGTGAGTTGGTCGTCGAGCCGGCGGCGGAGAGTGACCTGTGGCGGCGGACGAGCTACGGCTTCGTACACGACAACGGTCCGGCCCTGCTGGCCCCGCTGCCGGTCGGCAGCGCCATGGAGGTGAGCTTCCGGCTCGATTTCTCGGCGCAGTTCGACCAGGCCGGCGCGCTCGTCCGCGTCGACGAACGGGTCTGGACCAAGGCCGGCGTCGAGATGAGCGACGGCGAGTCACAGCTCGGCGCGGTGGTGACCCGGGAGTTCTCCGACTGGTCGGTTGCCCCGGTGCCGGAGTGGACGGGCCGGGAGGTGACCGTCCGGGTCAGCCGGGCCGGCGACGCGCTGACCGTCCGGGCCCGGGCCGACGGCGAGCCGTGGCGACTGGTTCGGCTCGCCCCACTGGACCCGGCGGCCGAGGCCATGGCCGGCCCGTTCTGCTGCGCGCCGTCCCGCGCCGGCCTGACCGTGGTGTTCACCGGCTGGCGGCAGGGGCCGGCGGACACCGCGCTGCACCCGCAGGTGTAGGTCGTCGGCTGTCGGGTATCACCACCTGATCCCCGACAGCCGACCACGGAAGGACGACCATGGCGTACGCCCAGACTGGCGACCCGTCCGAGTTCACCGGGTTGACCGGTTGGGTGGCCTCCGTGATCGAGGCGATGGGCCCGGTGGGCGTGGCGCTGCTGGTGGCGCTGGAGAGCATCGTCCCGCCGATCCCCAGTGAAATCGTGCTGGCGCTCGCTGGCTATCTGGCCCATGAGGGCCAGTTCAACGTCGTACTCGTGGTGCTGGCCGCGACGGTCGGCTCGCTGGTCGGCGCGTTGGTGCTCTACTGGCTCGGCGCGGCACTCGGCGAGGAGCGGCTCAAGAGCTGGTTGGACCGCATCCCACTGGTGGACCGCGACGACCTGGAGAAGGCCGACCGCTGGTTCGAGCGGCACGGCCGGTGGGCGGTGCTGATCGGCCGTGTGGTGCCGGTGGTCCGCAGCCTGGTCTCCATTCCGGCCGGGGCCAACCGGATGCCGCTGGGCGAGTTCATCCTGCTCACCACCATCGGCAGCGGGGTGTGGAACGGTCTCATCGTCGGGGCCGGCTACGCGCTCGGCAGCCGTTGGCAGAACGTCGAGCGCTACAGCGACTGGTTCAACTACGCGATCGTCGCGGTCTTCGTCGTCATGGTGGTCAGCTGGGTGATCCGCAAGATCCGTCGACGTCGGGAACGCGACGACCGGCGGTCGGTGACCGCCGGCCGCTGATCCGCGTTACCGGGTTGACGCTGGCGCCCTCAACGACGCCAACCGGGCTGTCAGGGCAGGGTGTCCAGGTGCGGGGCCACCGTGCGGGCGAAGCCGTTGCCGTTGCTGACGTCCCAGTTCACCGACCAGGTCATCGCTCCACGAATGCCGGGGTAGGTGCGCGGCGGGCGGAAGCTGCCGCAGTTGGTGCCCCGGGCCAGGCAGTCCAGCGCGGCGTTGACCACGCTGGGCGCGACGATGCCGCCACCGGCCGCCCCCGGTCCGGCGGGCAGACCGAGGCCGACCTGATCGGGGCGGAGCCCTGCCTCCAACTGGATGCAGGCCAGCGCGACGATGAAGTTCACCGTGCCCTGGCCGTACGCGGCGTTCTGGTCGCAGCCGAGCATCGCCCCGGAGTTGTAGAACTGGGTGTTGACGACGGTGAGGATGTCCTTGATGTCCAACGCCAGCTTGAAGTAGCCACCGGCCGGGGACTGCATGTCGATGGTCTGCGGCGCCATCGCGATGATCAGACCGGCACCGACCTTGGCCCGGAGTGAGCGCAGCGCCTGCGCCATGTACGTCGGGTTGAGCCCGTTCTCCAGGTCGATGTCGATCCCGTCGAAGCCGTAACGGGCGATCAGCGCGGCGGCCGTGTCGGCGAAGACGGTGGCCGAGGCGACGTCGTTCACGGTGACCCGGCCGGCCTCACCGCCGACCGAGAGGATCACCCGCTTGCCCCGTGCGTGCAGGGTGCGTACGTCTGCGGTGAAGTCCGCGTCGGTGTAGCCGCCGAGCGACGCGGCGAGCCCGGGGTCGATGCCGAAGGTGAGCGCACCGGGCGTCGCGGTGGCCTCGGCGAAGGCGACCGCCACCAGGTCGTAGTCGGCGGGGACGTCGCGTAGCCGCAGCTCGACGGCGGGGTTGTCGAAGTTGTGCCAGTAGCCGGTGAGCAGGTGCTTCGGGAGCCCACCGGTGGGCGGCGGGGTCGTCGGGGGCGGGGTCGTGGGGGGTGGCGTCGTGGGCGGTGGCGTCGTCGGGGGCGGGGTCGTGGGCGGCGGGGTGGTGGGTGGGGTGCCGCCGCCGCAGGGCGCGCCGTTGAGCTGGCAGCCGCCCGGCGATCCGGGACCGCTGGCCAGGAAGCCGAAGGAGACCGAGGCGCCCGGAGCGATGCTGCCGTTCCAGGACCGGTTGGTGAAGGTGTGCCGCTGACCCGCGGAGCTGAGCAACGCGTCCCAGTAGCTGCCGAGGGTGGTGCCGGACGGCAGGTCGAAGGCGAGGCTCCAGCCGTTGATGGTCGAGCTGCCGCCGTTGGTGATGGTGTACTTCCCCTCCCAGCCGGCACCCCACTCGGCGGTCTTGACGAAGCTGGCGGTCGGTCCGGCGGCGAACGCGGGCAGCGCCACCCAGGCCGCGCCGATCGTCGCCGCGAGTGCGGTGACCAGGGAAAGGACAAGGGATCTGGCAGGTTTCATGCGACCCTCCACGCCCGGGCGGGCATCCATGGACGTCAACGTTGGCGCTAATTATTAAGACAGTTAACTGTTTCTGTCCAGAGGTCGACGCAGATGATTGGGCCTCCCGCCGCGCGACTACGCGGCGGGAGGCCCGGACGTGCCCGCCTCAGCGGCGGAAGGTGAACCAGTTGACGTTGACGAAGTCGTTCGGTTGGCCGCTGGTGAAGGTGAGGTAGACGGCGTGGCGGCCGGTCACCGCGCCGACATTGCCGGGCACCGAGCGCCAGCTCTGCCAGCCGCCGGTGTTGCCGATCGCGAAGCTGCCGATGGGAGCCGCTGTCGGGCTGTCCAGCCGCACCTCGACCAGGCCACTCACCCCGCTACCCGCGCCGGAGGCCACCCGGGCCACGAAGTCCCGCGCCGGCGTGGAGCCGAACTCGACGTTGTCGTAGCGCACCCAGTCCCCGTTACGCAGCGCGCCGATGTTCTGACCGCCCTCGGCGCACGCCTCGACGATCACGCCGTTCTGCGCGCTGAACGCCTCGGCCTGGATCTGCCCGTACGCGTCCCTCGTGCCGCCGGGCGGCGGCGTGGTGGGAGGCGGAGTGGTGGGCGGGGTGGTCCCGCCGCCACGGCGGTACACCGCCACGTAGTCGACCAGCATCGGCCGACCCGGGACGGTCGCCGCGGTCGGCGTGCCGCTGCCGGCGACCCCGTTCGGGAACGCCCCGCCCATCGCCACGTTGAGCAGCAGGAAGTAGCCCGCGTGCGAGGTCATCTGCGACCAGGCCGAATCACCGACCCGACTCTGGGTGACGGTGTGGAAGAGCTGCCCGTCGACGTACCAGCGCAGTTGCTGGGGGCTGATCGAGGCGTCCCACTCGAACCGGTAGGTGTGGAACGCCGACTGGCAGCTGGCACCCGGGCAGGCTCGGGACGCGCCGATGCCGTTGAACTCGTCGCACGGCCCGCCGGGGGCGACGCCGCAGTGCAGCACACCCCAGACCGAGTTGATGCCGTTGACGTTCTCCATCACGTCGAACTCGCCGATGCCCGGCCAGTTCTGGTAGTTGCCGCGGTAGGGCGCGCCGAGCGCCCAGAACGCCGGCCAGTAGCCGGCCGCCGCCGCACCGGTGACGTTCGGCATCTGGATCCGACCCTCGATGGCCAGCACGCCGCCGGCCGGGGCCTTGAAGTCGCTGCGCACGGTCTCGATCCTGGCGGAGGTCCAGCCACCCCCGCCGTCGCGCAGTGGCGTGATCCGCAGGTTGCCGCCGCCGTCGTGGCTGACGTTGGCGGTGCTGGCGGTGTAGTTCTGGATCTCGCCGGTGCCCCAGTTGGCCGGGCCACCCGGGTAGTTGTGCCCGGTGTCGATGATCCAGTTGGCGGCCGACGGCAGGGTGCCGGCCGCGCCGGTGAAGTCGTCACTCCAGACGGTGCTCCAGCCGGCGGCGGGGGGCGGAACGGCGGCCTGCGCGGTCACGGTGATGCCGGCCAGGGCGGTGGTGGTGGCGACGAGCAGGACGGACGCCAGCAGCCGGCGTCGGGCGGGTGGGGCGGCGGTGGCCGCCAAAGGAGGTGGCATGGACATGCCTCTCTGCGGGGACGGGTCGAGAGAGCGCTCTCTCAGAGTTGTACGTCCCACCGGGACAGTTGTCAACGTCGATCTGCGTCGGTGCTCGCCGGAGACGCCTGCGGGCGCCGGAGCACCGCCTGCTCCAGAGCCGACCAGGCGGTCGTGGTCACCAGGTAGATCACCGCCGCGAGCGGCAGCACCAGCGCCACCAGCACCGTCGTGAACGGCAGCAGGGGCAGCAGCCGGGCGAGCGTGGCGGCACCCGGGCCCTCGGTGGGCGTACCGGCCACCGTGCCGACCGCCGCCGACGCCCGGCGGGCCCGCCGCGACGACCACCAGGCCAACAGCAGCAGTACGACCAGCAGGATGGCGAAGAGCGGACCGGCCGCGCCGGCCAACCCGTCGCCGAGATGGTGGCCCAGCGGCACCCCGGCCAACCGCTCATCGAGCAGCCCGGTGCCGCCCTCGGAGCTGCTGAACAGCCGGTAGAGGACCAGCAGGAACGGCGCCTGGAGCAGCAACGGCAGGCAGCCGGCGATCGGGTTGGCGCCGGCCGAGCGGTACAGGGCGAACACCTCGCCCTGGAGCTTCGCCGGGTCGTCCGCGTACCGCCGCTGTAGATCGCGGACCTGCGGGGCGAGCGCCGCGCGGCGCCGCTCCCCGCGGACCTGCGCGACGGTGAGCGGCGAGATGAGCAACCGGACGGCGATGGTGAACAGCACGATGGCGGCAGCGGTGGCCATACCGCCGGCCAACGGTTCGAGCAGGTCGGTGAGCCAGGACAGTGCGGTGCCTGCGGCAGCGACCGCGCCGTGCAGTGGTGCGAAGGCGAGCATGGGAAACCCCTCGGTCCGATTCCGGTGGGGTCCTCCCCCGACGGCGTTGCACGGCGGGAGGACCGGTGACGGCGGGATCGGCCGCGCGGCGGCGTGGCGCTACGCGGCCGAGGGGTGACCGGGTGCGCGGGGGCGGGGGCGACCGGCGGCGTCGGGGTCGATCTGCCGGGGGACCGGGCGGCCACGGGATCGGGCGCGCAGTGCGACCCAGCGCCGCCCGGTGCCCGGCGCACTCATGCGGCCGAGCACCCGCGCCGCGAGCAGCACGGCGAGCAGCGCCAGGGTGGTCAACGCGGCGCTGGCGAGCAGGTCGGCCGGCCGGTCCGCAAGCAGGGTGACCTGGGCGAACGCGGACAACCACGCGACCCCGAAGAACCCCAGCGACACCGGCACAGGATCAGCCTAGGACCCGGTGTCACATCGACGGGCCGGATCGCGGCCTCCCCGGTGGGGGCCGAGACGCGCACGGCCCACCGGGCCGGCCGACACGCGGGAAGCGACGCGCGGTGGCGGCGGACACACCGGGCCGACGCGCCGCCGCCACGTTTCCCGGCATCACCACGTTGGGTAACCAAACGGAGGACCGACGCGGACGGACCGCGACCGGTAGGAACGGACGGTGGTGTCGATGACGGGCCAGGTGGCTGAGGCGCCCAGCGAGATCGCTGCGGCGACCGGATTGCTCACCGTGGGTGTCGAGGAGGAGTTCCTGCTCGTCGACCCACACACCGGGGCCGCGGTCCCCGCCGTCGACCTGGTCATGGAGCAGGTGCCGGCGGAGCTGCGCGGGCAGGTGGAGCGGGAGTTCCAGACCAGTCAGATCGAGATCGGCAGCCCGCCCGGCCTGGAACTCTCGTCGATCCGGCACTCCCTGGGCGTGCTGCGTCGGGCGCTCGCCGACGCCGCCGAGCGGGCCGGCGTCCGTCTGCTCGCCATCGGCACCGGCCCGGTGGACGGCCCGGTGCCGCCGGTGGTGGACAAGCCCCGCTTCGACCGGATGATCGAGCGGTTCCAACTGCTCGTCCCCGGCCCCGGCAACAACGGCATGCACGTGCACGTGGGTGTGCCCGATCCGGAGACCGGCGTGCAGGTGCTCAACCACGTGCGGCCGTGGCTGCCGATGCTGCACGCCGTGACCACCAACTCCCCGTTCGCCCGGGGCAAGGACACCGGCTATGCCAGCTGGCGCTCGGTCGAGTGGGAGCGCTGGCCGTCGGTGGCGCCGACGCCGTGGCTGGAGTCGCACGAGCACTACCAGCGGCTGATCCGCCAGTTGATCGCCAGCGGGGTGATGCTCGACGAGGGGATGCTCTACTGGTACGCCCGTCTGTCGGCGAAGTACCCGACCGTGGAGCTGCGGATCGGCGACGTCTGCCCGTCGGTGGACGACGCGGTGCTGGTCGCCGCGCTGGTCCGGGCCCTGGTGGCCACCGCCATGGCGGACGTCGAGGCCGACCGGCCGGCGTTGCAGACCGACCATCACCTGCTGGTCGGCGCGCACTGGCGAGCCGCCCACGACGGCCTGGAAGGCGACGCCGTCGACGTCACCACGGGCGAGCTGCGCCCGGCGTGGGAGCTGTTGGACCGGTTCGTGGAACGGATGCGGCCGGCGCTGGAGCAGCACGACGACTGGGCCGAGGTGACCGATCTGCTGGGTGGGTTGCGCCGGCACGGCAGCGGCGCGGCACGACAGCGCGCGGTGTACGCGCGCACCGGGAATCTCACCGACGTGGTGCAGGACGTCGCGCGGCAGACCCGTGGCTGATCAGCGTGACAGGATGAGCCCGTGGCGCGACGCCTGATCGTCATCGGCGGGGACGCCGCCGGAATGTCGGCGGCGTCCCAGGCCCGACGCCGCCGCGACCGTGATGACCTGGAAATCGTGGTCTTCGAGCGAGGCCACTTCACCTCCTACTCGGCGTGCGGCATCCCGTACTGGATCAGCGGGCTGGTGCCCGGCCCGGAGGCGTTGATCGCCCGGGATCCGGAGACGTTCCGCACGACGTACGCCATGGACGTCCGGATGCGCCACGAGGTCACGGCCATCGACCTGGAAAGCCGCGAGGTGGTGGCCCGGGACCTGGAGGGCGGCGGCGAGGTCCGCGAACGCTTCGACGACCTGATGTACGCCGCCGGCGCGGTGCCGGTGAAGCCGCCGTGGGCGAACACCGACGTGGGTGGCGTGTTCGGCATGCAGACCCTCGACGACGGTGCGGCCCTGCGCGACTGGCTGGACGATGAGACGCAGCCGCGCCGGGCCGTGGTGGTCGGCGGCGGGTACATCGGCGTGGAGATGGCCGAGGCCCTGATCCAACGTGGTCTCTCCGTCACCCTGGTCGAGGGGTCCGACCAGGCCATGTCGACGGTGGACGGCGACATGGCCGAGCTGGTCGTCGACGCGATGCGCGGCCTGGGCGTCACGATCCGCACCGGCCTGAAGGTGACCGGCCTGGAGCAGCGGGACGGCCGGGTGTCCGCGGTGGTCACGGCCGAGGGGCCGATTCCGACCGACGTCGTGGTCCTGGGCCTCGGCGTACGCCCGAACGCCGCGCTCGCCGAGGCTGCCGGGCTGCCGATCGGGCCGACCGGTGGGATCCGGGTGGACCGTCGGATGCGGGTGGCCGGCCTGTCCGACGTCTGGGCGGCCGGTGACTGTGTGGAGACGCTGCACCGGGTCAGTGGAATGCCGGTGCACGTGCCGCTGGGCACGCACGCCAACAAGCAGGGCCGGGTCGCGGGGATCAACATCGGCGGCGGGTACGCCACGTTCACCGGCGTGATCGGCACGGCGGTGACCAAGGTCTGTGACCTGGAGGTGGGTCGGACGGGCCTGCGCGAGCGGGAGGCCTCGGAGGCTGGCTTCGACTTCGTCTCGGTGGTCGCCGAGTCGACCAACCGGGCCGGCTACTATCCCGGTGCCCGCCCGATGACCGTGAAGCTGATCGCCGAGCGACCCAGCGGCCGGTTGCTCGGCGCGCAGATCGTCGGGTGGTCCGAGGCGGCCAAACGGATCGACACCCTGGCCGTGGCGCTCTGGAACGGTATGACGGTGGACGATATGACGGCACTGGACCTGGGCTACGCTCCGCCGTACGCGCCGGTGTGGGACCCGGTGCTCATCGCCGCCCGAAAAGCGGTCGACGCGCTCGCCGCCCTCGACCGCTGACCCGCGCCCGCCGTGGAGGACCACCCCGTGACGCAGACCCCGACCCGGCCGACCGTGCGTCGGCGCCCGACGATGGTCGACGTGGCTCGGCGTGCCGATGTCAGCCTGAAGACGGTCTCCCGGGTGGTCAACGACGAGCCGGTGGGGCAGGAGCTGGTCAGCCGGGTGCTGGCCGCCATCGCCGAGCTGGGCTTCCGACGCAACGACATCGCCCGCAACCTGCGCTCCCGGCAGCTCAACGCCACGGTCGGGCTGCTCATCGAGGAGATCGCCAACCCGTTCTACGCGACCATTGCCAGCGTCGCCGCCGAGATCGCCGCCGCCCACGGCACCATGCTGATCACCGCCTCGTCGGAGGAGGACCCGGAGCGGGAACGCGCCCTGTTGCAGGATTTCACCCAGCGTCGGGTCGACGGGCTGCTGGTGGTGCCGGCGGGCCCCGACCACTCGTTCCTGCGTCGCGAGGTCGAGCTGGGGATGCCGGTGGTGTTCCTGGACCGGCCGCCGCAGGGGCTGCAGGCCGACGCGGTGCTGTTGGACAACCGGGGCGGCAGCCACGCCGGGGTCGGCGCACTGCTCGATGAGGGGCACCGACGGGTGGGTCTCCTGCTCGGCGCGCCGAGTGTGCCGACCATGCGCGAACGGCTGGCCGGGGCGCGGGCGGCTCTGGCCGCCGCCGGGGTCGAGCCGGACGAGTCGCTGGTCCGCGAGAGGCTCATCGCTCCCGAGGAGGCAGGCCGGGCGGTTGCGGGGCTGCTCGACCTGCCGGACCCGCCCACCGCATTCTTCTGCGCCAACAACCGGCTCACCGTCGGCGCGCTCCAGGAGCTGCACCGGCGGGGCAGTGACGCCGCGCTGGTCGGCTTCGACGATTTCGAACTGGCCCACCTGATGCCCCGGCCGCTGACCGTCGTCGGGTACGACACCCGGGAGTTGGCCCGGGTCGCCACCCAGCGGCTGTTCGGCCGGATCGCCGGTGACGACTCCCCACCCGCAACCACGGTGCTCCCCACAAGGTTGCTCCCCCGAGGCCTACCAACCCCACGCTAACCCCAACCCCTCGCGCGCGGGCCGCGGCCCGCGGGCCCCGGGCCCCGGGCTCGGGCCTCGCGTCGATCATGGAGTTGTGGTGCCGCACGTATGCCGCGAAGTGCAGTCAAACGCCCACCACAAGTCCATGATCGACGGGGCGAGGGGTTGGGGGTTGGGGGTTGGGGGTTGGGGGTTGGGGTTAGCGCAGGGCATCCACCTCGGCGCGGGTTGGTGGGTCGGCGCCTTGGCGGTTACAGGTCAGGGCGGCCACCGTCGCGGCCTGTCGGAGCACCGCATTCCACTGCGGCTCGGTTACCGCGGCGAGCCGATCGGCGGGTCGGTCGCCGAGCGCGTCGAGATCGGCCAACGCTGCCAGCAGGCCACCGGTGAAGGAGTCGCCGGCACCGACGGTGTCGACCACGACGGTGCGTACCGCCGGTTCCTCGTGCAGCGATCCGTCCGGGGCGAGCAGCCAGGCGCCGTCGCCGCCCCGGGTCACCACCGCACAGGACACTCCGGCCTCACGCCATTCGGCCATCACGTCGGCCACCGACCGGTCCGGGTAGAGCCAGGCCAGATCCTCGTCGCTGGCCTTCACCAGGTGTGCAAGGCGCACCTGCCGGCGTATCCGCTCCTGCTCCGCCGCCCGGTCCGTGACGATGCTCGACCGCAGGTTGAGGTCGATCGAGATGGTGAGCCCGTCCCGGCGGCGTTCCCGGGCCAGCAGGTCCTCCAGCACCTGCGCGCCGGGTGCCAGCGCGAGCGCGAGCGACCCGGTGTGCAGCGCGGTCGCCGGTGACCCGGCCAGCTCGGGCAACTCCTGCGGCGTCCACTGCCAGTCCGCCGTGCCGGCCAGCCGGAACTCGTAGCTGGCCTGCCCGGTGGCGTTCAGCGTGGCCACCGCCACCGAGGTCGGTTCCTCGGCGCGGACCGCCCACGCCAGGTCCACCCTGTTCACGCTCAGGTGCTCGGCGAGTTGCCGACCGTAGTCGTCGGTGCCGAGCCGGGCCAGGAGTCGTACCGGCTGGTCGAGCCGGGCCAGCGTGACCGCCACGTTCGCCGGGGAGCCACCCGGCACGGCGCGCTGCCCTTCGGCGGTGACGACCAGGTCGATCAGTGCCTCACCCGCGACCACGATCACGCGGTCACCTCGCCCGGTGCGAGCGGGCCGGGGCCGCCGAGCCCGTCGGCCGAGCGGGACAGCAGCACCGCCTGGTACGCGTGGTAGACGTCCGGCCGGCCGTGCCAGACCGTGTCGGCGGGCTGGTTCTGTGTGTCCAGCTCGTGCCGCCACCCGGTGTCGTCGATCAGGTAGCGCCGGGCGTACGCCCAGAAGACCCGGTACCAGTCGGCGTAGACCGCGTCCCCGGTCCGGCGGTGCAGGGTGACCGCCGCCCCGATGGCCTCGGCGAGCACCCAGTGCATCCGGGAGCGCACCACCGGCCGGTCGTCCCAGTCGATCGTGTAGACGAAGCCGTCGGCGCCGTCGACCGCCCAGCCGCGGCGCACGGAGGCGGCGAACAGGGCACGGACGTCGGTGAGCAGCCAGCGGGGTGGCTGCGGCAGGACCGCCTCCAACTCCAGCAGCAGCCGGGCCCACTCCAGCCAGTGGCCGATCGTGGAGCCGTACGGCCGGAAGGGGTCGGCTGGCCGATCCCGGTTGTAGTCGGGCAGCGGCGTCCAGCCGGCGGTGAAGTGCTCGGGCAGCCGCCAGTCGTGCCGGGCGGCCTCCCCGTGCACCAGGTGGGTGCCGATCTGCAGGGCGCGGTCGGCCCAGCTCGCGTCGCCGGTGGCGGCGGTAGCGGCGAGGAACGCCTCGACCATGTGCATGCTGCTGTTGGCGCCGCGGTAGTCCTCGGTGACCGTCCAGTCCCGGTTCCACGATTCGCGGACCGCTCCGGCGTCGGCGTCCCAGAACCGGTCCCGCACGACGGTCAGCGCGTCGGCGAGCAGCCGGTCCGCGCCGGGCCGTCCGGCGCGCGCGGCGCTGGACGCGGCGAGCAGCACGAACGCGTGGTCGTAGCCGGCCTTACGATCGTTGACGGGTGCTCCCTGCTGGTCCACCGCGCTGAACCAGCCGCCGTACCGGTCGTCACGCAGCAGTGTGTTGAGCGCGGCGATCCCGTGGTCGACCAGGGCGGCGGCATCCGGGTCGCCGTTGCGGTGGGCGAGGGCGGCCACGTGGGTCATCCGGCAGGTGATCCAGGTGAATACCGGTTCGCTCCGGTCCGGGGTGCGGTCGTCGGTCAGCCACCAGAAGCCGCCCTCGGGCCGGACCGCGCGGCGGGCCGTGTCGAGCAGCGTGCGGGTCTGGTCGGCGAGGAACTCGTCCAGGTCGGGCAGATCGGGTGACCCGGCAGGAGCGGGGGTCGTTGCGGCGTCGGATCGGGGCACGTCGGTCATCTCAGCTGGTCACCGCCGGGTAGGGAAGGGACATACGGCCAGGATCGGTGGGCGGACCGGGTCCGCGCCGGGAAACCGCCAACGGGACGCCGCGAACCGGCTGGCCGCGCCGGATGCGCTGCGGGAAGGATCATGTGTACGATTCCTCCCCTTTGCCCGTTGACATCGTTGTCACCGCTCAACCCTGCTCCGGTAGCCGGTCGACTGTCAATTCCGGCTGCGTCACACCGCCCCTGCGCTGTGGTTAGTAATAGTTGTCGATCGGCTGGCGCGCCTCATGGAACAGCGCCGGCCCCTCGTAGCGGACCGGGGGCAGCGGCGGGGTGGCCGGCTTGACCTCCTCGAACTGCTCGCTGGACAGGGCGTACACCACCCGTCCGAGGCCGGACCGGTCGATCGCGGTCGCGCACATCGGGCAGGGCTGGCAACTGGTGAACATGGTGGTGCCGGCGGCCACGTCGGCGGCGAGTTCCCGAGCGGCCCAGCGGGCCAGCTTCAGTTCCGGGTGAGCGGTGATGTCCGAGTCAGAGACCACGGTGTTGTGGTCCTCGATCAGGACGGTGCCGTCCGCACCGACCAGCAACGAGCCGAAGGGCCGTTCGCCAGAGGCCCCTGCCTCGCTGGCGAGTTCCACGGCGCGGCGGAGAAACTTCTCGTCGTCGGGGGTCATCGGTCCTCCTGGGATTTGTGGTGAGCGGCCACGGCCGCAAGTGTCCGCCAGGCGCGTTCGGGCTGGCGGATCTCGGTCAGGTCGCCGTTGAACGGGTCGAGCACGACCGTCTCCGCGCCGAGCAGACGGATCTGGTCGAGGTCGGCGATGATCTGGTCGATGGTGCCGACACCGGCGAGCCGGTCCGGGGCGGTGATCGGTTCAGGAACCTCCCGCAGTGCGATGCGCGGCATCAACGCGGGCACCGGGCGACCCAGTTCGTCGGCGATGGCCTTCAGCCGCACGGTTGCCTCGGCCAGCCATCCGGGCGTGACCCGCAGCGGGTGCCAGGCGTCACCGAGCAGCACCGCGCGCCGCATGCCGGCTTCGCTGTTGCCGCCGACCCAGATCGGGATCGCATCCGTGTCGTAGTCGTCGGTGTTCTGCCAGGCGTCACGCATGGTGCGCAGGTAATCATCGGTCAGCGCGCCGCGCCGCCGGAACGGCACGCCGAGCGCCTCGAACTCCTGCTGGGCCCAGCCGACGCCGACGCCGAGGACGAGCCGGCCGCCGCTGAGCCGGTTGAGGTTCGCCGCCATCCGGGCGGTGAGCAGCGGGTGCCGGTACGGGACGATGAGCACCGTGGTGCCCAGCCGGACCCGGGAGGTCACCCCGGCCAGCCAGGACAGCGTGGTGAACGGCTCGTAGAACGGCGCCGGATACTGCTCGGCCACGTCCGGTGTCACCGCTATGTGGTCGGAGACCATCAGCAGGTCGAAGCCGAGACCCTCGACCGTCTGCGCCCACTGTCGCAGCACGTCGGGGTCGGTACCCGGGGCGAAGTTCGGTACGTTCACGCCAATTTGCACGGGTTATACGCTAGTCAGCGTGGAGCGGCGCGGGAACACCGTGATCCCTGCCTTCGCTGGCCTTTGCCGTGAATCCGCCGGTAGATTGGCCGGATGGCCGAGAATCTTGATGATCTCGATTGGTCGATCCTGATCGAGTTGCAGGGCGACGGCCGCCTGCCGATCACCGAGCTCAGCCGCCGGGTCAAGCTGAGCGCGTCGGCCACCACCGAGCGGGTGAGGCGGCTGGAGGCGACCGGTGTGATCAGCGGCTACCGCGCCGAGGTCGACCTGTCCAAGGCGGGCTTCGCCGTGCTCGCGGTGATCCGACTGAAATACCCCGGCAGTCGGCACGAACCGCTGCACCGGCTACTGGATCAACGGTCGGAGATTCTGGAGTGCCTGCGCACCACCGGGGACGACTGTTACGTGCTGAAGGTGGCCGCGACGTCGATGGCGCACCTCGAACAGGTCGTCAACGATCTCGCCGGGTTCGGCAGCACGACCACCAATGTGGTCTACAGCGCCACCCTGCCCTATCGCGGCCCGCGCCTGACGCCGCCCCGCTCCTGACCCAGACCCACCAGAGCGCGGTGGATGCTCCAGGATGGCCGGATGGATCTACCCGAGGGACTTGACTGGGTACGTGCGTCACCGGCGGGCCGGGCCTGGCTCGCCACACTCCCGACGTGGCTGGCGGAGTGCACCGAGCGGTGGTCGCTACGACTCGGCCCGCCCTTCCGGTACGCCTACGCCTCCCTGGCGCTCCCGGCAGATCTGCCCGACGGCACGGCCTCGGTGCTCAAGCTCCAGTACCCCGACGAGGAGAGTCGGCACGAGGCCGACGCGCTGGCCCACTGGGACGGCGACGGGGCGATCCGGCTGCTCGCACACGACCCGGAACGCCGCGCCCTGCTGGTGGAACGCTGCCAACCCGGCACTCCGCTGCACGAGCTGCCCATGGACCGCGCGCTGGACGCGGTGGCCGTGCTGCTGCCCCGACTCTGGCGGCCGGCAGGCGCGCCGTTCACTCCGCTGGCCGAGGAGGCCGCCGGCTGGATCGACCGGATGCCCCGCGCATGGGAACGAGCCGGCCGGCCGTACGAGCGACGGCTGCTCGACACGGCGCTCACCCTGCTCACCGATCTGGCGTCGAGCCAGGGCGAGCAGGTGCTGGTCAACCAGGACCTGCACGCCGGCAACGTGCTCGCCGCCGACCGGGACCCGTGGTTGGCCATCGATCCGAAGCCACTGACCGGCGAGCGGGAGTTCTCGATCGTGCCGATGGTGCGCGGCCGGGAGCTCGGCCACTCGCCGGCCGCCGTCCGGCACCGGCTGGACCGGCTCAGCACCGAGCTGGGGCTGGACCGGGAGCGGGCCCGGGGTTGGACGATCGGGCACACGCTGGCCTGGAGCATCGCCGACGAGGTGGTCTTTCCGCACCAGATCGAGGTGGTCCGCTGGCTGCTCGACGAGGGCTGACGCCCGGCACTGGGCTCAGCCGGGCTGGCAGGTACGGCACCAGTAGAGGTTGCGGCCGGCCAGCTCACCGCGGCTGACCTCGGTGCCGCAGACGTGGCAGGGCGCGCCGGGGCGGCGGTAGACGTACACCTCGCCACCGTGCCGGTCCACCCGGGCCGGCCGACCCATCGCCTCCGGCAGGTGCGCGTCGCGCACCGTGTCGATCCGGCCGTGCTCGACCGCGAGCCGCATCAACCCGACGAGGTCGGCCCAGAGTGCGTCCCAGCCCGCCCTGCTCAGCAGCCGGCCGGGCATCGTCGGCGACAGCCCGGCCCGGAACAGCGCCTCGGTCACGAAGATCAACCCGGTGCCGGCCACCACCGACTGGTCGAGCAGCAGCGCGGCCAGCGTCGTGGGGCTGCGCGAAATCCTGCGGTACGCCCGCTCCGGGTCGGCGTCGACGCGCAGCGGATCCGGCCCGAGGCGGCCTCGCAGTGCGGCCACCTCGGGTGGGGTGAGCAGCTCACAGGCGGTGGGCCCGCGCAGATCCAGCCAGTGCCGGTCGCTGGCCAGCCGCAGCCGCACCTGACCGACCGGGTCCGGCGGCTCCCCCGACCCGTCGGTGAACTTCCCGTACAGCCCGAGGTGTACGTGCAGCGTCAGCTCACCGGCGTAGTGGTGCAGGAGGTGCTTGCCGTACGCCTCGGTGCTCTCCAGCACGGTCCCGGAGAGCCGGGCGGCGCCCTCGGCGAAGCGGCCCTGCGGGCTGGCGGCGTGCAGCTTGTCCCCGGCGAACAACTCGGCGTGCCGGGCCGCCAGGCGATGGATCGTGTGTCCCTCTGGCACGGGTGCCAAGGATAGCCAGTCTCGCTCAGCAGGGCCGACTGAGCTGGGCGGTGCCGTCAGCCCTGGCGCTGCCCCTTGATGTCGGCAACGAACGCGGTCCAGGCGGCCGGTGCGAAGGCCAGTGCCGGGCCGATCGGGTCCTTGCTGTCCCGCACACCCACGACACCGGGAAGGCTGTCGGCCACCTCGACGCAGTTGCCCCCGCTCCCGCCACTGCGGGTGCTCTTGCGCCAGATGGCACCGGCAAGGTCAGTCATGATGCTCCTCGATGATCGAAGTGATCAATTTTTCTGATTCTGCCTCACCCGACGCGAGGGCTTCCAGGTCCGACCAGACGTGTTCGTAGGCTGCCACCTCGGCTGGCTTGTCCAGATACAGCGCTCCGGTGATGTTTTCGAGGTAGACGGTAGTTGGCTCGGTCGATGCCCTCCCGAACGCCTGCGGGAAATCCAGCAGGACGAAGGTCCCCGTCTCGCTGGCCAGGGGCGGGCCAGCGGCAAGCGGGAGCACCCGCAGACTCACGTTCGGCAGCGCCGCCACGTCGAGCAGGTGCCGCAACTGCTGGGCCATCGCACGCCGGTCGGGAATGGTGCGGTGCAGCACGGCTTCGCTCAGAACGACTCTCAAGGCCGGCGCGGTGGGCAGCCGACGAACGAGGATGCCCTGCCGTTGCAACCGGACCTCCACCAGCTTCTCCCGATCCTCCCCGCTCATCGTCGGATTCTTCCGGCGAAACAGTTCGCTGGCGTACTCGCGGGTTTGCAGAAGTCCAGGGATCAGCTCGGCGTCGTATTGGCGCAGCGCGGCGGCGGACGATTCCAGGCCGACGTAGAGCGAGAACCACGACGGAACGATATCGCCGTACGAGTGCCACCAACCCCTGGCGCGAGTCTCCTTCGCAAGCCCGGCGACGATCTCCTTCATGGGCTCGGGCACCCGGTAGAGAGCGCACATCGCACGGGCGTCCACCACACGCACCGGGACCAACCCCTTCTCGATGCGCCACACCTTCTGCCGCGAGCAGTCCAGTGCGCCGGCGGCGGCGTCCAGCGTCACCGAGGCGTCCTCGCGGAGCTGCGTGAGCAGCCGTCCGAGCTGCCGCCGAGGGACCGTGGACCCGCTTGTTTCATCCGTCATGCAACATCACCGCGCCCCTCCTGCAACACCGAATGTTTCGCCCCGCACGCATTTGTCTTCCATTCCTCGTGCGTCAATACGGCCTGAGAGTAGGACGGTGGTGCGCATTGCACAAGGGGGCCAGCATGGAACATGCTGGCACGCGTCGGAGGCCTCTGGAAAAGCGTCGGGAATGGCGTCGACAAAAGCGCGCCGCCTCACTCATGCGTATTAGCCGAGGCGGCGCTATTCCTCGGGAAGGACGCCGCCGTGCGCGTGTCGTACAACGAATACCTCTTGGTCACCGCGCTGACCCTCGCCCGCCGGCATCGACCCGTCTGGAGTTGGACGCGCTGGCGCACGGTGTGCCGCTGCGGCGCGGAGTTGCCCTGCCGAGCCCGCCACCGCATCCCGATCAGCCGTGGGCACTGGCCGACGTGATCGACCTGAGGCCCGGTGACCTGCTGCTGATCGGCGAGGCGTGCTCGGTGCAGTTCGCCGGCGATCGGGCGCTATGCCTACGGCTGGTGAGTGTGGACCCCCGCCCGACGTACCACGGTTGGGTCTGGCTGACGGGCTACGTCCTCAACAAGAAGGGCGTGGCCGTCGACAAGCGAGAGGTGTACGTGCGGCAGGCCGGGGTGCGAGTGCGCCGGGCTGTTGCCCCGGTCGGCCGCTGATCGCCTCTTGGCGGGGACGTCGGATGATGCTGGTCGGCCACGATCGTGTGATCGAAACGGCGACCGTCCACGGCCGTACCCGGAATTGGTGTCAGGAAACGCCCACGTGGGTAGTTCAGGGCGGTACCGCGTGGGCGCCATACCGATCCGTCGGCCACCACGCATTTATCAGGAGGTGTGTAGTGGTCAAGATTCCTTCGCTGTCCCGCCGGTCCGAGCCGGCACCGACGCGAGACGAGAACCTCGACGGCCGCATCGACGGCCGCGACACCCCGGCCGTCGACGGCCGCGACGACTCGGCGGCCCGCGTGAGTCGAGCGGACGACGAGACCGCTGGCCGCCCGGTGGTCACCGACCGGGACGCCGACCAGACGACGTACCGCAGCGCTGCCGCGCCCACCGAGCAGGCCGGCGAGGCCGAGCGGCGGGCCGCCGAGCGGGCCGCCGTAGCCCGAGCCGCCACCGGCCGACCGGTGGAGAACGAGTCCCGGCCCGCCACCGCCCGGCCCGTGCAAACCGCCCGGCCCGCGGAGACCACCACCGCCCCGCCCGTGGAGACCACCACCGCGCGGCCCGTGGAGACTGAGCCGCGGCCCGGCAGCGAGCCGGCCACGGGACGCACCGCCGAGCCGGACACGGACCTCGCCGGCACGACCCGGCGACCCGACACGACGGACCGGGTCACGACCGACCGCCCGGTCGACCCGACCCCGGGCCCGACCGCGCCCGAGCCGCCGGTGACGCGCGGCCCGAAGCCCCGGGCCAGCCTGCTCGCCACCCTCGGCCTGATCGTCTCCGTCGCCGGTGCGCTCTTCGTGCTGACCGGCACCCTGGCCGGGTACGGCATCGGGCTCGGCGCGTTCGGCGCGGTGCTCTCGGTGCTCGGCCTGATGGCCACCCGTCGCCGGCACGTCGCCGGCAAGACCGACGCGCTGTTCGGCGTGCTGATCGGGCTGGCCGCAGTGGTGATCGGGGTGCTCGCGATGACCGGCCAGTTCGACTGGCCGACCACCGACGGCGACTGGGTGCAGCGCTTCCGCGAGTGGCTCGACTCACAGTTTGTCGATCGTTTCTAGCGGGCACTGTTCCGCTCGCCGGTGATGCACCGGCGAAAAGCCGGCGGTTCGCCGGCAGCCCGAACAATCCGGTGGTTCACCGGCCGGGCGACACCCTTTCAGGGGCGGCGGTTCGCCGCCCCTGAAGTGTTTCCGGGGCCGGCGAGTGCCGGGCCCCGACGCATTTCCAGGGTTGCTGACTGCGAAGGCCCCGACGGGTTTCCAAGGTTGCTGACTGCCGGGCCTCGACGCACTTCCGGGGCCGCCGACCGCCAACGCAACGAATCGCGGCCGCACACCCGTCACACGCAACGAATATCCGGTCTGCGCAACTCTCGGTGGTGGATTCTGCCGCTGACGCCGCATAACGTTGAGCAACGGCGCCAGCCCGTGGGCCACGGTGGCCGGGCGCGCCCGACCCTGGGAGCAGGACAATGACGATGGACGCCACCAGCCAGCGCCTGTTGATGTGCCGGCCGACGTACTTCGCCGTCGACTACGCGATCAACCCCTGGATGGACCCGAGCGCGCCAGTCGACGCCGCGCTGGCCATCCGGCAGTGGGAGCAGCTGCGCCAGACGTACCGCGACCTGGGCCACACCGTCGAGGAGATCACCCCGGTGCCCGGCCTGCCCGACATGGTCTTCGCCGCCAACGGTGGCACCGTGATCGACGGCAAGGCGATGGCCGTGCAGTTCCGCGACCCGCAGCGCGCCGACGAGGCGCCGGCCTACCGAGCCTGGTTCGAGGCCGCCGGCTTCGAGATGTACGACCCGAAGCACGTCAACGAGGGCGAGGGCGACGTCCTGCTGGCCGGTGACCACCTGCTGGCCGGCACCGGCTTCCGCACCGCACACGCCTCGCACGCCCAGTTGCAGGAGGTCTTCGGCTACCCGGTGATCACCATGCAACTGGTCGACCCGCGCTTCTACCACCTGGACACCGCGCTCACCGTGCTCGACGAGCGGACCGTGGCGTACCTGCCCGAGGCGTTCTCCCCCGGCAGCCAGGCCGTGCTGCGCCGACTCTTCCCCGACGCGGTGCACGCCACCATGGCCGACGCCGAGGTGCTGGGGCTGAACGCGGTCAGCGACGGGCGGCACGTGGTGCTGCCCGCGCAGGCCACTGACCTGGCCGCCAAACTGCGCGACCGGGGCTACGAGACCATCGGTGTCGACCTGTCCGAGCTGCGTAAGGCCGGCGGCGGACCGAAGTGCTGCACGCTACGACTCCGTCAGGGAAAGGCAAGCAAGTGATCGTGGATGACATCCTGCGGACGCCGGGAGCAGTCCGGGACGCCGAGCGCTGGACAGCGCACAACTACCACCCGCTGCCGGTGGTGATCTCGTCCGCGGAAGGTGCCTGGCTCACCGACGTGGACGGTCGCCGCTACCTGGACTGCCTGGCCGGCTACTCCGCGCTCAACTTCGGCCACCGGCACCCGCAGCTCATCGCCGCCGCGCACGCACAGCTGGACCGGCTGACGCTGACCAGCCGGGCGTTCATCCACGACCAGTTCGCCGACTTCTGCCGGGAGCTGGCCGAGCTGTGCGGCAAGGACCTGGTGCTGCCGATGAACACCGGGGCCGAGGCGGTGGAGACCGGGATCAAGGTGGCCCGCAAGTGGGGCTACCAGGTCAAGGGCGTGGCCGCCGGGCAGGCCAACATCGTGGTCGCCGAGGGCAACTTCCACGGCCGCACCACCACCATCGTGAGCTTCTCCACCGACGAGGACGCCCGCGCCGACTTCGGGCCGTACACCCCGGGGTTCACGGTCGTGCCGTACGGCGACCTGGAGGCGCTGACCGCCGCGATCGACGAGAACACCGTGGCCGTGCTGCTGGAGCCGATCCAGGGTGAGCAGGGCGTGGTGGTGCCGCCGGAGGGCTACCTGCCGGGCGTCCGCCAGGTCTGCACCGAGCGCAACGTGCTCTTCATCGCCGACGAGATCCAGTCCGGTCTGGGCCGTACCGGCAAGACCTTCGCCTGTGACCACGAGGGCGTCGTGCCGGACATGTACCTGCTGGGCAAAGCGCTCGGCGGCGGCATCGTGCCCGTCTCCGCGGTAGCCGCGAACGCCGACGTGCTCGGCGTGCTCAAGCCCGGCCAGCACGGCTCCACCTTCGGCGGCAACCCGCTCGCCTGCGCGGTGGCGATCGAGGTGGTCCGGCTGCTGGCCACCGGCGAGTTCCAGCGCCGCTCGGCCGAGCTGGGTGAGCGGCTGCGGACCGGCCTGGAAGGGCTGGTCGGCAAGGGCCTCGTCGGGGTACGTGTCCGCGGTCTGTGGGCCGGTCTGGACATCGACCCGGCGCTGATGAGCGGGCGCGAAGCGTGTGAGCGCCTGATGGAGCGCGGCGTCCTCGCCAAGGACACCCACGGCTCCACCATCCGCCTAGCCCCACCCCTGGTCATCACCGAAGACGAGATCGACCAAGCAGTAGCCCGGCTAGCCGAGGTCCTGGCCGCCTAACCCGCCGCCCCTCCGCTGCCCGCCGCGCCCTCGCCCCGCGCCCCCTCGCTCCCGTTGATCTAGGGCATATCGTCGCTTAATGATCTCGAATCACGACGATATGCCCTAGATCGACGGAGCAGGGGTGGACGGAGCAGGGGTGCGCGGAGCGGGCGGGGTGCGGCGCGGGGGACGGGGCGACGCGTTAGGGGCGGGGTAGGCGCATGGCCATCGTTGGGGCTTCGGCCATTACTGAGGTGGGGGTGAACGGGGCGCCGGCGGGCAACTCCTCGGCGCGACCGATCTGCACCCCGGGGTAGAGCTCCACCATGTCGTTCTCGCCCAACACCCGGGACTGCTGGGGGGCCAGGGGAACCCGGTCCGATTCAGCCATCGAGCCGGCCGGGCGGATGCCGGAGCCGTTGGTGCTGACGTCGGTCACGATGACCTCGCCGACGCGCAGCTCGAAGCGGACGTGGCCACGGCTGATCCACCGCCGGGCCTCATCGTTGAGCCACTGCCCGAGCATGATCCCGCCGTCCTGCTCCGGGGCCCGGCCAGCTACGACGGGCCGCTCCTCGCTCACCACGAACCGCCGCCGGACCAGGCCGCCGACGCGCACCGCGAGCACCTCCGTACGCGGCCGAGGGCCGGCGTCACCGAGGCGTACGCCGTGCCGGGGGCAGGTCGGTACGCCATTGCGCAGCGCGGGTGGCGGCTGCCCGGCCGGGCTGCGTTCCGCCGCCGGGGCCAGGTCGGCGAACGCTCCGCCCCCACCACCGCTGCCGAACAGCGCGCAACCCGACTCCGGGCAGTGCCACTGGCGGGCCAGCAGCTTTGCCCCGGTCTGCGAGCGCTTGCCGGCCACCGGCGAGTGCCCGCCACCGACGTGCGCGATGAACACCGGCCCACCGGCGCCCGGCACCGGCGCGAGCACCCGACCGGCCTGCTCGACCAGCCACGGGAACCGGCCGCGCAGCCCGTCGAAGCGGACCCGGCTGAGCACCGGCAACCCGAGCAGGTCGGCGACCTCCAACATCCGGTCGCCCGGATTGTCGAGCACCTCGACGAGCCCGTCGTCGGCCCAACGCCGGACCACCATCCGCTCGTTGGAGGTGAGGTCGGCATCGGAGAGCAGCGCCCGGTGCACCACCGCGTAGACCTGGACGCTGTCCTCCTCCAGCTCGCGGGAGAGCGCGTCGATGACCATGCCCAGGCGCAGCAGGCTGGCTGGCCGGCCGCCGTCGAGGTCCTGGTAGCGGATCACCTCGGCCAGGTCGAGCACGGCCCGAGCCAGTAACGGGTCCGTGCAGACCCGGCCCTCAATGGCGTCCAGTACCTTGCTGATCTCGAATCTCATCGGACACTCCAGATGACTTCGTCGATCCGCCGGGCCGGGGACCAGCCCATCAGCCCGCCCAACTCGTCTCGCACCGCTTCCGCGGTGAGCAGGTCTGCCATGCGCCGACCCTACCGGGGGCGGCCGTCGGCATCGAGCCAGCGGTAGCGGGGTGTCGGTGAGGCCCACAGGCCGAAGCGGGGGCGGTGCCATTCCGGCACCGCCCCCGCCCACGTATGTCCTCAGCCGCCCAGCGGCCTGCGTGCTCAGCCGCGCAGCGGCCTGCGTGCTCAGCCGCGCAGCGGCCGGCCCACGTCGTGCAGGTGGCCGAGTGCCTGCCGGTACGACTCGACCAGCCCCGTCTCGGCGTACGGGATGCCCTGCTCGGCGCAGTAGGCGCGCACGATCGGCTGGGCCCGGCCCAGGTTGGCGCGCGGCATGTTCGGGAACAGGTGGTGCTCGATCTGGTAGTTGAGCCCGCCCAACGCGGTGTCCACCATCCGGCCGCCGCGCACGTTCCGGGAGGTCAGCACCTGCTTACGCAGGAAGTCCAGCTCGTCCTCGGCGGTCGGCATCGGCATGCCCTTGTGGTTTGGCGCGAACGCGCAGCCCATGTAGAGACCCCACAGCGCCTGGTGTACGGCGGCGAAGAGCAGCGCCTTGACCGGCGACATGACCGCGAGCAGCAGCGCCACATAGCCGGCGGTGTGTGCGACGAGCAGCACCGCCTCGACCGCTCGGCGCCGCATCGGGGTGGTGTACCGGCCGTCCGGTTCACGGCCGATGATCGCCCGGATGCTGTGCACGTGCAGGCTCAGACCCTCCAGCAGGAGCATCGGGAAGAAGAGGTACGCCTGCCGCTTGGCCAGCCAACGGTTGACGCCGCGGGTCTCCAGCGCCTGCTCGGGCGTCCACACCAGGGCGCCTGCGCCGACGTCCGGGTCCTCGTCCTCGTGGTTCGGGTTGGCGTGGTGCCGATTGTGCTTGTCGACCCACCAGCCGTAGCTGATGCCCACCGCCACGTTGCCGGCGAACAGCCCCACCAGCTCGCTGGGACCGCGCCGACGGAACATCTGGCGGTGCCCCGCGTCGTGGCCGAGGAACGCGACCTGGGTGGTGGCCACCGCCATCAGGGCCGCGAGCGGCAGCTGCCACCAGGAGTCACCGAGCAGGAACACGGCCACCCAGCCGGCCACGAAGGCCCCGAGGGTGAGCACGATGCGGGTGACGTACCAGCCGGGGCGTCGCTCCAGCAGGCCAGCCTGGCTGATGCGTCGGGACAACTGTGCGTAGTCACTACCTCGCCGTTGTACCGGCGGTTCCGCCACCGCTCCGAGCGCCATCGCTGCTCCCGATCCGCTTGCGCCCGTACCGGGGTGGTTCGGGCTTATTGTCAAGTCTCCCGCCAGCAGTAGCGGTGAGTAACCCTGGCAACCCCCGGACCGGGGGTAGGGCTCGCCCTACCCCCGGTCGTGCGGCTCAGCCCAGCCGGCCCACCACGGCGCGCAACCGTGCCAGGTCACGCCGCCGCCGCTCGTAGGTGGCGGCGAGCCCGACCAGCGCCAGCCCGCCGGCACCCAGGTAGATCCATCGGGGCAGCAGGTCCCAGCCGCGCGCCAGCTCGTGTAGCGCCAACAGCGCCAGCACCCCGCCACCGAGCAGCACCGGCGCCTGCCAACGGCGGGTCGCGCCGGCCAGCACCGCGCCCAGCGCCGCCGCACCGAGCAGCAGTCGTCGCCACGGCTGCGGGTCCGGCCCGGCCAGCACCGACATGAGGCTCGGCAGCAGCGCCGCGACCAGCCCCGGGCCGAGGGCGGGCCAGCTCGTCAGCCCGGGCCGGGTCCGCAGCGCCAGCAGACCCGCGCCGAGGGCGAGCCCGGCGGCCGGCAGGGTGTACGCCTCCAGCACGGTCACCCCGCCAGCGGCCAGCAGCACCCACGCCCCGAGCAACTCGCTGCCGGCGGCGATGCCGGCGAACACCCACCGCCGGCTGGCCGGCTCACCCCGGCGCAACAGCCGCAGCGCGACGGCAGCACCCCAGAGCACGCAGACGGTCGCGAGATGTCGCGCCACCTCGACGGCGAGCACCGCCGCCACCAGCGCCACCGCCTGCGCGGCAGCGTCCAGCACCCGCCCGACCCCGGCCCCCGGCGGGATGGTCACGACCGCCCGCGACGGAGTCGTCACATCGGCCGGCGACGGGGTGGTGGCGGCCGCCCGCGACGGGGTGGTCGCGGCGGCGACGGCCAGGACCAGCGCGGCCACCGCGAGCAACGGGTACGCCGCAGCCCGCAACGGCAGCCCTCCGGCGAGCGGGGCGGTCACCGCCAGCGCGGACGCCGTACCCACCGCGGCGAGGCAACCGGCGACACGCACCTCGACCGCGCGTGCCCCGACGGCGACGACCACCGCCGCCACCAACAGCACCCCCTCGGCAGCGAGCGTGCCGGCCCGGGTGGCCAACAGACCCACCACACCGGAGGCGACCAGCACCGTCCCCATCGGTACGGCGATCGGCGCGAGCGCCGGGCGGGGCGCCGCCAGGGCGGCGAACAGCAGCGCGGCCACCCCGGCGAGCAGGACAGCAGCCGGCAGCACCGGCCACGGCGCGCCGACCGCGACGAGCAGCACCGGCAGCGCGGCCCCGACGAACGGCAACGCCGGCAGCGCCGGTGGGAGAACCCGCCGACCGGCCAGCACAGCGGTCACCGCCAGCACGACCAGCGCCAGCCCGACGGGGAGCGCCGCCGGGTCGGCGACGACCGTGGGCACCCCCGACCAGACCGACCCCCCGCCGCCGTACGGCGACACGAGCACGGTCAGCACCGTCGGCAGGGCCGCCAGGGCAGCGACCACCGCCAGCACGCCGCCCGCCACCACGAGGCCCGACCGGCCGATCACCGCCGCCTCCCCGACCGGCGACCCCCCGACCGCCGGCACCCCAGCCGGCGACCCAGCGTCCCCCGGCTCGCCCGACCGGGCCGGCTCGTGGGCCACGGCCACCGGTCGGTCCCACAGGGCGATGAGCGCGACGCCCAGCGCCGCCAGCGCGGCGTACAGCGCGAACGGCTCGTCCCCCGCCACGACCAGCGGCGCGAGTCCGGGCACGGTCACGGCGATCACGGCGCCGGTCACCGCGTACCCGGTCAGCTCCACCCGGTGGCGACGCGCCGCGAGCACCGCGACCAGCGGCAGCCCGGCGGCGACCAGCGCGAGCCGGGCCTGCCACCACGGCGGCGCGCCCGCGGCGAACAGCGCCACCACCGCGATCCCGGGCAGCGCGAGCTGCGCGACCAGCAGACCCATTCCGGCGACGTGCCGGTACGGTCCGATGCCCCGTCGTACGGCCAGTGCCAACCCGACCACGGCGATGATGCCGAGCGCCACCAGGACACCGGCCGGGGCGGCCAGGGCGACCAGCAGCCCGTGCCCGAGCAGGACGGCACCGCCGAGCGCGCGGGCGAGCAGGGAGACCGGGCGCGTCGCCGGGCGGGCCAGCACGGCGAGCAGCAGCGCGACCCCGCCGACCAGGTCGATGGCCAGCACCGCCGGCCAGGCGGCCGGCCAGCCGGCGGGCAGGGCGAGCAGCACCGCCACCGCGCCGGTCGTGGCGAGCACCGCCCGCGCACCCCGGGGCATCAGCAGCACCGTCGCGCCGATCGCCAACGCCACGGCGGGTGCCAGCTGCCAGCCCCAGTCCAGATCCGGCCCCGTCGCGGCCCCGCCCCACGGCGGCATCGACCGGACGAAGGTCGCGACGGCGAGCGCGGCGAGGATCAGCACGGCCACCTGCGCAGTGCCCGCCGCGACCAGCAGCGCCCCGACGCGCGGACCGGTCCACCCACCACCGGCACCAGCCGCCTCCGCTCGGGTCGCGTCCGGCAGCAGCCGCACCGCGGCGGCCAGCCCGACGGCCACCATCGCCGCCGCGAGCAGCAGCAGTGACGGCCGCAGTTCGGCCACCGGGCGCAGCAGGGCGGCGGCGAGCACCGGCACCAGCAGACCGGCGGCCACCGCCCGCGGCGCCCGCCCCCCGACCAGCCAGGCCGCACCGAGCCCGGTCAGCGCGACCAGCAGCAGCGGCAGCCCGGCCAGCAGTGGCGAACCCGCCGCCCGCCCGAGGATCAGCGGCACCAGGGCGCAGCCAGCGGCAGCAACGAGCGCGCCGCCGTGCCCGATCCCGGCCAGCACCCGGCCGACGAGTTGCGCCGCCCCTTCCCGGCCGCGCAGCGTGACCAGCACAGCCAGGTTCAGCAACGCCACCCCGAGCAGGACCAACGCCCAACCGGCCGCGCCCGGTTCCGCCTCGGCAGCGAGCAACGGCAACACCGGCTGGACGACCAGCAGGGCGGCGAACCATGGCCCGGTCAACCTGCTCCACCGGCCGTACGCCACGGCGACCGCCGCGCTGACCCCCCCGACCAGCGCGGCGTACCGGCTGCCCGGCCAGCCGGCCACGCCAGCCAAATCCACCGACCAGGCCGCGTAACCGTCCAGCACCACCAGCAGCAACCCCACCGCGGCGAACGTCTCCGCCGTGCCGCGCAGCCCGCGACGGACCGCCAGCAGCGGTACGGCCAGAGCGAGCGCCGTGAACGCCGCCAGGATCAACGCCCGCCCGCCGACCCCCACCGCCGCCCAGGCCACCGCCGTGAACACCACCGCCGCAGTGCCCAGCAGGAGTCCACCGAGGACGAAGAGCAGACCCTGGACAGTCCGGGTCGACGTCTCCGCCGCACCCGGTGCCGAAACCGCCGTAGCGCCCGGTCCCGGACCAACCGGCGGCACCGGAGCGATCGGCGGCGGCGGCACCGGGCCGACGAGAGGCGCCGGGCGCGCCACGACGGAAGCAGCCAACCCGGCGCGGACGACCGCCGCCAGCTCCGCCCGCCGCCGCGACGTGGCCGACAGGCGGCCGGCCAACTCGGTGTACGTACGGCGGGCCCGCTCCACCTCCGGCTCAAGCTGGGCGACCTCCCGACCCAACCGGACCACCTCAGCGGCGATCGGGTCGGGCGCACGGCGGCAGCCGGTGCAACCGGTGCTCAGGTCGGCCGGGGCACCGCAGGCGGGGCAGGGATAGCGGGTGTGATCCACCCGGTCATCATCCGGAACCGACCCGGGCGCGGCAAAGAGTGCGCGTACTCAGGGTCGGGTGTGCTCGTACACCCAGGTGGCATACGCCGGATCGCCACTCTCCACCCTGGACACCAGGATCTCCGGCACCTCGTACGGGTGACTGACCCGGATCTGATCCACCAGCGCGGATAGCCGGTCCGGTGAGGTCTTGAACTGCACGGACCACTCGGTGCTGGTCTCCATTCCGGACCGCCACCAGTAGGTGCTGTCCACCTGACCACCCACCTGGGCGCAGGCGGCGAGCCGGCCAGCGACGGTCGCGGCCGCCAGCACGTCGGCGACCGAACGCGCATCCACCACCGTCGTCACCACGCAGATCTGGTCCACGACCGCACCCTACGCGGCATTGTCCGACCGAGCCCGCCTTTCGTTCGCGACTGCGGGGCTCCGCTTCGCTGCACTCCTCGCGCTCACCGATTGGCCGCGATCCAGGTATCGATCTGCGCCCACCAATCGAAGAGCCAGTCGATGCGTTCCTGCCGTCCGACCGGTACGTCCTCCGGTGGCACCGACCAGAACCGCATCACGATCCGCTTGTCCATCGGCAGTTCCCGCCACACGTCGGCGACGGTGAGCATCCGGTCCAGCCCGGTGTGGGCGACGAAGATGACCCCGGCGTCCGGGGCGGCGTCCAGCGCGGCGAGCATCCCGCCGGGCTGCGGGGCGAGCACGTGGCGCATCCGCTCGGCGCGCAGGGCCATCCGTTCCAGGCCGAGGGAACGCAGCCGGGCGATGGCGCGCAGTCGCCGTTTGGGGGTGAAGTTGCCGCCCTCCGGAAAGATCACGAACGCGTCGTTGTCGTCCAGGCCGGAGGCCAGGTGCCCGACCTGGCGTACCGTCTCCTCGCCGCGCTCCGGTGTCGGTGCGATGAACCGGTTGGGCAGCCGGTTGAGCAGCACGTCGATCGCCGGGTCCCACTGGAGGCTGTCCTTGAGGACGATCCGTGGCTCCCGGTTGAACCAGTTGACCAGCCCGTGGATCAGGATGAACGAGTCACCCGGCCCGGCGTGCCGGCAGAGCACCAACTCGGGTCGGCCGGGCAGCGCAGTGTCCGGGTCGGTGCCCACCACGTCGATGCTCAACCGCAGTGTCCAGCGGGCCTGCCAGAACAGCACCCGCAGGAACCAGCCGGCGAGCACGTAGTGTGCGCGCTGGAAGGCCGGGGACCGGGCCCGCCAGCCGAAGCCGGAGGCGACCCAGAGCACGAAGAGCGCGAGTAGCGCGGCGGCATCCCAGACGAGGTAGACGCAGCCGATCCAGAGCAGTCGCAGCGGGCGCAACCGGCCCGGGACCAGCGGGGAGGCGGCTGCGGCGAGCAGCGCCCAGACCGGCAACGTGGTGACCACGACGAACGCGAGCACCACCACGGCGGGGGCGATCAACAACCGACGCAGCCACCTGGGGGGCAGCGGCATCACCGCTCCACGTTGGTGGCGAGGTAGCGCCGGGAGGCGGTGTACGCCCGGCTGATCCGCCGACCCACCGCCGCCATGTCCCGGTACGCCCATGGGGTGTCGTCGCGTGGGTTCAGCCCTCCGGTTGGCAGGACGTGCACCTCCACCCCCTCGGGCAGCGCCGCCATCTCCCGGAAGAAGCGGTGCCGGCGGGATATCTCGAACGCAACCTGTGCGATCTCCCACGGCCGTCGGGGCGGCGTCAGCTCCCGTTCGATCCGACCCACCTGGAGGACGAAGATCTGGCGAGCGCCGACGGCCACCGCCTCGCCGATCGGAATGGAGTTGACGATGCCGCCGTCCACGTAGTGCGCGCCGTTGATCTCCATGGGCGGGAGCAGGCCCGGCACCGAGGCCGACGCCAGCACCGCCGGCACCACCGGGCCACTGTCGAACCAGTGCTCGGCGGCCCGCTCGATGTTCGCGGCGCAGCAGCGGAACGGCACCCGCAGATCGGCGAACGTGGTGTCCACCCCCAGCTCGCTCTCCAGCAGGCGGCGCAGCGGCCGGGGTGAGTGCAGGTGGGTGCGGGCGGCGAAGCGGCGCAGCTGCCGGGCGACCGAGTCGCCGTACACCTCGCTCGCCTCCGGCGAGGCCCAGAGCCGGACGAGACGGTCGGTCACCGCCTCCGACGGGTCGGCGGCGACCAGCGCGCCGTTCACCGCGCCGATCGAGGTGCCGAGCACCATGTCGGGTTGGATGCCGGCGCGGAACAGCGCTCGCAACATGCCCACCTCGACCGCGCCGAGCACTCCCCCGCCGCCGAGTACGAACGCCACCGGTCCCCCCGCCATGCCCCTCATCCTGGCACGGGCCCGCAGCAGACCGCTCGGCCACCGTCGCCGGATGGTCGGCGCACGCCAGGCTCCGACCATCGGCCGGGCGGCAACGGCGTTGACAGGCAGGACACATTCGCGCAACCTGATACCGCTCCCACCCCCGAGGCAGGTGCGATCCGTGAAGGCAGCACTGCATCCAGGCCGACTGCTGGCCCGCAGATACCGGCTTCTCGACCAGATCGGCGCCGGCGGCATGTCGGTGATCTGGCGTGCCCGGGACGAGGTGCTGGACCGGGTCGTCGCGCTCAAGGTGCTCGCCCCGTCGCTGGCCGCTGACGCGCGGTTCCGAGGCATGGTGCGCGAGGAGGCCCGGGCCGCCGCCCAGTTGGTGCACCCGCACGTGACGTCGGTGCACGACTACGGCGAGACGGTCGCCCCGGACGGCTCGATCACGTCGTTCGTGGTCATGGAGCTGCTCAGCGGCGAGGAGTTGGAGCTGAGACTCACCGAGGGTCCGTTGCCGTGGACCGAGGCGGTCGAGGTGGGTGCGCAGGTCGCGGACGCGCTGGCCGCCGCGCACCGGCTCGGCATCGTGCACCGGGACATCACCCCGGCCAACGTGATGATGACCGGGACGGGTGTCAAGGTGCTCGACTTCGGCATCGCCACCCGGATCGGCGCTCCTGACGAGGACGAGGACGGCGAGACCTTCGGCACCCCGGCGTACGTCGCCCCGGAACGGCTCGACGGCGCGCCGGCCCAGCCGTCCACCGACGTGTACTCGCTCGGCGTCCTGCTGCACGAGGCGCTGACCGGCCGGGTTCCGTACCCGGCGGACACCTGGGAGCAGCTCAGCGCCGCGTTGGCCAGCGGCCCGCCGCCGACGCTCGCCGAGCTGCCGGAGCTGCCCCCACCGGTGGTCCAGATCTGCCTGCGCAGCCTCGCCCGGAACCCGGCTGACCGACCGACCGCCCGGCAGGTCGCCACCGTGCTACGCGACCAACTGCTGCCGGCCGATCCCCCGGAGGTGACCGTCCGGGTGCCCACCCGGCCCCTGCCGCCGCAGCCGGTCGGCGTCCCGACGACGGCCGGAGAGACGGCGGCCGGAGAGACGGCGGCCGTGCCGGCCGGGGCGGGCTGGTCGCGACGGCGGCTGGCGTTGTTCCTGGTCCCCGTGGTCCTGGCGGTCGGAGTGACGCTGGCCGGCGTGGCTCTCCTGCCCGATCAGGAGCCGGCGCACCGGACGCAGCCCACGGTCGGCCCGTTGACGACCAGCCCCGCAGACCCGCCGGCCTCCGTGCCGTCCGAGCCGACCGCCTCACCGTCGGCGAAGCCGAGCACCGGCTCGCCCACCGGGGATCCGGGCACCCTGGTCGAGGCCGCCAACCGGGTCGACGAGCTGATCGGCACCGGGTTGAGCGCCGGGGAGATCCGTGCCGACGTCGGCCTCGACCTCCGCAACGAGCTGCGAAACCTGACCGCCGCGGTCAGCTCCGGCCGCGACGAGCTGGCACCGCCGGTGGCCCGGCTGCGCGAGAAGGTCACGGTCCGCCTCGGCGAGGGCGGCATCAGTCCGGCGTACGCGCAGCAGCTCGACGCCGCCATCGCCGAGCTGGGTGCGGCCCGGGTCTGACCACCCGTGGACGCCGGATCAGCGGGCCGACACCGGGGCCGATCCGCGGATGTCGTGCCGGCCTGCGGCGAAACGCCGGTAGACCTCCGCGTAGCCGTACGCCATCCGCTCGACTGAGAAGTTCTCCGCGACGTGCGCCACGCAGTCCTCCGGGTCGAGTCGCTCTGCTGCCAGCAACGCTCCGGGTAGCTCCTCCGGCCGCTCACAGACCAGCCCGGTCAGCCCGGGTCGGACCAGCTCCGGCACCGCACCCCGGTTGAGCGCGACCACCGGTGTGCCGGTCGCCATCGCCTCCAGCATCACCATGCCGAACGGCTCATCCCACTGGATCGGCATGATCAGGCAGCGGGCGTCGACCAGCATCCGGAGCGTCTCGGCGCGGTTGGCGTTGAGCACGACGGTCACGTCCTCGTCGACCAGTGGCGCGACGACCTGCTCGTAGTAGCGGCGCTCGGCCGGCTCGTTGCACTTGCCGGCCAGCAGCAGCGGCAACCCGGCCGCCCGGCATGCCCGGATGGCGATGTCCGGGCCCTTGTCCGGGCTGAACCGGGCCAGCCACAGCACCGGCCCCGGGCCGGGCTCGGTCTTGCGCGGAAAACCACGGATGTCCAGCGCGTTGTGCACCGTGCCCGCCCAGGGCAGGCCGGGGTTCAGCCGGCGCTGGGCGTGCGAGATCGCCACCAGGGCGACACCCGCATCGATGTCGCCGAGCACGTCCCCGTACTCCCCCACCGGGTTGCCGTGCACGGTCGCGACCGTCGGCACGGCCCGGCGGCCGGCGAGCAGCGGGCCGATCGTGGTGTGGTCGTGGATCACGTCGAAGTCGGCCGGCGTGATGAGTCGATTCACCCGGGCCAGGTGGGCCAGCTCCGGCAGTGACTCGCCGAGCCGCTCGTACTGGACCTCGGGAACGGTGGAGACGAAGCCGTCGGCGGCGGTGCCGTGGTGATCACCGGCACCGAACAGGGTCACCGCGTGCCCCTGCCTCGTCAGCGCGTCCACCAGGACGGCGACGACCTGCTCAAGACCGCCGTAGCCGGGCGGCGGAACGGACAACCAGGGAGGAACCACCATCGCGATGCGCAACGACCGCTCACCAGGGCGGCCCGCAGGCGGGTGGGTCACGGCCACGAGTCCTCCCCGTTGATCCCCGGTGCGGCGTCAACGCCGGTCGGCATGGTCGGCGGCGGTTTCCCTGTGACGTCTCCGGTAAACCGGACAGAGCGGACGGTCACCCGCCCACCAGGAGTTGGTCGTGGACCACCCGCACCCCGGGCGCGGACCAGGCCACCCGCTCGACCTGGTCGCGTTCCCACCACGAACGGACCACCCCGGCGAGGACCAGCGTGTCGCCGTCCACCTCGACGGTCACCCGCTCGGCACCGATCGTGCGCAGCAGCGCCCGCTGGACGTCCCGACGTAGCCGATCAGCGGCCAGTGGCACCGGAGGTCGTACCTCGATCAGGTTGGCGATCCCCCGTACGCCGTCGAGCCGGCGCACTTCCCCCTCCGCGGCGCGCCGCTGCCACCCGAATTCGACCTCCCCACGCAACATCACCCAGCCGTTGGCCACGGTCACGTCCAACCGCTCGGCGGGCACGAAGCTGTCCCACTCCAGCGCGCGGGAGACGGCGATGGCCACCTCGCCGTCGGTACGCCCCGGCGTACCCGGCAGCCGCACCTCGATCTCGTCGGTCACCGCCCGTACGCCGCGGACCCGCTGGGCGCACCGGGTCGCGGCCCAACTGCGGGCGGCACCGTCCACGAATCCGGTGAGGGTGACCACGCCCTCGTCGACGGTCACGCCGATCTCGTTCGGTTGCAGCCGGGCGTCCCAGGCCAGCTCTGCCAGGACGTCCCGTTGGATCCGCTGGTCGTCGCGGACATCCACCACCTCGGTCATGGCGCCCACCCCCCGGTTCCGGTTGCCGAGAACTCGTCCAGTGAACCTGCCGGCAAAACGGGTGACGGCGGTTCACCCGATCCGGGTGAACCGCCGTCGGGCGGAAAAGAGCGGCGGGTGACGGAGCCAACCCCCTTGGCCCCGCCACCCGCCGCCGGAGGGAGGAGGCAGGTTCAGATGTCGGTTAGGACGTCTCGGCGAGCGTCACGGTTGCCGACTTCTCGACACCGTTGCGCTTGAACTGCACCTCGACCCGGTCGCCGACCTTGCCGGCCTGCACCGCACCGACCAGGTCGTCCGAATCGTTGACCGGCTTGTCGCCGAACCGGGTGACGACGTCGCCACGTTGCAGGCCGGCCTTCTCGGCCGGGCTGCCCGCGGTGATCGACGCGACGAGCGCGCCGCCGCCCTCGGCCTGGTTGACGCCCACCCCGAGCGACGGGTGGCTGACCTTCTCGCCGCGCTGGAGCTTGCCCGCGACGTCCTTGGCCTTGTTGCTGGGGATGGCGAAACCGACGCCGATGTTGCCGGTGCTCTGCCCGGAGGTCGCGATGGCGGTGTTGATACCGATCACCTCGCCCCGGGTGTTGACCAGCGCTCCGCCGGAGTTACCCGGGTTGATCGGGGCGTCGGTCTGGAGCAGTCCGGAGATCGAGCTGACGGGCTGGCTCTGCTGGGTCGGGTCCTGCTGCTGGCTCTCGCCGGCCCGGATGGTGCGGTCCCGGGCGCTGAGGATGCCCGAGGTCACCGAACCCTGCAGGCCGAGCGGGCTGCCCAGGGCGAGCACCTGGTCGCCGACCTGCATGGCGTCGCTGTCGCCGAGGGTGGCCGGCTTGAGGTCGCTCACCCCGTTGGCCTTGACCACGGCCAGGTCGGTCTTCGGGTCGGTGCCGGTGATCTTCGCGTCGGCGGTCTTGCCGTCAGCGAAGACCACCCGCACGGTCCCGCCAGCGGCGGAGGCGACCACGTGGTTGTTGGTCAGCACGTACCCGTCCTCGCTGAGCACGACCCCGGAGCCCTCACCACTGTCGGTGGTGATCGAGACGACGCTGTCCTGCACGGATGCGGCGATCTTCGGCAGGTCGGCGCCGTTGATCACCGGGGCCGCCGAGTAGGTGCGGGTGACGCCGCCGCTGTCACCGTCGACGGCGAGCGCGAGTGCTCCGCCGGCCACGCCGGATCCGAGCATCAGGGCGAACACCGCGACGCCGGCGCCGGCGAACTTGGCGATCCGACCCGGCCGAGGGCCGCTGCCGGGTGGCGCGACCTGCGGGCCCCACGGCGGGGCCGGCTGCCCCGGGTGCTGAGGGTGCTGCTGCCCGGGGTGCTGGGCGTGCTGCTGGGCGTGCTGCTGGTGCGGCGGGTACGCCATGCCCGGCTGGCCCCCGCCGGCCCAGCCGGACTGCTGGCCCGCGTACCAGGGGGCACCGGGGTACTGGCCAGCGGTCGGCTGCGGGTAGCCGGGCTGGCCGGACGCCGGGTAGCCGGAGACCGGGTACGGCGGCGCGGAAGGCGTGGCGGTGGGCGGCTCGTACCCGGTCGGCGGCTCGTACCCGGTCGGCTGGGCGGTGGCCGGCGGCGCGCTGGCCGGCTGGCCGGCGTACGCGGCGGGCGCGGTCGGTGCAGCCGTGACCGGGGTGGTCTGTGTGTCATCGGTGGTCGAAACGACCGGAACGGGAGTGGTCGGGGAGTCGGACTGCGCGCGCTCGTCGCGCGGCAGCTCGGCGGTGGGGTGCGACGGCTCGGCGTCGGTGGGGGCCGGCCGGCGCTGCGGGTCGGACTCGAACTCGGTCATGGCACTACCTTCTCCCCCAGCACTGCGATCAAGCTGGAACCGTCCTGGAAGTTGGCTGAAAGTCACTCGCCCGCTCCGTCGATCTGTGGAAGCAGCGGAAGCCGGACCCGGAAGGTGGCCCCACCGCCGGGTGTCTCGGCCACCTCGACCGAGCCGTGGTGGGCGGCGACCAGCGCCGCCACGATGGCCAGGCCGAGGCCGGTGCCGGTGTTGCCGTCGGCCCGCCGGGTGCGGGCCGCGTCGGCCCGGTAGAACCGCTCGAAGACCCGTTCCGCCTGGGCAGACGAGAGGCCGGGGCCGGTGTCGGCCACCTCCACGACGGCGAAGTTCCCCGGTTCGGCACGCAGCAGCCGTACCCGGATCTCGGCGTCCGGCGGGGTGTGGGTCAGCGCGTTGGTGACCAGGTTGCCGATCACCTGACGCAGCCGCGCGTCGTCGGCGGACACGACGAGTGGGCCCGATCCGGGCTCGATGTCCAGCTCGATCCGCCGGTCCGGGGCCATCGCCCGCGCTGCGTGCACCGCGTCGGAGGCGAGCACCGGCAACTCCACCGGCGTCAGCGAGAGCGGCCGTTCCCGGTCCAGCCGGGCGAGCAGCAGCAGGTCCTCCACGAGCAACCCCATCCGGGCCGCCTCGTCCTCGATCCGGCGCAGCAGGCCGGCGGTCTGTTCCGGTGCACGGGCCGCACCCTGCCGGTACAGCTCGGCGAAGCCGCGGATGGTGGTCAGTGGGGTCCGCAGCTCGTGTGAGGCGTCCGCCACGAACTGCCGCATCCGCTCCTCGGAGCGAATGGCCCGCGCCTCGGACGCCTGAGCGGCGAAGGCGGCATCCCGGGCAGCGCTCTCCGAGGCGGCTCGGGCGGTGAACGCCGCCTCGATCTGGGTGAGCATCGCGTTCAACGCCCGGGAGAGCCGGCCCAGTTCAGAGGACGGATACTCCTGCCCCTGCTCCGGGTCGGGCACCCGGCGGGACAGGTCACCGCCGGCGATCGCGGCAGCCGTCTGTTCGATCTCCACCAGCGGCTTGAGGCTGGTCCGGACGATCGCCGCGCCGACCGACGCCAGCATGATCAGGACTGCGCCCCCGACCAGCAGGTCGATCCAGGCCAGCCGCTTGACGGCGCGGTCGACATCGGTCAGGTGCTCGCCGATCGCCGCCATCTGGCCGCTGGGCAACTCGGTGTAGAGCATCCTCCAGCGCACCGAACTGTCCCGCGCCCGGACGGTTCGCGGGTGGCCGTTCTGGGCTTTCTCCTCCGCCTCGAACCCGGCCGTATCGCTCGGCCACGGCGGCAGATCGCTCTCGTTGAAGCGGGACGTGTCGTACGCGAAGTCCTTCACCTGGCCGGTGGTCGGGCTGGTCAGCACAACCACGTAGTCGCTGGGCAGCGAGACGCCGTTCGACGACGGCATGATGGACTGAATCCGGTCAGCCGACTCATGCAGCTCAAGGTCGATCTGGTCGACCAGGTAGCTGTGCAGGAAGTACGCGGTCGAGACACTGATCACCACCAGAGCGCCGGAGACCAGCGCCAGCACCGAGGCGACCAGCTTGATCCGCAGTGGTACGCCCCGCAGCCCTCCCTTTGCCTGCTGGACCGCGTTCACGCCGCCGGCTTGCGCAGCACGTACCCCACGCCGCGGAGGGTGTGGATCAGCCTGGGTTGGGTGGTGTCGACCTTGCGCCGCAGGTACGAGATGTACGACTCGACGATGTTGTCGTCACCGCGGAAGTCGTAGTTCCACACGTGGTCGAGGATCTGCGCCTTGGACAGCACCCGGTTGGCGTTGAGCATCAGGTAGCGCAGCAGCTTGAACTCGGTCGGCGAGAGCTGCACGCGCTGGCCGGCCCGGTGCACCTCGTGGGTCTCCTCGTCCAACTCCAGGTCGGCGAAGGTGAGCCGGGACGGGGTCTGCTCGCCGGTCGTGGTGCGGCGCAGCACGGCGCGGATCCGGGCGGTCAACTCCTCCAGGCTGAACGGCTTGGTGACGTAGTCGTCGCCGCCCAGGGTCAGCCCACGGATCTTGTCGTCGGTGGCGTCCCGAGCGGTCAGGAAGACCACCGGGGTACGCGTGCCGCCCTCGCGGAGCATCCGGATGACCTCGAAGCCGTCCAGGTCGGGAAGCATCACGTCGAGCACCACCAGGTCGGGCCGGTGGTCCTTGGCGGCGTGCAGCGCCGCGCTCCCACTGGTCGCGGTGGCCACGTCGAAGCCCGCGAACCGCAGGCTCGCGGAGAGCAGTTCGAGGATGTTGGGGTCGTCCTCGACGACGAGCAGTCGCGCCTCGGTTTGGGTAGCCGGCATGCGCCCATCATCGGTGACGTCACTGCGCCGAGGCTGGACTCTTCCTGCAAAAATCCTGTGAGTCATCGGCCGCCCCCTCGGGCGGCGTCGGTCAGCGCAGCAGGCGGCGCAGCCCGTCCAGCGCGCCGTCGAGCAGCCGGATCGCGGTGCGCAGTTGAGTGTCGCTGAACTGCCGGGCGCGCACCAGCCGGCCCACCTCGGCGGTGAACACGGTCAGCCGCTGGTCGAACTCGTCCAGCAGCGCGGCTTGCGGCCCGGCGGCCGATGCCGGCCGGGGCGGCGGCGCGGGCTCCTCCCACCGGGTACGGGTACGCCGGGTCTGCCGGGTGGCCTCGCTCAGCTCCCGCTTGAGGTCGCGCACCGAGCCGCGTACCTCGCTGCGGATCTCGCCGGCCAGGGTGGAGAGGTCCGCCACCGAGGCGGCGATGTCGGCCTCCAACGCGGTCAGCTCGCCGGACCGTTGGCGCAGCTCGGCACGGCCGGCGTCGGTGATCTCGTACGTCTTGCGGCCACCGGCGGCGGTGTGACTAACCAGGCCCTCGGCCTCCAGGCGCTGGAGGCGGGGGTAGATGGTGCCGGCGCTGGGCGCGTAGAGCCCGAGGAACCGGTCCTCCAGCAGGCGGATCAGCTCGTAGCCGTGCTTCGGGCCGTCGTCGAGGAGCTTGAGCAGGTAGAGCCGGAGCCGCCCGTGGCTGAACACGGCGGTCACGGCAGCTCCTCCCCGTCGTGGTCGACCGCTCGGGCGAGCAGGGAGATGCTCCCCGAGGTCGCGGAAGCCCAGAGCTTACCTTCGCCGTCGCCGAGCACTCCCTCGCTGCTGGGCAGCGGGAACGTCGAGGTGCGCACCTGCGGGAAGCCGCTGGTGATCCGGCCGGAGGCGGTGTTCAGCCGGACGGCGAGGTCGCTGTCCTCGCGGACCCGGACGGTGATGCTGCCCGAGATGGTGGTCAGTCGGATCTCGCTGCGCCGAGGGTTGTCCAGATCGCAGGTGATGGCACCTGAGACGGTCTGCGCCCGCACGCGGTCGGCGGCACTGTCGGCGAGGATCACCTCCCCGGAGACCGTCTCCAGGGTGAGGTCGCCGCGTACGCCGAGCGCCTCCACCGGCCCAGAGGTGATCTTCGCGGAGGTGCTGCCGCGCAGCCCCATCAGGGTGATCTGGCCGGCGGTGACGTGGACCGTGGTCTGCCGGCGCAGGCCGGAGGCGACCAGCGAGCCCGCGACCAGGCCCAGATCGGCGAGGACATCGGCGGACACGGCGACGGAGACGTCCACCCGCGGATAGCGGTGGATCGACCGGAACCATCGCAGGACACCCGCCCAGCCCCGGCCGTGCTCCTGGCGGATGCTGAGCCGGCCGTCGGAGTGATCGATCAGGATCGGCCGACGGCCAACCTGCGTGACGTCGATCCGGGTCGGGCCGTCGGTGGCGAAGACGTTGAGCCGTCCGCTCACCAGGCGGACGTCCAGCCGGGTGACCGGCCCGTCCACGGTGAGCCGTTGTGGGCTCTCCACCGTCCATCCGGCCATGGCGTCCCCCTCTCGACGGCACGCGGACACGCACCTCGCAGGGAGCACACTAACGCGATACATCGCGACAGCACAAGACAGGTCGCGAGTTGGTCGCCGATAGCCTCAGGCCGCCAGGTCCAGCTCGCGACCGGCGGCCGGCGTCAGCGGCGGAACGGCCGGGGTCACCGTGGTCACCGAACGCAGCCGGGCCCGCGCCACGACACCCGCCCTGGGCAGCAGGTGTACGGCCGACTCAGCGGCCCGGGCCAGCAACCGCCGGTCGGCATCACGGGCCGGGTGCAGCGCGGCGGCGATCGTCACCGAGACCACCAACTCCCGCGCCGCAACCACCCGGGCCACCGACCGCAGCAGGGTGTCCGCACCGAGGAAGGCGGCCGCCGTGGTGGTCGACCCGGTGGCCCCGCAACGGTAGGCGAGCCGCAGCGGCACCACCGGGCTCCCCGTGTCGATGGCCGCCTGGAACATCGCTGGCCGGAAACCGCCGTCGGGGCGGCAGCCGGCAGCGCCATCACCAGCGCACCAGGTCGTACCCTCCGGAAAGACCGCCACCGACCGGCCGGCGTGCAGCGCGTCGGCGACCCGGCCGACGATCGTCGGCAGCGCCCGCGGCCGGGAGCGGTCCACGAAGACCGTGCCCGCCGCCGCAGCCAGCGAACCGACCACCGGCCAGGAGCGGATCTCCCGCTTCGCCACCATCCGGGTCGGCGCGACGGCCAGCACCGCGATGATGTCCAGCCACGAGACGTGGTTGGCGACCAGCAGCGCACGCCGCCGGGGCAGCCGACCCCGGATCACCAGTCGGACGCCGAAGGCGCGCACGGTGGCCCGTGCCCAGCCCCGCACCGCCGCCTGTCGTTCCCGGGTCGGAAGCACGGGCAGCAGCACCACCAGGCCGACCCCGGCCAGCAACATGCCGGTCGCGGCGACCACCCGGAGCACCCGGCGAGCCACCGGCACCGTGGGCACCTCTCCGGCCGCCGGCAGGCACTCCTCGTCGCAGCCCGAAGAGGGCCGCCACAGGTCGTCCGGTACGGCGGTCACCGCTGCGCCCCGCCCAGGAAGTGCCGCAGGTAACGCGGGTTCATCCGGTCCAGCGAGAAGAGCACGTAGAAGTCCGCGCACCCGAAGTCGGGGTCGTACGACGGCTCGCCGCAGATCCACGCGCCGAGCCGGAGGTAGCCACGCAGCAGCGGCGGTGCGGCGACGCGCCCGGCCGGTTCGGCAGCGGCTACCGAACCACCGCCGACCGGGTCGAGAGCAGCCCGGTCGAGAGCGGCGGCCGGCTCGGCGAACCAGGGCCGCAGCGGGCGGACCCGCAGCGGCGGCGGCGACAGGTTCCGGGTCTGGGCCTGGGTCCACACCTCGGCGACCGTCCGCCCACCGTCGGCCACCGGCACCGAGGCGCAGCCGCCGAGCCAGCGGGAGCCGCGCAGGTGCAGGTAGCGGATGATGCCGGCCCACATCAGGTTGATCACCGCGCCCGTGCGGTGGTCCGGGTGCACACAGGACCGGCCCGCCTCGACCAGGTCGTCGCGGAGCGGGTCGAGCGCGCCGAGGTCGAACTCGCCCTCAGCGTACCGCCGGTTGGCACGGCCGGGCGGCAGCAGCCGGTACGTGCCGACCACCTCGCCGGTGCTGTCCTCGCGGACGATCAGGTGGTCGCAGTACGCGTCGAAGGGGTCCACGTCCAACCCGGCCCCGCCGGGAAGGAGGGTGGCGCCGAGCTCGGTGGCGAACACCTCGTGGCGCAGGCGTTGCGCGGCCGCGACCTGGGTGGGGTCGTCGGCGATCTCCAGGGTGTATCCGCTGGTCGTCAGGGGTGCGCCAGCGGCATGCAGAACGGCCATGGGTTCTGTGTAGGTGCCCGGGGTTGCCAACCACGGGGACCACTGGTGTCGATCGGATGAACGCCGGCAGGCGAGACCGCCAGCGACACCCGGCGGTGACCGTGCGAGGCTGCCGGGCGGGCCGGCGAGGCGCCGGCACGCCCCACCGGAGGTCGACGATGCGCATCGAGTCCCGCTACAACGGGCCTGCCGGCTCCGGCAACGGCGGCTGGAGCGCGGGAGTGTTCGCCGCCGAGGCGGGCGGCACCGGACCGGTGGAGGTGACGCTGCGTCGGCCACCGCCCCTGGAGACCGAGCTGAGTCTGGTCGACGGCGAGGTCCGTGACCCGGCCGGCGAACTGGTGGCAGAGGTACGCCCGACCGGGGTCGTCGATGCCGTCGTACCCCCTGTCGACCTGGAGACCGCGGTGGCTGCGGCGGCCCGCTACCCCGGCCTGGTCGAGCATCCGTTCCCCGGCTGTTACGTCTGCGGACCGCAGCGGGCGGACGGGCTGCGGATCTTTCCCGGCCGACTGCCGGACGGGCGGACCGCCGCGCCGTTCCGGGCGCCCGAGCAGATCAGCGAGCCCACGATCTGGGCGGCGCTGGACTGCCCCGGCGGTTGGACGGTGCTCGCGCCGGGCCGCCCCTACCTGCTGGGCCGGATCGCCGCCGTGGTCGCGGCGCTGCCGAGGCCGGGCGACGAGTGCGTGGTGACCGGCGCGTTGCTCCGCGTCGATGGGCGCAAGGCCCTCGTACAGACCAGCCTGTACGGCCCGGACGGCGCGCTGCTGGGCACGGCCCGGGCAACCTGGATCGCGCGCTGACCCCGGCCGTCGTCCGCAGGGAGGACCCGCCTCCACCCTGCGACGGACCAGAACCTCCGGACCGCGCCTGATTGACCTTGTTGCCGCAGGCCGTCACGCTGTGCCACGGCGCATATCGACGCCATACACGGGAGGAGAACGATGACTGACGGGCAGCGAAGCCCCACCAGCGACGGTCAGATCGTGGTGTCCGGTCTGACGAAGCAGTACAAGAACGTGCGGGCGGTGAACAACCTGTCCTTCACCGTGGCGCCCGGGCGGGTGACCGGCTTCCTCGGCCCGAACGGCGCCGGCAAGACCACCACCCTGCGCATGCTGCTGAACCTGGTCACGCCCACCGCCGGCACGGCCACCATCAGCGGTCACCGGTACGTCGACCTCAGTGATCCACTGCGGCACGTCGGCGCGGTGCTGGAGGCCTCCAGCGCGCACAAGGGCCGCACCGGCATCAACCACCTGCGGGTCATCTGCGCGGCGGCCGGGCTGCCCAGTCAGCGGGCCGACGAGGCGCTGGCCCTGGTCGGGCTGACTCCGGCGGCGAAGCGCAAGTTCAAGGGCTACTCGCTGGGCATGAAGCAGCGGCTCGGCATCGCTGCCGCGATGCTCGGCGACCCGCGGGTGCTGATCCTCGACGAGCCGGCCAACGGGCTCGACCCGGAGGGCATCCGGTGGATGCGTGGGTTCCTCAAGAACCTCGCCCACGAGGGCCGCACCGTGCTGGTCTCCAGCCACCTGCTGTCGGAGATGCAGCTGCTCGCCGACGACGTGGTGATCATCGCGGCCGGGCAGTTGATCCGGCAGGGGCCGGTCGACCAGGTCCTCGGATCGATGGCGCAGAGCGCCCGGGTCCGGGTCCGCACTCCACAGGCCGAGGCGCTGATCGCCGCGCTCAAGGCACAGTCGGCGACCGTCGACACCGATGAGCACGGCACCCTGCTGGTTGCCGGGGTGGACGCCCCGACGATCGGCCGGTCCGCCCTGGCCGCCGGGGTGGAGCTGCACGAACTGTCCACCGAACGACCCGATCTGGAACGGGTCTTCCTGGAGCTGACGGCCGGAAAGGCGGGCATCCGATGAACCTGGTCCGAGCCGAACTGCTCAAGATCCGCACTACCAGCACCTGGTGGTGGCTGGCTCTCGGCGCGTTCCTGTCGATCGCCCTGGCTTTCGCGTTCAACGCCTGGTACGCCGTCACCGTTCTCGGCGGCGACGGCGGGGAGTTCGGCGCCAGCCCCGAGCAGTCGACACCAGCAGCGCAGGCGGCGAACATCTACACCTCAGGCCAGTACCTCGGGCTGATGTTCGTGATGCTCATCGGCATCCTGATGGTCACCAACGAGTTCTTCCACCAGACGGCGACCACGACGTTCCTGACGACCCCCCGGCGGACCTCGGTCATCGTCGGCAAGCTCATCGCGGCCAGCCTGCTCGGCTTCGTCTTCTGGCTGGTGACCACGCTGATCGACCTGGCCGCCGGCACGATCTTCCTGTCCCTGAACGACTACGGCACCCAGCTCGGTGAGTGGCCGGTGCAGCGGGCGCTGCTGTTCAACCTGCTCGCCTACGCCATCTGGACGATCCTCGGCGTGGGTATCGGCACGCTGATCACCAACCAGCTCGGAGCGGTGATCACGGCCGCGGTGCTCTACCTGGTCGGCACCCAGGTGGTGGGTCTGCTGTTCCTGCTTCTGTCGAACCTGCTCGACAGCGAGGCGGTGCTCAAGTGGCAGGTGATCTGGCCCGCGGTGGCATCCCAGGTCATGATCACCGAAGGTCAGTCGGAGCTCGTTCCGGCCTGGTGGGTCGGCGCCCTGGTGCTGGCCGGTTACGCGCTGCTCAGCGGGATCGTCGGAGTCCTGCTCACTCGACGGCGCGACATCGCCTGACGGCGTTCCCGACCCCGGAGTGGCCGCGACTGGCCGCTCCGGGGTCGTCACCCGTTGACGGCGGGCCCGGACGTCGTGGACCCAGGCCGCTTACCAGCCCTTCACCGGACGCGCAGCGGTTGCTGAACTTCTGGCATCTTCTGTGAAACCGGCCACGGGACCGAGGCGGAAATGCCTGCGGGATCGGTACGGCGTAGCCTGGGAGTTGTCCAGTCCGTGCTCCTAATCGGGCGCGAGGGACACACCGCGTGCCACACAAACCCGCGTGAAAGAGGCGATTACCGGCCGTGTCGACCCAGCAGACTTCGCAGGAGAACCCACTGGCGGGTTTTGGCCCGAATGAGTGGATCGTCGAGGAGATGTACCAGCGCTACCTCGCCGACCCAACGAGTGTCGATTCGGCCTGGCACGACTTCTTCGCCGACTACCGGCCGGCACCCGGCGCCGCCACACCGCGCGGCGCTGAGCCGTTGGAGAAGCCGGCCGCCGACCCCGAGCCGGACGGCCAGCCGGAGGCAGCCGCCACGGTCAGTCAGCCGAGCGCCACGGCGCAGCCGGCGACCGCGAGCAAGCCGTCCGCCGCCAAGCCGGCACCGGCCAAGCCCGCCGCCGCTGCGCCGGCACCGACCAAGGCCGCCCCGGAGAAGGCCGGCCCGGCCAAGCCGGCTGCGAAGCCCGCCGCGCCGAGCGCCGACGGCCCGCAGACCACGCCGCTGCGCGGTGTCGCGGCGAAGATCGTCCAGAACATGGACGCCTCGCTGAGCGTGCCCACCGCGACCAGCGTGCGCGCGATCCCGGCCAAGCTGCTGGTCGACAACCGCATCGTGATCAACAACCACCTCGCCCGCGGGCGGGGCGGCAAGGTCAGCTTCACCCACCTGGTCGGTTACGCGATGGTCCGGGCGCTGGTCCGGCACCCCGAGATGAACAACTCCTTCGCCGAGGCCAACGGCAAGCCTGCGGTGGTCCGCCCGCCGCACGTCAACCTCGGCATCGCGATCGACCTGGCCAAGCCGGACGGCAGCCGCAACCTGGTGGTCCCCTCCATCAAGGGCTGCGAGCAGATGGACTTCCGGCAGTTCTGGCAGGCGTACGAGGACGTGGTCCGGCGTGCGCGGCGCAATGAGCTGACCATGGACGACTACTCCGGCACCACGATCTCGCTGACCAACCCGGGCGGCATCGGCACCGTGCACTCGATGCCGCGGCTGATGCAGGGGCAGAGCGCGATCATCGGCGTCGGCGCGATGGAATACCCGGCCCCCTACCAGGGCATGTCCGAGACCACCCTGGCCGAGCTGGCCGTCAGCAAGATCATCACGCTGACCAGCACCTACGACCACCGGATCATCCAGGGCGCGCAGTCCGGCGAATTCCTCAAGGTGATGCACGAGCTGATCCTGGGCGAGCACGGCTTCTACGACCAGATCTTCACCGCGCTGCGCATCCCGTACGAGCCGGTGCGTTGGATGCGCGACGTGGCGGTCAACTCCGAGGGTCAGATCAACAAGACCGCCCGGGTGCACGAGCTGATCCACGCGTACCGGGTGCGCGGTCACCTGATGGCCGACACCGACCCACTGGAATTCAAGATCCGCAAGCACCCCGACCTGGACGTCCTCCAGCACGGGCTGACCCTGTGGGACCTGGACCGTGAGTTCCCGGTCAACGGCTTCGCCGGCCGACAGCGGATGAAGCTGCGCGAGATCCTCGGCGTGCTGCGCGACTCGTACTGCCGCCGGGTCGGCATCGAGTACATGCACATCCAGGACCCGGAGGAGCGGCGCTGGATCCAGGAACGGATCGAGCGCAAGTACGAGAAGCCGTCCGCCGACGAGCAGAAGCACGTCCTCAACCGGCTCAACGCCGCCGAGGCGTTCGAGACCTTCCTGCAGACCAAGTACGTCGGCCAGAAGCGCTTCTCGCTGGAGGGCGGCGAGTCGCTGATCCCGCTCCTCGGTGAGGTGCTGGAGTCCTCCGCCGAGAGCGGGCTGGACGAGGTCGTCATCGGCATGGCCCACCGGGGCCGGCTCAACGTGCTGGCCAACATCGTCGGCAAGCCGTACGAGAAGATCTTCTCGGAGTTCGAGGGCCACCTGGACCCGCGCTCGACGCAGGGCTCCGGCGACGTGAAATACCACCTGGGCCAGAACGGCAAGTTCACCACCCCGGGCGGCGAGCACGCGGTCAAGGTGTCGGTGGTGGCCAACCCGTCGCACCTGGAGGCCGTCGACCCGGTGCTGGAGGGCATCGTCCGGGCCAAGCAGGACCGGATCGACCTCAAGCTCGAGGGTTACACCGTGCTGCCGCTGGCGGTGCACGGTGACGCCGCGTTCGCCGGGCAGGGCGTGGTCGCCGAGACGCTCAACCTGTCGCAGCTGCGCGGCTACCGCACCGGCGGCACCGTGCACGTGGTGGTCAACAACCAGGTCGGCTTCACCACCGCCCCGGAGTACAGCCGGTCCAGCCTCTACAGCACCGACGTGGCCCGGATGATCCAGGCGCCGATCTTCCACGTCAACGGCGACGACCCGGAGGCCGTGGTCCGGGTGGCCCGGCTGGCTTTCGAATACCGGCAGACGTTCAACAAGGACGTCGTGATCGACATGGTCTGCTACCGGCGGCGCGGGCACAACGAGGGCGACGACCCGTCGATGTCCAACCCCCAGATGTACAAGATCATTGACTCGAAGCGCTCGGTCCGAAAGCTCTACACCGAGGAGCTGATCGGTCGCGGCGACATCACCGTGGAGGACGCGGAGGAGCTGCTGCGCGACTACCAGGCGCAGCTGGAGAAGGTCTTCAAGGCCACCCGGGACGCCGCCGCGGCACCGCGCCAGCTCAACCGGCCGCGCCGCGAGGAGGAGCCGGAGCCGCAGGTCGACACCGCCACCGACGCGTCCGTGGTGAAGGCGATCGGCGAGGCGCACATCAACCTGCCGGAGGGCTTCACCCCGCACAAGCGGATCCTGCAGTTGCTCGACCGGCGGGCCAAGATGTCCGTCGAGGGCAACATCGACTGGGGCTTCGGCGAGATCATCGCGCTCGGGTCGCTGCTGCACGACGGGATCACCGTCCGGCTGGCCGGTCAGGACTCGCGTCGCGGCACGTTCGTCCAGCGGCACGCCTCGGTGGTCGACGCCCGCACCGGCGACGACTACCTGCCGCTGAAGTCGCTCACCGGCGATGGCGAGCGCTCCCGGTTCTTCGTGCACGACTCGCTGCTCAGCGAGTACGCGGCGATGGGCTTCGAGTACGGCTACTCGGTGGAGAACATCAACGCGCTGGTCGCCTGGGAGGCCCAGTTCGGCGACTTCGTCAACGGTGCCCAGTCGGTGATCGACGAGTTCATCTCGTCCGGCGAGGTGAAGTGGGGCCAGCGCTCCGCCGTCACCCTGCTGCTGCCGCACGGCCACGAGGGCCAGGGCCCGGACCACACCTCTGGCCGGCCGGAGCGGTTCCTGCAGATGTGCGCCGAGGACAACATGCGGGTGTCCATCCCGACCACCCCGGCGAACTACTTCCACCTGCTGCGCCGCCAGGCCCTGTCGCCCAAGCGCAAGCCGCTGGTGGTGTTCACGCCGAAGTCGCTGCTGCGGCACAAGCTCTGCATCTCGTCGGTGGAGGACTTCACCACCGGCACCTTCCAGCCGGTGCTGCGCGACACGGCCGCCCCGGCACCGGAGGCGGTGAAGCGGGTGCTGCTCTGCACCGGCAAGATCTACTACGACCTGTTCCAGGCCCGGCAGCAGCGCGAGGTCACCGACACCGCGATCCTTCGGATCGAGCAGCTGTACCCGCTGCCGGTGGAGGAGATCCGGGCCGCCCTCGCGCAGTACCCGAACGCGGAGGACTTCGCCTGGGTGCAGGAGGAGCCGGCCAACCAGGGTGCCTGGTCGTTCGTCGCGCTCAACCTGCTGGAGCACCTCACGGACGTCCGGCTGCGGCGGATCTCCCGCCCGGCCGCGGCCGCCCCGGCGGTCGGCTCGGCCAAGACCCACGAGGTCGAGCAGAACGCCCTCATCGAGGCAGCACTCCCCCGCCCCTAACCCCCACTCCCCACTCCCCACCCCACCCCCTCCTACCCCCGACCCCCTCCCCCGGTCCCGCCCCGCTACCCGCGGGCGGGACCGGCGGCCTTTTCCGCCGCGATCTAGGGCTTATCGTCGCGATCCGAGATCGACTAACAACGATCAGCCCTAGATCGACGCATCAGATACGACGAGCGAGGACGTGCACCATGTACTTCACCGACCGGGGCATTGAGGAACTGGTCGAGCGCCGGGGCGACGAGCAGGTCACCCTGGAGTGGCTCGGCGAGCGGCTGCGCGACTTCGTCGACCTCAATCCCGAGTTCGAGACGCCGATCGAGCGGTTCGCCACCTGGCTGGCTCGCCTCGACGACATCGACGAGGAGTGAACCACCCGGCGAGCGCCCCGGGCCGGCACCACCGTGCGGGCCACGGGCGGCGCGGCCCGGGAGTTGAACCATGCCTGGGCGGCTGGCCGGTCAGCCGGTGCGGGAGGGGGCCGGTTCCAGGCCGGTTCGTCGCAGTTTCTGCCAGCCCAACCGACCGCCGGTCAGTGCGGTGACCACCGCCTGGATCATCACCAGGTACATCAACTGTCGGTAGACGAACTGCTGGAGCGGTAACACCCACAGCACCCCCAGCTTCTCCCGGTCCAGCCGGAACGCCACCACCGCGGTGACGAACTGGACGCCGAGCATGACCAGCCAGGCCACCGCAGTGGCGGTCCGGTCGAGGAAGAACAGTCCGTACAGGGCGAGTAGGTCGATCACCGGCGCGAGCAGCGGCAGCAGCACCCCGAAGAGGCTGAGGAAGAACAGGCAACGCCGGGTGAAACGGCCCGACGCGCCCCGGTCGAATATGGAGCGGCGGTGCTTCCACATCGCCTGCATGGTGCCGTAGCTCCACCGGTAGCGCTGTTTCCAGAGCTGGCCGATGCTCGTCGGCGCCTCGGTCCAGGCGCGGGCCGTCTCCTCGTAGACGACCTTCCAGCCGGCCCGACCGAGGGCGATGGTGACGTCGGTGTCCTCGGCCAGGGTGTCATCGGTCATCCCACCGGCGTAGCGCAGCGCCTGCCGCCGGAAGCCACCGATCGCCCCGGGCACCGTCGGCATGCAGCGCAGCGTCTCGTAGAGGCGCCGGTCCAGGTTGAACCCGATGACGTACTCGATGTGCTGCCACTTGGCGATCAGGCTGCGCCGGTTGCCGACCTTCACGTTGCCGGCCACCGCGCCCACCTGCGGGTCGGCGAAGGGCTGCACCAGCCGGCGGACGGCGTCGGGCTCGAAGACGGTATCCCCGTCGACCATCACGATCAGGTCGTGCCGGGCCAGCGCCACGCCGGTGTTCAACGCGCTGGGCTTGCCGCCGTTGGGCTTGCGGACCACCCGGACGTTGGGCAGGCGGAGTGCGTCGACGATGTCCGCGGTCCCGTCGGTGGAGCCGTCGTCGACGACGACCACCTCGATCCCCCCGGGATGGTCGCCACCGGCCAGTGAACGGACCGCCGCGGCGATCCCCTCCTTTTCGTTGTACGCCGGGACGATGACCGACACCGGGGCGGTGACCGGCGGCCCCCACGTCCAGTCCTTGGCTCGGCGGCGACGGGCGTGCCGCCCGGCGAGCAGGAACAGCACGACGGTACGTCCCAGCGTGAGCACGCCGACGACCACGAAGAGGATCCCGAACACGCTCAGCACGTGGTCGGCGCCCCGTACCGCCCAGACCAGCATCCGGCCGCGCCAACGGTCCCCGGAAGCGGCGGCCGCGCCGGCGTCCACCCGGTGGTTGACGCCGGCGGCGGCGAAGGCGAGGTTCAGTCCCTCGGTCGCGGTGACGAAGCGGTATCCCCGTTCCTTCATCATCGGGATGAACCGGTCGAGGGCGGCGACGGTCTGTGCGCGGTCACCGCCTGCGTCGTGCCAGAGGGTGATGGCGCCCGACGCGCCGCCCGGGGTCGCGTTCTCGACGATCTTGTCTACGCCGGGCTGCGCCCAGTCCTGACTGTCGGTGTCGTTGAGCACCGTCAGATAGCCCAGGTCGCCGGCGGCGATCAGGACCGGCCAGTCCTCGTTGTCGATAGCGTCGGCATGCGAGGAGTACGGATACCGGACCAGTGAGGTTCGCACGCCGGTGACGGCGGCCAGGGCGAGCTGCGTCTGGGCGTACTCCAGGTCCCGCCGCCATCCGGGCAGCTCGGCGAGGTCGGGGTGGGTGAAGGTGTGCACGCCGAGTTCGTGGCCGCGGCCGACCAGGTCCCGGGCCACGTCGGGGTGCCGGGACACCTGCGAACCCAGCACGAAGAACGTGCCCTTGACCTGGTGGGCATCCAGGACGCGCAGGACCTCGGGAGTCCAGACCGGGTCGGGACCGTCGTCGAAGGTGAGCGCGATCGTCCGTTCCGGCAGCCGGTAGGAGCGAACCTGCTCGCTGTTGGCGCTGATGATCGGTCCCCCGGTCACCACCGAGGTGGGGACCTCGCGTTGCCCGCGGTTGCTGTGCTGGTGGTCCGGGGTGAAGGAGGCGTTGGCGTACGCGTTGACGACGAGCACGCTGGCCATAACTGCCAGCAGCATGCCCAGCAGGATCCAGCGCGGTGGCGGTACGGCCCGGCGGCGACGGCCCGGCGGGATCGTCGGCTCAGCCATCGGCGGGGAGGCCCTCGGCCTCGTCGATCAGGGGTGGCGGGTCCTCGGTCGAGGGTGAGATGGCGGGTGTCGGGGCGACCGAGGCCGTCGGCGTCGTCGGCCTGGGCGAGGTCGGCGTGCTGGCGGGGCTACCGTTCGGCGACCGGGTGGCGCTCGGCGAAGGGGTGGCGCTCGGCAACCGGGTCGGAGCGACCGAGCGGGGGGCCGCGGGGCCGGCGGTGGGCGCCACCGGGGCCGCCGGCGTACGGGGGACGGCCGTCGAGGGCTCGGGGACGGTGGTGATCGTCTCGGCCTGTGGCGACCGGGGCCGTTCGGGCTGCTCGACCTCGTCCACGAAGGGGAGCACCGTGTGCGGCTCCACGATGCTGCCCGCGAAGCTGACAGCCACCAGCCCGGTGTAGATCAGGCCCAGCGAACCGGCGGCGTATGCGATCCAGCGCAGGCGGGAGCGTCGTCGGCCGCTGGGGTCGACGAAGACAGGCGGTGGCTGGGGTACGGCGGCGATCAGCGCGGTGGGGCCGTCGGACCGGCCGATCACCATGGTCGGCTCATCGACCGGCGCTGCCGGTCCGGCCGGGGCACCGCCGGCCATACCTACGGGCGTCGACCTCCCGGTCGACGTATCGTCGCTGCTCAGGCGCCGGGCAGTCATGGAACGCGAGTCTAAGCGTGAGAATTTCTCGAATCTGCTCACGTCTGGCAGATGAGACGCCGACCGCACCGTCTGGGCCCGCGCCGAGCGCGCAGAGTCGGTTGCATCACTTTCCCGTCGTCACGGAGGGTCTCCACCCGTACTCCGCGCTGTAGAGACGGCGGTTCAGGGCCATTGGACCCCGGACGGGTCAGGCGGTGATCTTCTAAGGTGGGGGCGTGGCCCGCAGCGTCTATCTGACCAGCGTGGGGTCCGGCGGAGGTAAGTCGACCATCGCCCTCGGCCTCGCGGAACTCCTCTCCCGGCAGGTCGAACGGATCGGCGCGTTCCGGCCGCTGGTCTCCGGCACCGGCCCCGACCCGATCCTCGCCCTGCTGCACGACCGCTACCGGGTCGACCTGCCCGAGGCCGACCTGACCGGCATGACGTACGCCGAGGCGGCGGCCCTGGTGGCCGACGGGCGCCGGGAGGAGCTGATCTCCCGGATCGTCGAGCGGTACCGGGCGGTCGAACGGCGCTGCCCGGCGGTGGTCGTGGTGGGCAGCGACTTCGCCGACGGCGGGGACGGCGCCGGCCCCCGCGAGCTGGCCTTCAACGCCCGGCTCGCCACCGAGTTCGGCAGCGTGGTGGTGCCGGTGATCGACGGCTTCGGGCAGCAACCGGAGACGATCGCGGCGGCGGCGCGTGGGGCGTACCACGATCTGGAGGACCTGGGCGCGACGGTGCTGGCGGTCATCGCCAACCGGGTGGCCGGGCCGATGACAATGCCGGAGCTGCCGGTCCCCACGTACGCCATCCCGGAGGTGCCGACGGTGTCGGCGCCGACGGTGGCCGAGGTGGCGGCGGCGCTCGACGCCACCCTGCTGGCCGGCGACGACGCCACCCTCGGCCGGGACGTGCTCGACTACGTGGTCGGTGCGGCGCACGTACCGACCCTGCTCGACCACCTGACCGAGGGAGCACTGGTCATCACCCCTGGCGATCGCGCCGACCTGCTGGTCGCGGCGAGCGCCGCGCACGTCGCCGGGCAGGTCTCGTTGGCCGGCGTGGTGCTCACCCTCGGCGAACAGCCGGACCCACGGGCGATGCGCCTGGTGGAGCGACTCAACACCGGTTTCGCCGTGCTCTCGGTGGCCAGCGACAGCTACGACACGGTCGAGGCGTCCAGCCGGATCGAGGGACGGCCCAGCCCGACCAACCCGCGCAAGGTGGAGGCCGCGCTGGGCGCGTTCGAGGGCAACGTGGACACCGTCGACCTGGCCCGCCGGCTGCGGGTCAGCCGCTCCGAACGGGTCACCCCGCTGATGTTCGAGTACGACCTGATCGACCGGGCCCGGGCCAACCGCCGCCGGCTGGTGCTGCCGGAGGGCACCGAGGAGCGGATCCTGCGCGCCGCCGAGATCCTGCTCCGCCGGGGCGTGGCCGACCTCACCCTGCTCGGGCGCCCCGACGACGTCGCCCGCCGCACCCGGGAGCTGAGCATCGACCTGACCGGCGCGGACGTCGTCGACCCGGCCGGCAGCCCGTGGCGGGACGACTTCGCGGTCGAGTACGCCCGGCTGCGCGCCCACCGGGGCGTCACCGCCGAGCTGGCGTACGACATCGTGACGCAGCCCAACTACTTCGGCACCCTGATGGTGGCCACCGGGCACGCCGACGGCATGGTCTCCGGTGCCACGTACACCACCGCCGCCACCATCCGGCCGGCGTTCGAGATCATCCGTACCGTGCCGGAGGTCTCGGTGGCCTCCAGCGTCTTCTTCATGCTGCTCGCCGACCGGGTGCTGGTCTACGGCGACTGCGCGGTCAACCGCGACCCGGACGCCGCGCAGCTCGCCGACATCGCGATCTCGTCCGCCGACACCGCCGCCCGGTTCGGCATCGAACCCCGGGTGGCCATGCTGTCGTACTCCACCGGCAGCTCCGGCGCGGGCGAGGACGTGGAGAAGGTCGCCAAGGCCACCGCGCTGGTCCGGGAGCGCCGGCCCGACCTGCTGGTCGAGGGGCCGATTCAGTACGACGCGGCGATCGACCCGGCGGTCGCGGCGACGAAGCTGCCCGGCAGCCCGGTCGCCGGCCGTGCCACGGTCTTCATCTTTCCGGACCTGAACACGGGCAACAACACGTACAAGGCGGTGCAGCGCTCCGCCGGGGCGGTCGCCGTCGGCCCGGTGATGCAGGGCCTGCGGCGGCCGGTCAACGACCTGTCCCGCGGTGCCACCGTGCCGGACATCGTCAACACGGTGGCGATCACCGCCATCCAGGCGGCCACCGAGGAGGCCTCATGAGTGGGGTGCTGGTGCTCAACTGCGGGTCGTCGTCGGTGAAGTGGCGCCACTACGACGGCGACCGGGTGCTCGACCACGGCACCGTCGAGCGGGTCGGTGAGCCCGGCGGCGGCCCGGCCGACCACACCACTGCGGTCCGGCAGATCCTCGACGGGCTGGACCTGACCGGGCTGACCGCGGTCGGGCACCGGGTGGTGCACGGTGGCCGCAAGTTCACCACGCCCGTCCTGATCGACGACGCGGTGTTGGCCGCGATCAAGGACCTGGTGCCGCTCGCCCCGCTGCACAACCCGGCCAACCTGGCCGGCATCGAGGTGGCCCGGGAGGCGCTGCCGGGCATCCCGCAGGTCGCCGTCTTCGACACCGCGTTCCACCACACCCTGCCGGAGGCCGCCGCGACGTACGCGATCGACCGGGACACCGCGCAGCGGTACGGCATCCGCCGGTACGGCTTCCACGGCACCTCGCACGCGTACGTGTCCCGGCGCACCGCCGAGCTGTTGGGCCGCCCGTACGAGCAGCTCCACACGATCACCCTGCACCTGGGCAACGGGGCGAGCGCCTGCGCGGTGGCGAACGGTCGCAGCGTGGCCACCTCGATGGGCATGTCCCCGCTGGAGGGACTGGTGATGGGCACCCGCAGCGGCGACCTGGACCCGACCGTGATCTTCCACCTGCGCCGGGAGGGCGGGATGTCGGTCGACGACATCGACGACCTGCTCAACCACCGCAGCGGCCTGCTCGGGTTGACCGGCGTCAACGACATGCGCGAAGTGCTCAAGCGCCGGGCGACCGGGGACCGGGCGGCGGAGCTGGCCTTCGACGTGTACTGCCGGCGGATCACCGGGTACGTCGGGGCGTACTACGCGCTGCTCGGCCGGGTCGACGCGATCGCCTTCACCGCCGGGGTCGGCGAGCACGCCGCGCCCGTTCGGGCCGCCGCGCTGGCCGGCCTGGACCGGCTCGGCATCGCCGTGGACGATGCCCGCAACGACGGCGACGGTGACCGGGTGATCTCGCCCGACGGCGCCGAGGTGAGCGTCTGCGTCATCCGCACGGACGAGGAACGCGAGATCGCCCGGCAGACCCGGGACGTGGTCGAAGGCCGCTGACGACCAGCAGAGAGCGACCGGGTCAGCGGACCTCGACGGAGGTCTAGGCGAGCCAGGCGACGAGGGCCACCAGCAGCACGACGACCACCGCCGCGCCGATGATCAGCGGCAGGCGCGACGGCGACTCCGCCTGCGGGGTGGCCTCCGGCGTCTGGTTGAACGCGCGGAACGCCTCGGTGTTGCCGCTGGGGTCGGTGTAGTTCTCAGGCATGTCGGTGACCCTAGCGAAGCTGGTCGCGGCGCACCGCCCCCGGCCCACGCCGACCGGTCGGGTCGACCCGGCTGGCGGAGCGGACCCGACCGGGTGGCGGGTGCAGGCGGGCCGGACGGCGGGCTCGCTGCGCACTCTCGGGCACCTACCGTGGAACGATGGGGGCGGGACGGCTGATCGCCGTACTGGTGACAGCTCTGCTGGCTGGTTGCGCGCCGGCCACCGCCGTGGCGGGCGGGTCCGGCGGGCCACCGTCGGCGCGTCGGGCGCCCGAGGGGTCGTACGCCGTCGGCGTGCGTACGCTCACCCTCGATCCGCGCTCGGCGCGCCCCCTGCCGGTGACGATCTGGTATCCGGCGTCGGCGGACGGGGTGGCGGTCGGGCGCTTCCCGGTGGTGATCTACAGCCACGGGCTGCACAGCCGACCCGACCTGCACGCGGGCCTGACGACCCGCTGGGCGGCTGCCGGTTTCGTGGTGGCCGCTCCCGCGTTCCCGCACACCCGACAGGGTGCCGCCCACTTCAGCCGGGCCGATGTGCGTAACCAGCCCGCTGACGGTTGGCGGCTGATCCGACACCTGGGCCGCCTCGACCGGGACCGCGAGGATCCGCTCGCCGGCCACCTGGACCTGACGTCGATCGCCGCCGCGGGGCACTCGGCCGGCGGCTACACCACCTCCGGCATGTTCAGCGAGGGGCACCCGGCCCGGTTGCGTTCCGGGATCGTGATCGCCGGCGGTGGGTTGCCCGGCAGCTTCGCCGGGCCGGCCGCGCCGGTGCTCTTCGTGCACGGCACGGCCGACGCGGTGGTGCCGGTGGCGGTCGGGCGGGCGGCGTACGGACGTACCCCCGGCCCGGCCGCGTTCCTCAGCCTGCTCGGGCAGGACCATGGTGCGTACCTAACGCCGGGCAACCCGGGGTTCGTCCCGGTTCTCGCCACCACCACCGACTTCCTGCGCTGGACCCTCTACGGCGACCCGGCGGCGGGTGCCCGCCTCCCCGCCGACGCCCGCACCCCCACGCTGACCACCTACGAGTTCCGCCCAGCCCGCTGATGCTGCCGCGCCGGTACGGTGGCCCGGTGGACGAGCTCGCGCGCCGCCAGTTGGCGAGCATCGCCGAGGTGGTCGCGGTGACCGGGGCGGCCGGCGTGCCGGTATGGCTGCGCGGCGGTTGGGCAATGGACTTCCAGCTCGGCGCGGCGACCCGCCCGCACGTCGACGTCGACTGGTACTGCTGGCGCGAGGACGCGGACCGGCTGGCCACCCTGCTGCTCAGCCGGGGCTGGCGTTTCGACCCCCGAATGCCGGTGGACCGGCAGCTGGATTTGTTCGTCGGCGACGTGGAGGTCAGCTTCGCGTACCTCGGTCGGGATCGGACCGGTAGACCCACGGTGGGCGCCGGGCCCTGGGAGGGCACCCCGTTGCCGGCCGGAATGTTGGACGCGTCGCCGGGCCGGATCGGCCCGCTCGTCGTGCCGACGATCTCGGTGGCGGCCCAGATCGAGTTCAAGCAGATGTACCCGGTCTGGATGCCGGAGCGCCCGCGTCGACCGAAGGACGCCGACGACCTGGCTCGGCTGCGCGCCGGTCCTGGTCGAGCAGGTCCTCGTACACCCCGACCTTGAATGTGATCAGGTCCAGGCACTGGGTGAGCCTGCCGATCTGGTCAGTGACCTGCCCGTGGTGCTCGCGGAGCAGCGCGAGTCGTTCCTCCTCGTTACCGTCGCCTTCCCGGACGAGGGCGGCATACCGGCGCAGCGCGGGGAGGGGCATTCCCGAGGCGCGGAGAATGATGCAGACGGTCAGCCAGTCCACGTCGTCCTGGCTGTAGATGCGACGCCCGGCAGGCCCACGGCGTATGGGGCTGACGAAGACGCCCTCCTGCTCGTAGAAACGGAGCGTGTGCACGCTCAGGCCGGTGCGTTCGGCGACCTGCCCGATGCTCAGAGACGCGGTGACCTCGGCCATGCCGAGCAGGGTAGCCGGGGTTGACCTAGAGCCGACTCCAGCTCCTAGGGTGCCTCGTGATCGTTACTGAAGCGCCAAAGGAGCATCGGCATGCGCTATCGCACCCTCGGCGGCACCGGCATCGAGGTGAGCACCCAGTGCCTCGGGACCATGATGTTCGGTGCCGTCGGCAACCCCGACCACGACGACTGTGTCCGCATCATCCACACCGCTCTCGACCAGGGCATCAACATCGTCGACACCGCCGACATGTACGGCCGGGGTGAGTCCGAACAGATCGTGGGGAAGGCGCTGCGGGGGCGCCGGGACGACGTGGTGCTCGCCACCAAGGTGCACTTTCCGATGGGCGAGGGCCCCAACCAGGGTGGCAACTCACGGCGGTGGATCCTCAAGGCGGTCGAGGGGAGCCTCCGGCGTTTGAACACCGACTGGATCGACCTCTACCAGATCCACCGTCCCGACCCCTCGACCGACATCGACGAGACACTCTCGGTGCTCACCGACCTGGTCCGTGAGGGGAAGATCCGCGCCTTCGGCTGCTCGACGTTCCCCGCGGAGGAGATCGTCGAGGCGCACCAGGTTTCCGAGCGGCGCGGCCTCGGACGCCTGCGCACCGAGCAGCCGCCGTACTCGATCCTGGCCCGCGGAGTCGAGACCTCGACCCTCCCGGTCTGCCAGCGCTACGGCATGGGAGTGCTGGTCTGGAGCCCTCTCGCCTTCGGGTTCCTCAGCGGCAAATACCGCAGGGACCAGCCCATCGACCTGTCGACCGGGCGTGCCGGACTACGGCCGGCACAATTCGATCCCACGATCGCCGAGAACGCCGCCAAGCTCGACATCGTCGAACAGCTCGTCGACCTCGCGGCGAGCATCGGCTGCACGCTTCCGCAGCTCGCCATCGCCTTCACCGTGGCCCATCCGGCCGTCACCTCGGCGATCATCGGACCGCGGACCATGCAGCAACTGGAAAATCTGATCAAGGGCGCCACGCTCACCCTGGACGATGCGACCCTCGACCGGATCGACGAGATCGTGCCGCCCGGGACGAACCGGTACAACCCCAACGCCGCCTTCCCGCCACGTTCACTGACGGACACCGCACGACGGCGGCGCCCACTCGCCGAGCGTGCTGCCGCCTGACGCCGACGGTCCAGCGCCGGGTGATGGGGTGGGCACAGTGCGTCCGACCCTGTCGATCGGGCCGGCCGAACGAGGCACAATCGGATTCATGTCGCGTCGCACCACCCTCGCACTGATGGTCAGCACCGTGCTCATGGCCGGTCTGGTCGGCTGCTCGGCGGACACTCGGCCGAGCGAGAGCTGGCAGGCGCCGCCGGCCGAGCCGAAGCCTGCCGCCACGCCAACGCCGCAGGTCCCTTCCGGGACCGCGCCACAGCGCGCCTTCGCTGTCGGCGTACGTCAACTGAAGCTGGACCGGGACGGGCGCGCGCTGCCGGTGACGCTCTGGTACCCGGCGGCCGGGGAGGCAGGCGGCGCGCCCAAACGGACGGCGGCGGCGGCGAGCGGCCGATTTCCGGTGGTGATGTTCAGCCACGGCCTGGGCGGGCGGCCGGACGACTACGCCACGCTGCTGACCCGGTGGGCGGCGGCGGGTTTCGTGGTGGCCGCGCCGACCTTCCCGCACACCTCCAAGGGTGGCGACGGCAATGTCCTCGACGTGCTCAACCAGCCGGCCGACGTGTCGTACGCGCTGACACAGGTGCTGGCGTTGGACGGCAAGGCCGGCGACTCGTTGCGCGGCCGGCTGGACGCCGACCGGGTGGCCGCGGCCGGGCACTCGGCGGGCGGGGTGACCACCATCGGTCTCTTCACCGCCAGCCGGGACGAACGGCTGGACGCGGGCGTGGTGTTCGCCGGCACGGCGATCGGTGTGGGCACCGCGTTCGCTGGTGCTGCCGCGCCGCAGCTGTTCGTGCACGGGGAGTTGGACGAGGTGGTCGAGTACGCGGCGGGTAAGGCCGCGTACGACAAGGTGCCCTGGCCGAAGGCGATGCTGAGCCTGCCGAAGGGCGACCACGGGCGGGCGCTGCTCGGCGACGGCGCAACGCTACGGGTGGTCTCGGACACGTCCGTCGAGTTCCTCCGCTGGACGCTCTACGGCGACGCGGGGGCCAAGGGCCGCATCCACACCGACGCGACGCGCGGCGACATCGCCACCTTCGACGATCACCTGTAAAGCGGCGGCACGATCGCGCGAAGATCCGCACAACCTCCGGGAAACAGTGGCCTCAGCATCCTCGGAGGCCACTGTTTCCGTGATGTTGTGCGGATCCTGCGCCGCGTCAGGCGGTGTGATCGATGACGATCTTGCCGAAGGCGTTGCCGGAGTGCAGTCGGGCGAAGGCGTCCTCGACCCGGCTGAACGGAATGACGCTGTCCACCACCGGGCGCACCTCGTTGTCGGAACAGAACGCCAGCAGCTCGTACAGCTCGCCGGGGGTGCCCATCGAGGTGCCCAGGATCTCCAACTGCATCGCGAAGACCCGGCGCAGGTTGACCGACGGCTCGTGCCCGGCGGTCGCGCCGGAGACCACGATCCGGGCCATCGGCGCGGCCGACTTCAGCGAGTGGTCGAAGGTGGCCGCACCGACCGTCTCGATCACCACGTCGACCCGTTCCGGCAGCCGGGCACCGGGCTCAACGGCGGTGGCGCCCAGGGCGGAGATCCGGTCCCGCTTGACGGCGTCGCGGCTGGTCGCGTACACCCGCTTGCCCATCGCGACGGCGAGCGCGACGGCCGCTGTGGCGACGCCACCGCCCGCGCCCTGCACCAGCACACAGTCCGCGTCCGCGACGCGGCCCTTGGTGGTCAGCATCCGCCACGCGGTCAGCCAGGCCGTGGGCAGGCACGCCGCGTCGGTCGCCGCCATGCCGTCGGGCAGCGGGATCAGGTTCGACCGGGGTACGGCGACCCGCTCGGCGAGCGTCCCGGGGAAGTACTCGGAGAGGATGGAAACCCCGCGTGGGTCACCTGGAGTGACCACCACCGGGTACACGACCACCGGGCGTCCCTCCGGGTCCAGCCCGACCGCGTCGCAGCCGAGGATCATCGGCAGCTGGGCCTTGGTGAGCCCCACCCCGCGCAATGACCAGAGGTCGTGGTGGTTGAGCGAGGTGGCCCGCAACTGCACGGTCACCCAGTCGTCGGCCGGGTGGGTCGGCTCGGGCCGCTCACCGACAGTGAGCGCGGCGAGCGGGTCGGCGTCGTCGAAGCTGGAGGCGAAGGCTGCACGCATGATCGGCACGGTAACAAGCTGAGCGCCCGTTAAGAAGGCGCCCTGTCGCGTAGGCCGGCGGCGCATGCTGCGCCGGAGCGCCCCCGGCCCACGCGTCCTTACCGACGGGCGACGCCGTCGCGGCGGGCGGCTTCAGCGACGGCCTCGGCGACGGCCGGCGCGACGCGCGGGTCGAGCGGAGACGGGACGATCGCGTCGATGGTCAGCGACTCGGCCACCACACCGGCGATGGCGTCGGCGGCGGCGACCTTCATCGCCTCGGTGATGCGGGTGGCGCCGGCATCCAACGCACCACGGAACACCCCCGGGAACGCCAGCACGTTGTTGATCTGGTTGGGGTAGTCACTGCGCCCGGTGGCGACCACCGCGACGTGCCGGGCGGCCACCTCGGGGTGCACCTCAGGGGTCGGGTTGGCCAGCGCGAACACGATCCCTCCCGGGGCCATCCCGGCGACGGCGGCCTCGGGGATCTGCCCACCGGAGACGCCGATCAACACGTCCGCGCCGCGCAGCGCCTCCGTGATGTCACCGCGGCGGCCGTCCGCGTTGGTGCTCGCCGCCAGCTCGGCCTTGGTGCCGGTCAGCTCGGTGCGGTGCCGGCCGATGATCCCCTTGGAGTCGCAGACCACCACCTGGTCGGGGTTGACGCCCCCGGCGATCAGCATCTTCGTCACGGCCACCCCAGCCGCGCCCGCACCGCTCACCGCCACCCGCAGATCACCGAGCTTGCGGTTGAGCAGGGTGGCGGCGTTGCGTAGCGCGGCGAGCACCACGATCGCGGTGCCGTGCTGGTCGTCGTGGAAGACCGGGATGTCCAGCGCCTCGTCGAGCCGCCGCTCCACCTCGAAGCAGCGCGGCGCGCTGATGTCCTCCAGGTTGATCCCGCCGAACGAGGGGGCCAGCGCCCGCACCACGGCGACGATCTCGTCCACGTCCTGGGTGTCCAGGCAGACTGGCACCGCGTCCACCCCGGCGAACTGCTTGAACAGCACCGCCTTGCCCTCCATCACCGGCAGCGCGGCGCGGGGCCCGATGTTGCCGAGCCCGAGCACCGCCGAGCCGTCGGTGACCACCGCGACCGTGTGCGACACCCAGGTGTAGTCGTCCACCAGGGTGGGATCGGCGGCGATCGCCTCACACACCCGGGCCACCCCCGGGGTGTACGCCAGGGAGAGATCTTCCCGGCTGGTGAGCGGCACGGTCGAGGTGACGGCCATCTTGCCGCCCCGGTGCAGCAGGAAGACGGGATCAGCAGGGTCCACGGTGGACGAAGACATGGTGGTGACTCCAGGATCTGTCGAGCAGATGGGGCGGCCGGGCCCGGCCGCGAGGTGGGCGGCGAGCGGTGGCGCGCGGTGCGGGGGGTCACCCGGGCACTTCCGAGCATAGTGTCGGCACTGCCGCCCGGATGTGAGCAGGGTCATAACCGGTGGCGAGGAACCCGGCCGGGGCGCGGCCAGTAGCGGGCCACCACCCTCCCCCGCACGTCGGCCACCCCGTACGCCCGGGAGTCATCGGTGATCAGGTCGTTGTCACCACGCAGCCACCAACCGCCGTCCTGCGGCCGAACCGCCCGCTTCACCACCAGCAGCTCCGGACGGGTCCGGAAGACCGCGACCACCACGTCACCGGGACGAATCGGGCGGCCACGGGGACGGACCAACACCGCGTCGCCGTGCCGCAGCGTCGGCGCCATGGACGGACCGGTCACCAGGACAGCGGTCAGCGGCCACCGCAACCGGGGCGCCTCCGCAGGGTGATCGGCCCGCACTGGTTTCACCTCCGCCCGGTTCGGGGAGCACTCCCAGGAGTAATGTCGCCTTTGATCATCGCAAACTTCCCATGGAGGATCCCGATGCGACTTCCGCGCATCCTTGCGCCCCGCGTCACCGCGAGCGCTCACTGCGACCTGCCGTGCGGCGTCTACGACCCGGCTCAGGCCCGGATCGAGGCCGAGTCGGTCAAAATGATCTGCGAGAAGTACCAGGCGAACACCGACCCGGAGTTCCGCACCCGCGCCATCATCATCAAGGAGCAGCGCGCCGAGTTGGTCAAGCACCACCTCTGGGTGCTCTGGACCGACTACTTCAAGCCGCCGCACTTCGAGAAGTACCCGAACCTGCACAGCCTGTTCAACGAGGCCACCAAGCTCGCCGGCGCCGGTGGCGTCAAGGGCAGCCTCGACCCGGCCACCGCCGACAAGTTGCTCGCGAAGATCGACGAGATCTCGAAGATCTTCTGGGAGACCAAGAAGGCGTGACCTCACCGGTCATTTCGACGATCCGGCCGGCACGTCCCGAGGACGTGCCGGCCGTCGTCGCCATGGTGCACGAGTTGGCGGAGTACGAACGCGCCTCCGACGAGTGCCACCTCACCACCGAGCAGCTGACCTCGGCTCTTTTCACGACCGCACCGGCGCTGTTCGGGCACGTCGCGGTCGACGAGCACGACAAGCCGATCGGCTTCGCGCTGTGGTTCCTCAACTTCTCCACCTGGGCCGGCGTGCACGGCATCTACCTGGAGGACCTCTACGTCCGGCCGGCCGCCCGGGGCACCGGGGCCGGCCGGCTGCTGCTCGCCACTTTGGCCGACATCTGCGTACGACGCGACTACCGGCGACTGGAGTGGTGGATGATCAACTGGAACCCCGCCGCCGGGTTCTACGCCTCGATCGGCGCGGAGCAGATGAACGAGTGGGTCCCCTACCGGCTCAGCGGCGACGCGTTGCGCGAGCTGGCGAACCATGCCACCGCCGCCGGCACGCGTACGGGCGACCGACCGGGTAGAGTCCCCGACCGGGGGGATGAGGCGTGACTCAACTGACTGGCCAGCCAGCAACCGACGACGACGTGGTGCACCTCACGGTGCCTGCCGACGGCGGTTACCTCGGCGTGCTCCGTACCGCCACCGCCGGCCTCGCGGCCCGGTTGCAGTTCGCCCTCGACGAGATCGAGGATCTGCGGATCGCGGTCGACGAGGCGTGCGCCATGCTGCTCGCCATCGCCACCCGCGACGCCGAGCTGGAGTGCCGCTTCGCGGTCACCGAGGACGCGTTGACCGTCGAGGTGACCGTGCCGACCGTGCGTGGTGCCACGCTGCCCGCCGAGTCGTCCTTCGCCTGGAAGGTGCTCACCGCGCTGACCACCTCGGCGTCCGCCACGGCCGCCGACGGTCGGGCCACGATCGCGTTGCTCACCCGCCGCGCTGGCGGCTACTGACCGGCCAACGCGCGCCCGGCACGGTCACTCGAAGCCGAGGGCCCGGGTCGTCGGAGGGCTGACCAGCAGCCAGCCCACGCCCAGGCCGAGCGCCATCAACGGCACGCCCAACCAGACAAGCCCGGCCTGGATCATGAACCACCCGATCGGCAGCAGCATCAGCTGGAGCACGATCGCGGGGGCGCGTGCGCCCGCCTGACGGCGCAGCAGCGCACGGCCCAGCGCCCAGAGCACGACCGCCGCCCCGATGGCGAACACGGTGATCAGCAACGCCGACAGAAGATCGGTGGTGGTGGCCGTGAGGTCGGCCCAGACCAGCCAGATGGCGATCAGCCCGACGACAGCCGCCTCCGCCCACAGCAGCCGGACCGCCCAGCGGAGCGTGACGGGAAAAGGGGCCGAGTCGATGGTCACGCGCGCCACGATACCCGGGCTACCGACAGGTAAAGTGCCGCCCATGCGGGCCGTCCTGGTGGTCAATCCAAAGGCCACCACCACCAGCGAACGCAGCCGGGACGTGCTTGTCCGGGCGCTGCGCAGCGAAGTCGACCTCAGTGTGCGCTACACCCGGCGGCGCGGGCACGCCGTTGCGCTGGCCCGGGAGGCCGCCGCGGAGGGGGTCGACGTGGTCGTCACCCTGGGTGGCGACGGCACCGTGAACGAGGTGGTGAACGGCCTGATGACGGCCGAACCACCAGCCCGCGCCGATGACACCCCGCTGGCCGAGCGCCTGCCCGCGCTGGCGACCGTCCCGGGCGGATCGACCAACGTGTTCGCCCGCGCGCTGGGCCTGCCCCGGGAGTGGCCGGAGGCGACCAGCATGATCCTCGAAGGGCTGCGGTTGGGCCGCAGCCGGACGGTCGGGCTGGGCCGCGCGGACGACCGCTACTTCACCTTCTGCGCCGGGTTCGGCCTGGACGCCGCAGTGATCCACAGGGTGGAGCAGGCCCGACGGAAGGGTCGGGTCTCCACGCCGGCGCTCTATCTGCGCTCGATCATGAACCAGTACTTCCTCGGCTCGGACCGGCGGCATCCGGCGATCACCCTGGAGCGTCCGGGTGAGCCGGCGGAGGCCGAGCTGGCGACCGTCATCATCCAGAACACGGCGCCATGGACGTATCTGGGCGACCGGGAGGTCAACCCGAACCCGGCGGCGTCGTTCGACCTCGGGCTGGATGTGCTGGCGTTGCGTCAGCTCCGGGTGGCTAGCACAACACGGACGGTGACGCAGTTCCTGTCTCGGCAGGCGGATCCGCGTGGTCGGCAGGTGTTACGACTCCATGACACGGCGGAGTTCACGCTGCTCTCCAGCCGCCCGCAGGCGTTTCAGCTGGACGGCGACTATCTTGGGGAGCGGGAGAAAGTCAGATTCACCTCCGTTCCCGCCGCACTGAGAGTAATCTGCTAGGTCTCGGGTACTGCCCTAGGTCGACACGGTCGCCACAGCCGCATCGGCCCGTCGCCGCCACACCGAGGGGCAGGTGCCGGAAATGTCAGCAATGTCACGCGGACTGTACTATATTGATCCTCGACTGTGGCACGGCGGGTAACCAGGAAAGCGCTGGAACTCGGGCAAATGGGTTGTGGGCTTGCTCACCGCTCGGAGTTTTTCCGAGCGTCACCCTTGACATCGCGAGTGTTCGTGAAAGTATTCACAAGCGAACTTGAGTTACCGGGACATTGCGTGGATATGCTCGTCAGGCTGAGCTGTTCCAGCAGGTCCCCGGGCACTAACTGCCTGCTCACGCACTGCCGAATGGACAGACGCTAACTGTCACCACCGGCACTGCGGATGCATATAGGAAAAGCACGACAAGCAATATTTGCCACCCATCCAGAATGAGGAGTGTTGCCGCCATGGACTGGCGTCACCATAGTGTCTGCCGCGACGAGGACCCGGAGCTGTTCTTCCCAATCGGGACGTCCGGGCCGGCTCTCCTGCAGGTCGAGCAGGCCAAGGCCGTCTGCAGGCGCTGCTCCGTGACCGACCAGTGCCTCCAGTGGGCACTTGAGTCTGGTCAGGACGCCGGCGTCTGGGGCGGAATGAGCGAGGAGGAGCGGCGCGCTGTCAAGCGGCGCGGCGGCCTCCGGGTGCTGCGCGCTCACTCCGCCTGATCCCCAACGACACAGCTGTACGCCCCGGTGGGTTCGCCCGCCGGGGCGTTCCGCTGTCTGCCACAGGATCACCCCGCCCGTGCCACCACGCGCCGGCCGGACCGGTCGTCGACCCGGCGCAGCACCAACTCGGCCAACTCCGGCGCGTCGGTCAACGGGGCGGCGACCGCCGTCGCACCGGCCGCACCGGCCGCCTCGGCCACCGCGTCGTGAAACAGCCCCGGTGCCAGGAAGTACGCGGACACCGCGACCCGGCGTGCACCACCCGCCCGCAGCCGGGACACCGCCACGCCGGCCGCCGGTGGAGCCGCCGAGGCGTACGCCACCCGGCAGGGCACCCCGAACTCCACGCCGAGCGCGTCCGCAACCCGGCCCACGGAGCGACGCGCCCGTGCGTCCCTGGTGCCCGCCGCGGCCAGCACCAGCGCGTCGAAGCGGCCCGGATGCGCCTCACCGAGTCGACGGCACAGCCCGGCCAGCAGCCCCGGGTCGACCGTTCCGTCCGCCGGGCCGAGCACATCGGTCACCCGTACCGCCAGCGGTGGCCCGGCCTGCGCCGCCGCGGCGACCGCCGCCGGAATGTCCACCCGATGGTGGTACGCGGCGGTCAACAACACCGGCACCAGCACCGCCCGACGGTGGCCGGCCACGGCCAGGTCGCGTAGCACCTGGGTCGGCCCCGGCTCAGTGTGGTCCAGCCAGCTTGCCCATACCGGCGTGCCCGGTCGGGCCGCCGACACGGCCCGGGCCAGCGCTCTGGTGGCATCGGCCGCGCGTGGATCTCGACTGCCGTGCGCGACCAGCACCACCGGATCCGCCCCGCCGGCCGCACCGGGGCCGGTCGGGGTCGTCACCGGGGAGGTCAGACGTGCAGCCCGCACTCGGTCTTCTCGAACATGGCCCACCGGCCGGCCCGCGCGTCCTCGCCAGCCTTCGTCCGGCGGGTGCACGGCCAGCAGCCGATCGAGCCGTAACCCTGCTTGAACAGCTCGTTGACCGGCACGTTGAAGCGCGCGATGTAGGCGTCCACGTCCCCCTGCGACCACGCCGCGATCGGGTTGACCTTGACCTTGCCGCGCCGCGGGTCGAAGGTCACCACCGGCGTGTTCGCCCGGGTCGGCGACTCGTCCCGGCGCAGGCCCGCGGCCCAGGCGTCGTACCCGGTCAGCGCCCGCTCCAGCGGCTCGACCTTGCGCAGCTGGCAGCAGTCGTCCGGTGCCTTGTTGAACAGCCGGGGGCCGTACTGGCCGTCCTGCTGACCGACGGTGAGCCGGGGCCGGATCGACCGGACGTTCACCGGCAGCGTCCGGGCGACCTCGTCGCGCACCCGTAGCGTCTCGGGGAAGTGCAGGCCGGTGTCGAGGAAGACCACGTCCACCCCCGGGGCCACCCGGGACACCAGGTGGGCCAGCACGGCGTCGGCCATCGAGCTGGTGACGCAGAACCGGTCGCCGAAGGTCTGCGCCGCCCAGCGGGCGATCTCCAGTGCCGGGGCGCCCTCCAGGTCCCGAGCCGCCTGCTCGGCCAGGGCCCGCAGCTCGTCCGGCGGACGTCGGGCAGGGTCGGCCGGCGTGGGACCACCAGGGCCGACCAGGCCGAGGCCTGCGGCGGAGACGAGGCTCATCGGGTCACCTGCCGCGGGAGCAGCCCGGTGAACTTCACCGAGAAGACCCGGGTGCAGGCGCGGCACTCCCAGGCGCCGTGCCCCGCCTCGTGTGGCCGCAGGTCCTCCTCGCCGCAGTACGGGCAGTACAGAGGTGCCGCTCGGTTCTCGCTGCTCACCGCAGTTCCTCCTCGTCGACTCTGATCACCCAGTTGGCGAACGTCTCGCCCTCGCTCCGACCCGCCAGGTAGCGGAGGGCCAGCCGTTCCACGTACTCCGGAAGCTCCTCGGCGGTGGTCTTCAGGCCGCGCAGCTTGCGCCCGAAACCGGCGGTCTGCCCCTGCGCCATGCCCAACCCGCCGCCGAGGTGCACCTGGAAGCCCTCCACCTGCCGGCCGTCCGGGCCGACCACCAGCTGGCCCTTGAGCCCGATGTCGGCCACCTGGGTGCGCGCGCACGCGTTCGGGCAGCCGTTGATGTGGATCGAGATGTCCGCGTCGAAGTCGCGCAGCCGCTGCTCCATCCGGGCCACCAATTCCTCGCCGCGGGCCTTCGTCTCGACGATGGCCAACTTGCAGTACTCGATGCCCGTGCACGCCATGGTGCCGCGCCGCCAGGCCGACGGCCGGGCCTCCAGGCCAATTCCGCGCAGCGCGTCGACCAGCGACTCCGTCCGCTCCGACGGCACGTCGAGCACCAGCAGCTTCTGGTACGGGGTGAGCCGCACCCGGTCACTGCCGTGCGCCTCGACCACGTCGGCCAGTTGGGTGAGCTGCGCGCCGGAGACCCGCCCGACCACCGGGGCGGCGCCCACGTAGTGCCGCCCGTCGGCCTGCTCGTGCACGCCCACGTGGTCCACCGGCTTCGACGGCAGGACCGGCGCTGGGCCATCGAGCAGCGTCCGGCCGAGGTAGTCCTTCTCCAGGACCTCGCGGAAACGCTCCACACCCCAGTCGGCCACCAGGAACTTCAACCGAGCGCGGTTACGCAGTCGGCGGTAACCGTAGTCGCGGAAGATCCCGACCACCCCGGCCCACACGTCCGGCACCTCGGTCAGCGGCACCCAGACGCCGAGCCGCTGGGCCAGCATCGGGTTGGTGGCGAGGCCGCCGCCGACCCAGACGTCGAAACCGGGGCCGTGCTCGGGGTGATCGACACCGAGGAAGGCGATGTCGTTCGACTCGTACGGAGTGTCCACCAGCCAGGAGATCGACGTCTTGAACTTGCGGGGCAGGTTGGAGAACTGCTTGTCCCCGACGTACCGGGCGACGATCTCGTCGATCGCCGGCGTCGGGTCGAGCAACTCGTCGCGGGCCACCCCGGCGACCGGGCTGCCCAGCACGATCCGGGGGCAGTCGCCGCACGCCTCGGTGGTCTGGAGACCGACCGACTCCAGCCGTCGCCAGATCTCGGGCATGTCCTCGACCCGGATCCAGTGGAACTGGATGTTCTGCCGGTCGGTGATGTCCGCGGTGTCCCTGGCGAACTCCCGCGAGATGTCCGCGATCACCCGCAGCTGGGCCAGGCTGAGTTGGCCGCCGTCGATGCGGACCCGCAGCATGAAGAACTCGTCCTCCAGCTCGTGCGGCTCCAGCACGGCGGTGCGCCCGCCGTCGATGCCCGCCTTGCGCTGCGTGTAGAGGCCCCACCAGCGGAATCGGCCGCGCAGGTCCTGCGGGTCGATGGAGGCGAAGCCGCCGTGCGCGTAGATGTTCTCGATTCGAGCCCGGACGTTGAGCGGGTCGTCGTCCTTCTTGATCCGCTCGTTGGGGTTGAGCGGCTCGCGGTGGCCGAGCGCCCACTGACCCTCACCCCGTGGCCGGCGCGGAGCCCGGGCCGGGCGGGCCGTCGGGTCCTCGGAACGGGCCGGGATGCTGCTGACCGCCATCGCGGCGTCCTCCGTTGTCTGCTGTGCCTCGGGGCACGCGCGGGGCGCGGCGGCCGGCCCGGCGAGAGCGGGCGGGACAACGGTGTCTGAGACAGCCGGCGCAGAGCGCGCCCGAGACAGATTGGTCGGGCGTCGTCAGTAGGCCGGACAGATCGCGCTGCGCACGCGGCCGTAATCGACGTGGCGACGAGCCACGAAGCGGCGGACGACAGCGGCGGTCATGGGGCCCATGCTGCCACACCGCATGGTGGCCGGCCAATGTCCGCGTGCCGGATCCCACATCACGGGCCAAGTTCTCGGGATCGCTGTGGCAGGCTCGGCGCGTGGGCACATTGTCCGGAAAATGGCGACGCTGGGCGCCGACGGGTCGATTCCGCCTGCCGGTCTGGCTCCCCCCGGCGCTGCTGACCCTGGCGGTGACCCTGACCGGGCTGGGCTCCGCCCAACTGTGGCGCGACGAGCTGGCGACCTGGAGCGCGGCCACCCGGTCGCCCGGTGACCTGGCTCGGTTGGCCGGCACCATCGACGCCGCCACCGGCCCGTACTACCTGCTGATGCACGGCTGGCTCGCGGTCGTCGGCGACTCCACGATCGCCCTGCGCGCACCGGCCGTGCTGGCGATGACCGTGGCCGCCGGGTTGCTCGCCGTGCTCGGCGCGCGCCTCGTCGACCGGCGCACCGGCCTCTTCGCCGGGCTGCTGTTCGCGGTGCTCCCCGGCACCTCCCGCTACGGGCAGGAGGCCCGCCCGTACGCGTTGGCCACCATGCTCGCGGTGCTCGCCACCCTGCTGCTGGTGACCGCGCTGCGCCGACCGAGCTGGGCCCGTTGGGCCGGTTACGCCGCCGCCGTCGCCGCTCTCGGACTCATCCACCTGATCGCGCTCACCCTGCTCGCCGCGCACGCGCTGGTCGTCCTGCTCGCCTGGTGGCGCGGTCCGGCCGCGGCCGGCATCGCCGCACCGACCCATGGCACCGCTGAGCGGGACCGGCGGGTGTGGCGGTGGGTGGTCGCCGTGGTGCCGGTCGCGTTGCTGGCCGGCCCGCTGCTGCTCAAGGCCCGCACACAGCGGTCCCGGCAGTTGAACTGGGTCAACCTGGCTCGGCTGGACGACCTGACCGCGCTGCCCGGCGGCGTGGCCCAGAGCAGCGTGGTGGGCGGCCTACTGGTCGGGGTCGCCGCGCTGGGCGCGGCCCGGCTCGGGCGGCGCGCCCTGCTGCCGCTGAGCGCGGTGCTGCTGCCCGTGCTGCTGCTCTTCGCCGCCGGCACGGTCACACCGCTGTGGGTGCCCCGGTATCTGGTCTTCGTGGTGCCCTTCGCGTGCCTGCTGGCGGGCGCGGCGCTGGCCGCGGTGGCCGCGCCGGCCGCACTCGTCGTGGTGGTCCTGGCCGGGTTGCTCGGCCTGCCCGACCAGGCCGCGCTGCGACGGACGCACGAGTGGCCGCGCAGCGCGCCGGTGGACTACGCGGGCGCGGCGCGGGTGATCGCCGACGGTCAGCGGCCGGGCGACGCGGTGGTCTACTCGCCCCGGCACAGCTGGCTCTTCCTCGACCTCGGCATCGAGTACCACCTCGGCGACCCGCCACGGGACGTGTTGCTCACCGAGGACGAGGTCCGCCGGGGCGACCTGTGGGCCGCCGAGTGCCCCCAACCGGCGCAGTGCCTGGTCGGCACGTCACGGGTATGGCTGATCGTCGCCGGCCGGCACGCCGAGCCGTTGGCCGCCGTGCCGGGCGCCAAGGGCGACGCGCTCCGCGCGGACTTCACCGTCGCCCAGGTCTCGCAGCGCCCCGGCCTGACCGTCGCCCTGCTGACCAGTCGCCCCGGCCGCTGACCTGACCGGTTGCCGCGCAGACGACCGGCGAACACGCGACGGACCGGCATCAGCCGTCTGACCGCGCCCACCTCGGTGAGCGATATACCGGTGAGTCATATCTATGACTCACCGGTATATCGCTCGAAACCGTAGGCCCGACGGGATGAGATACGTCAGGACTCACATCAGCAGTCGACAAGGCTCAGGCTTGCGATCGGCCGTCGGGGGCGTTGCGGGCCAGCGGGACGACGAGCATCGCCTCGGTGCCGCCGTTGGCGCCGGCGCGCAGCTCGATGGTGCCGCGCAGTTCCCCGGTAACCAGGGCGCGGACGATCTGGAGGCCGAGCCGGCTGCCGCGTTCGGCGTCGAAGTCCGGCGGCAGACCGCGCCCGTTGTCCGTCACCGAAACGTGCAGCATCTTGCGGAACCGGTGCGCCGAAACCACCACCTCCGGCCGTCCCGACGGGTCGATCTCAGGAACGATGGCAGGCAGGGCGGGAGCGGCATCGTCCTCATCTGCTGGCGGGAAGCCGTGCTCGACGGCGTTGAGCAGCAACTCGTTGAGGACCATCACCAGCGAGGTGGCGATCTCCGCCGGCAGCACACCGAAGCTGCCCCTCCGGCGCATGCCGACGCTCACCTCGGTCGCCGCGACCTCGGTCGCCGCGCTGGCCACCCGGTCGACGATGCCGTCGAACTCGACCGCCTCGTCGCTGGACATGGAGAGCGTCTCGTGCACCAGAGCGATCGAGGCGACCCGGCGGACCGATTCCTCCAGGGCGACCCGCGCCTCCGGCATGGACACCCGTCGGGCCTGCAACCGCAGCAGCGCGGCAACCGTCTGGAGGTTGTTCTTCACCCGGTGGTGGATCTCCCGGATGGTGGCGTCCTTCGTGATCAGTGCCCGGTCCCGGCGACGTACCTCGGTGATGTCCCGGACCAACACCAGCGCGCCGATCGGCACCCCGGCGGGCATCAGCGGCAGTGCCCGGGTGAGCATCGTGGCGCCGCGCGCGTCGATCTCCCGCCGGGGTGGCGCCTCACCGCGCAGCGCGGCCAGGATCCCGTTCGCCGCCTCGGTGCCGTCCAGCGGGTCGCCGGCCAGCCGGCGGTGCAGCTCGGCCAGATCCTCGCCCACGAGGTGGGAGGCGTAACCCAGTCGGCGGTACGCGGACTGCGCGTTCGGGCTGGCGTAGGTGACCTTGCCTCCGGCGTCGAGCCGAACCAGGCCGTCGCCGACCCGGGGCGCGGAGGTGGTCTCGCCCGGGTGCCGCGCTGGCGGAAAGGTGCCGTCCGCGATCATCTGGGCCAGGTCGTCCGCCGTGGTCAGGTAGTTGAGTTCCAGCTGGCTGGGCGTACGCGCGGTGGAGAGGTTGGTGTCCCGACCGACCACGCCGATCACCTCACCGGCCTCCCCCTCTGCGGTACGCAGACGGACCGGGATCGCCTCGTGCCGGGCAGGCACGTCGCCGTACCAGACCGGGTCGCCCTCCCGCCAGATCCGGCCCTGGGAGTACGCCACTCCCAGGTGGGCCACCTCCGGCCCGCCGACGATCCGCCCCACCTGGTCGTCCTGGTACGCGGTGGGCGCGGTCGTCGGGCGGACCTGGGCGACGCAGAGGAAGGTGCCGTCGGCGTCGACCGGCACCCAGAGCAGCAGGTCGGCGAAGGACAGATCGGAGAGCAGCTGCCAGTCGCCGGCGATCCGGTGTAGGTGGTCGATGTCGGCCGGACGGAGACGGGTGTGCTCCTCGGCGAGGTCGCGCAGCGTGGACACGGTGACCAGGGTGCCACGCCACGCCTCACATCGTGGCGGTGACCTTCTTCAACCCGCGCGGCGCGTCCGGGTCCTCGCCTCGGGTGAGTGCCAGGGCCAGCGCCAACCGCTGCAACGGCAGGATGTCCAGCAACGGGGCGTACCGCTCGTCGACCTCGGGAACGGCGAGCCGGGTAGCGCCCGGCACGTCGGCGGAACCGACCACCACGACGTCGGCGCGGCGTTCGCCGAGGCGGGGCAGCACCTCACCCATCGACCGTCCACCTGGACCGGAGCCGACCACGGCGAGCACCGGGACCTCCGGGTCGGTCATCGCGAGCGGGCCGTGCAGCAGGTCGGCGCCGGAGAAGGCGAGGGCCGGCAGGTACGAGGTCTCCATCAGCTTCAGCGCGGCCTCCCGGGCGGTCGGGTAGGCGTACCCCCGACCGGTGGTGACCAGCTGGCGGGCGAACCGGTAGCGCGACGCGAGCTGGGCCGGGGCGCCGTCGGCCAGGGTGCGGGCGGCCAGCTCGGGCAGCGCGTCGAGCGCCTCCCGTTCGGCCGCCGGGAGCACGCCGTCGCCGGCCCGGATCCCCTCCACCAGCATCAGCAGGGCGAGCAGCTCGGCGGTGTACGTCTTGGTGGCGGCCACCGCCCGCTCGTGTCCGGCGGCGATGTCGACGCTCAGCTCGGCCACCTCGACCAGCGGCGACTCTGGCGCGTTGGTCACGGCGAGGGTCAGCGCCCCGGAGGCTCGGGCGGCGCGCAGCACCTCGGCGAGGTCGGGCGAGCCGCCGCTCTGGCTGACACCGACGACGAGCGCGTCGGACAGGTCGGGGCGGGCGCCGAACAGGGTGACCGCGCTGGGTGAGGCGAGCCCGGCGGGCAGGCCGAGCCGGATCTCGGTCAGGTACGCCCCGTAGAGGGCCGCGTGGTCTGAGGTGCCCCGGGCGGTGAAGACCACGTGCCGCGGGCGGCGTTCGGCGATGACCGCCGCCACCCGGGCGATCTCGGCCGCGTTGGCGGCGGAGAGCAGGCGTGCGTAGCCCGCCGGCTGCTCGTCGATATCGGCGGCCATTCCGGCCCCTGCACGTGTCACGGACACTCCTCCCCTTGCGCGGTTACCGCGCGATTCCTGCTCAGTCTTGCACTTTTTAGCGTATCTGAGCAATCGAACGAGCAGGAGTGCGCAGATGATCACCAGATGATCTCAATATCAACTACGCTTGGTCGGCTGCATCCGGTCTAGCCTGCGACGAGAGGACGACGTGCCCGAGGGAACGGACGACTCCGCGCTCTCCGCGACGGAGGAGCTGGCGCTGGCCCGGCTGGCACTGGACGAGGGTGACCTGCACCATGCCGCCGGCCACCTCGCCGGGGCGTTGGCGCGGGCCCCCACCCTCCCGGAGGTGCACGAGACGCTGGCCCGGCTGGCCGCGACGAGCGGCGGTGGCCTCGACCTCTTCCCGATCAACCACCACACCTTCGTGGGCGCGGTCGCCGCCCGTGCCCATCTGCTCGCCACCGCCGGCCGCCCCGCCGAAGGGCTGGAGCTGCTGGCCGCGGCGACCGCGTACGCGCCCGGCACCCAGTGGGCCGGCGTTCCGTGGGTCACCGCGCCCGAGTTGGCCGAACGGCTGGACCCGGAACACATCGCCCGCGTCCTCATGCAGGTCTGCGCCGCGCTGCCCGACCCGGTTCCACGGGTCGGCCGGAGCGCACTGACGCCGTACCTCGCCCTGGCCCGCAACGCGGTCACCGTCCACCCCGAGCACGGTCTGCTGCTCGGCGCCTCGTCCGCGCTGGCCCGGCGCCTCGGCGAGGTCGCGCTGGCGATCCGCTGGGCCACCCGAGGGGTCCGCGCACAACCGTCGAAGATGGGCGAGGTCTGGCTCGGGTACGCGTACCGCAGCGCGGGCCGGACCCGCGAGGGCCTCGCGGCCCTCGGTCGGGCCGTCAAACTGGATCCCGACGACCTGGCGATCTACGCGGACATCGCCGGCACCCTGGCCGAGACCGGCCGACTCGACGAGGCCCTGGAGTGGACCGAACGGGCGCTGGCCCGCGACCCGTCGTTCGACTGTGCGGTGCACACCGCACACCGCCTGCGGCACCTGCGCGACGGCGACCTGGCCCACCTGGTCGCGCTCGCCGACTTCGTCCGCGACCACCCCGATGACAGCCACGAGCACGGTGACCTGGCCCAGTGCTGCCGAGGCCGGCCCTGGCTCGGCCAACTGACCCCGGCCGGCGGTCCACTGGTCGACGCGATGCGCCAGGCGGTGGCCGATGACGACAACGGTCTCGGCAGCGCCGTACGCCTCACTGCCGCCGCCCCGCCGAGCGCCGTCCGCACGGCGACATCCACCGCCCCCGGGCTCCGGATCGAGGTCGCGGGCGCGCCGGAGCCGGACCCGCGCGAGCCCCGACGGGCGTCCGCCCAGCGGTTGTGGCACTACGCGGACGCCGTCCCCACGCCCGCACTTCCGGCGCCCTCGGCGACGGCGGTCGAACGGATCGGGCAGGTCGCACATCCGGCGTGGCCGCACCCTCCGGCGGCGTACGACGCGGCGGTGGGCCTGGCGGGCCTCGACGTGGCCGACCTGCTCGGCCTGCTGGTGCATCCGCCGGCGGCGCCGGCCAACGCGGTGGGTCGACTGCTGGCCGCCCACGACCCGTCGGTCTGGGTCCGTGGCGTGCAGGTGTGGGCCTGTCTGGGGCTGCTGCACCACCGCACCGACGAGCCGTGGGAGGGTTCGACCCGACGCCGCGTGCTGCTCGACCTGATCTGGGGCGTCGAGGACTGGGTCACCGAGGCTGCGCTGTTCGCCCTGGTCACCGCCGCCTGGGTGGACCCCTCGGTACGGCCGGACGTGGCGCGGGTGGTGGCGGAACGGCTCGCCGACGCGGCCGCTGTGGCGCAGGCGCGACCGGTCCCGATCGCCGTCTCGCTGGCCCACCTGGCGCTGGCAGCCCCGGAGCTGGACCCGGCCACCGCCGCACTGGCCACCGAACTGCTCAGCGCGCGATCCCCCCAACTCCCCCGCCCCCGCAATCCGCTACGCCGCCTCTGGCAACGCCTAAAAACCCCCCGTAACTCCTAACCCACCCCACCCCGCGATATCGCGGGGAAAGGGGCGCGCCGCGCCGGCCCGGACGGGACGACGCGGCGCGAGGGAAGGGTTGTGGGTCAGGCGACGGGGGCCTTGCCGAGGGCGATCTCGGCCTCGTCCTCCGGGGTGGCCTGCGGCGGCGCCTCGTTCGCGGTGCGCAGCGGGATCTCCTTGATGAACCAGGCGAGCACCGGGATCACGATGGTGAACAGCACCGCCCAGAGGAAGACGTGCGAGATCGCGTCGGCGAGACCACCGAGCACCACCTCGCGCGCCTGGGCGGGCAGTTCCTTGAGCTTCTCCAGGTCCATCTCGGCGCCGGACTCGCCACCGAACGCCCCGCCGCCAGCGGAGCTGGCCAACCGGCTGGCGAAGATCGCGCCGAACAGCGAGATGCCGAACGAGCCGCCGATCGACCGGAAGAAGGTCGCCGCGCCGCTGGCCGCGCCGAGGTCCTTCTGCTCCACGCTGTTCTGCGCGATCAGCATCGACGTCTGCATGAGGAAGCCCATGCCGACGCCGAGCACGACCATGTAGAGCGAGGACATCAGCTTGCTGGTGTCGGTGTCCAGCATGGACAGAAGCGCCATGCCCGTGGTCATCACGACGCCACCGATGATCGGGTACGCCCGGTACCTGCCGTTCTTGGTGATCGCCCGGCCGATGACCAGCGAGACGACCAGCATGCCGAACATCAGGGGCAGCAGCAGCAGACCACTGTTGGTCGCCGACGCACCCTGCACGGTCTGCTGGTAGAGCGGCAGGAAGTTCATCGCGCCGAACATCGCGAAGCCGAGCAGGAAGCCGATCACCGAGATCAGCGCGAAGTTGCGGTTGGCGAAGAGCGCCAACGGAAGGATCGGCTCCTGGACCCGACGCTCCACCAGGCCGAACGCCACCAGCGCCACCAACGCGAGCACGGCCAGGCCGAGGATCTGCGGCGACGTCCAGTCGTACTCGTTGCCACCCCAGGTGGTGATGAGCACGATCGCGGTGATGCCGACCGAGAGCAGCCCGGCGCCGAGCCAGTCGATCCGGTGCTCGGTGCGGTACTTCGGCAGGTGCATGGTGCTGATCAGCACGAGTAGCGCGACTCCACCCAGCGGCAGGTTCACGTAGAACGCCCAGCGCCAGGAGAGGTGATCGGTGATGAAACCACCGGCCAGCGGGCCGGCGACCATGGCGATGGCCATGATGCCGGCGATCATGCCCTGGTAGCGGCCGCGCTCGCGGGGCGGAACCAGGTCACCGATGATCGCCATCACGCCGACCATGAGACCGCCGGCGCCGAGGCCCTGCACGGCACGGAAGGCGATGAGCTGGACCATGCCGTCCTGCGGGCCGCCGAGCATCGCGGAGCCGGCCATGCCACAGAGGGCGGAGCCGACGAGGAAGATGACGACCGCGGTCAGGAAGACCGACTTGCGGCCGTAGAGGTCACCGAGCTTGCCCCAGATCGGGGTGGAGACGGTGGTGCCCAGGACGTACGCGGTGACCACCCAGGTGAAGTGGTTGAGGCCGCCGAACTCGCCAACGATCCGCGGTAGCGCGGTGCTGACGATCATGTTGTCGAGCATCGCGAGCATCATCGCGATCATCAGCCCGAACAGCACGACCCGTATGTTGTTGGGTCGCACGCCGGTCTGGGTTGCCTGAGTCATGGGTAAGCTCCCCCCGAGGATTGCCACACTTACTTGCCGCCCGGCTAGTCACCTTACTAGCCGCACGGTAAGTTGGGTGTCAACTGGCGGTCAACCGATTTGGGGGCATGGGTGAGGGAGAGCACAGGCGGCACTCGAGAGCGGATCAAGGTCGTCGCGCTCGAGCTTTTCACCGAGCAGGGGTACGAGAAGACCTCGCTGCGGGAGATCGCCGAGCGCCTCAACGTCACCAAGGCCGCGCTCTACTACCACTTCAAGAGCAAGGACGACATCGTCGCCAGCTTCGTCGAGGAGCGCTTGGAGCGGATGGACGCGCTGACCACCTGGGCGGAGTCACAGCCGGCAACCCTGGCCACCCGGCGCGAGCTGATCTCCCAGTACGCCGACACGATGTTCACCGGCGAACAGCCGTCGGTGATGCGCTTCTTCGAGCAGAACCAGACCGTGCTCAAGAGCCTCGCGTCCGGTCAGCAGATGCGCGGCCGGATGATGCAGCTGGCCAGCGCGCTCTGCCGGGGCGACGACTCCCCTCCCGCCCAGCTGCGGGCCGTGCTGTCCCTGTTCGCGGTGCACAGCAGCTGGTTCGCGGTCCGCGCCCCGGGCATCACCGACGACGAGCGCCGCAAGATCGCCTTGGATGTGGCCGACGAGCTGCTGGCCGCCATCGGCACGGACCCTGACCAGAGTGCCGAGCCCGACAACGGCGCGACCGCGGCCAACCTGGGCTGATCGGTCGCCGGCTCAGCCGCGCGGTCTGCGGCTCAGCCGCGCGTCAGGTCCAGTCGCAGGCCGAGCAGGTCCACCCCGGCCAGCGGCGACCAATCCTTCTCTGGCGCTCGGACGAACCCGAGCCGCTGATAGAGCCGGTGCGCCGAATCGGCCATCCCGGCCCGGACGCAGATCACCACCGCCGCGCAGCCCAACCCGGCTGCGCGGCCGACGCACGCCTCGGCCAGCGCCGCACCGACACCCCGACCCTGAGCACCCGGGTCGACAGCGAGCATCCGGAACTCCGCCTCGCCCGGCCCGGACAGCTCGGCGAACGGGGTGCCCGGCAGCACGAAGGTCACCGAGCCGAGCACGGCCTCGGTCTCCTCGTCCACCGCGACCAGCACCTCGCCGCTGGCCGCCCGGGTCGACACGTCGGCCAGCACCGCGCCGTACCCGTGTTCGCCCTTGAGCTGGCCGTCCGCCTCGTACGCGGCCACGGTCAGCCGGGCCACCGCCGGAAAGTCCACCGACTCCGCACGACGGACCAGCAGCGCGCTCAATCGATCACCGCGATGAGGTCGCCGTCCTGCACGACGTCGCCCTCGTTGACGGCGAGCTGCTTGATCACACCATCGGACTCGGCGATGACCGGGATCTCCATCTTCATCGACTCAAGGATCACCAGGGTGTCGCCCTCGGCCACGGTGTCACCGGCCGTGGCGACAACCTTCCAGACGTTCGCCACCATCTCGGCGCGGATCTCCTCGGCCATGTCCAGGCCCTCCCTTTTCGCGATGTGCCTGCCGACGTATCCAATCATGCGACGGCCGGCCATGGGCGCGCAGCGGCCTGGCGGGGATGGCGCGCCCGCCCTGGGGAAGGCGGCGCGTGTCGACCGCACTACCATCAGCGGGTCGGACCCGATGCCGGGCCGCCGGTGGGTACACCGGCGCCGAGGTCGTGGGCAGCACGGATCCGACCCATCACGAGGAGGTCAGCATGGCGAAGAAGTCCCGGAAGAAGAAGGCCCGCAAGAAGAACGCCGCGAACCACGGCAAGCGTCCCAACTCCTGAACGGGTCGACGGGCCGGCGGCCCGTCACCGATCAGCCCGACCCGGCCGACGCCGGGTACACCGGTGGCCCGGGTCGACATCGACCCGGGCCACCGGTCTTGGTCCGTCAGATGCGCCGACGCTCAGTCGGCCAGCTCGCGGGAATCGCTGGTCTCGAAGACCACCAGCTCGGTGAGCTTGACCCGCAGTCGTTCGCGCAGCTCGTCCGGCGCGGTCTCGTTGCCGCAGCAACGAGCCACCAGCGCCCGCACCTCCTGCTCGAGCCCGTACTCGCGTAGGCAGGGCCCGCACTCGTCCAGGTGGTGCCGGATCAGCGTGCGCCGCTCGTCGACGCACTCCAGATCCAGGTAGAGGTAGACCTCCGCGAGCACTTCGCGGCAATCCGTCTCGTGCGGCTCCCCACAGCTCACGTCACACCTCCCGGCCGGCAGCGGCAGTCGAGCCCTTCGATGAGCGGGCCGCACTGAAGCCCCGCTCCCCGGCGTAGCGCTCGAGCAGCTTGCGCAGATTACGACGGCCCCGGTGCAGACGCGACATCACGGTGCCGATCGGCGTGCCCATGATGTCCGCGACCTCCTTGTAGGAGAAGCCCTCGACATCGGTGAGGTAAACGGCCAGGCGGAACTCCTCCGGCAACTGCTGGAGGGCCTCCTTGACGTCGCTGTCCGGCAGCCGGTCCAGTGCCTCGGTCTCGGCTGAGCGCAGCCCACTGGAGGTGTGCGACTCAGCCTCGGCGAGCTGCCAGTCGGTGATCTCCTCGGTGGGCGCCTGGATCGGTTGGCGCTGCCGCTTGCGGTAGGAGTTGATGTAGGTGTTGGTCAGGATCCGGTAGAGCCAGGCCTTCAGGTTCGTGCCCTGCTCAAACTGGTGGAAGGCCGCGTACGCCTTCAGGTAGGTCTCCTGGACCAGGTCCTCGGCATCCGCCGGGTTGCGCGTCATTCGCAACCCAGCAGCGTAGAGCTGATCGACGAATGGCATCGCGTCCCGCTCGAATCGGGCCCTGCGCTCGTCCGTCTTCTCGGTGGTCAACCGCACATCCCCTCGCGTCGGATGCTTTCCCGCCGAGGATACGCGCACGGACCTGCCCGCAGATTCACTTCCGGCTGGTGTGCCCGTGCTCACCGCACTCACCCCGCCCGGTCCCGCCGCCGCCGGCCACTCCGGGCCATCCAGCAGCCGCTTCAGCTGCCGGGCGTCCCGCTCGTCCCGTTCCAGGCTCCGTGTCTCGGTCGGCACCGGTCACCCCCCTCGCAGAAAAGTCGTCCGAGGGTAGTAACGCGAGATGACCACTGGGGCATTCCGGCCGACCCTCCCGTTCCTGGTCCCGGCCCCGACGGCGGCCGGCGCTGGGACCAGGAAGGGCCTGGGAGGACTGTGCCGCCTGTCCGAAATGGGGCCGGCGGCACTATCGGATGCAACGACCCGCGCCCGGCACCGGAAACGGTCGACCCGTGCGAGCCGGGTCAACCGGCAGCGCCGCGCCGGGCCGGATCAGCCGCCGCGCCGGATCGGTTGGCCGCCCAGCCCTGGGCGCGCAGCCAGTCCCGCACGACGGCCGCGGTGCCGGTCGGATCCCGCCGCAGGTCGTGCGTCTCCCCTGGACGGGTCACCACCTGTACGGCCGGGCCCGGCTCCGGCGTCCCGAACGGGTCCCGGTCACCGTTGACGACCAACGTCGGTAGGCCGGTGTCCAGTTCGGCGGCCCGGGAACGTTCCGGCCGCCCAGGTGGGTGCAGGGGAAAGGCCAACGCGACCACGCCGACGGCACCCACCGCGCGGGCCGTCCGGCACGCCACCCGCGCGCCGCTGGAACGACCACCGACCAGCACCGTCGGCACGTCGGCGTGCCGGTCACGCAGCACGGCGAGCACCGCCGTCCAGGCCTCGTCGAGGTGCCCGGCCGGTGCCGGCGCACGCCGACCGGCGACCCGGTAGGGCTGGGTCACCCGGACCACCGCCAGACCGGCCGCGACCGACGCGTCCCGTACCGCGAGCAGGTCGGGCGCGTCGACGCTGCCGCCCGCACCGTGCCCGAGCACGAGCAGAGCGGTGGCCGGGCGGGCCGGCAGGTCGGTGTCGATCCGCGCCGGACCGCGCGGGGTGGGGATCTCGTCGCTGGGCAGCACCGACCCATTCTGCGCTGCCTGGCAGGCGACGGGTGCGGACCGGGCCGCTGATCAGCTCAGCGGGACCAGGGTGAGCAGGCGGTCCCGCACCGGCGGACCGGCGTCGTCAAGGGCGGCCAGGTCTGGTTCGACCTGGCCGCGCCAGGCGACCAGCATCGCCCGCCGCTCGCGGGGCGTGGTCGCGCCCCACACGCCATGACAGTCACCGACGTCGAGGGCCCAGGCCAGGCAGGACCCCTGCACGTCGCAACTGCGGCAGAGCGCGACGGCGGCGTCCGCCGGCTCGTTCGGTGCCGGAAAGAATGTCTCCGGATCGACGCTCTGGCATGCACCTCTGGTGCGCCACGCGTCGTCCTGTTGCCGTTCTCGCACTGCCCGCAGCAGTCGCGGATCTCGCCGCGCCGCGGCCACCTCGTGCTGGCGGGGCATACGCGCCCGTGTCATCCACCCACCTCCCCCGTGGGACCGGCAAGATCGGTGGACGTCGTCCGCCCCGTGCGAATCGACAGCCACTACCGGCGCTGTGTTGTATCGCACTTCACGACACCGGGACAAGGGTCTGCCGGGAACATGACTGAATAGTCAGGAGACGAATCGCGCGCAACCCTGGCAAATCGGTGCTCGACGATGCGCGTCAACCTCAGAACAGGGTCAGCTCCTGCGGCGCCACCGCCTGCGCCACCGACACCCGGGCGGTCAGTTGGGGCCCGTCGTTGCGAACGTCGCCCACCGCCGCCCCCACCGGGCGGATCTCCAACCCGGCCAGCCGCGCTGCCGACGCCGGGGTGAGCAGCCGCTCCGGCTCGTCGTCAGACGCCAGCCACGACGACCAACGCTCTGGCGGCAGCAGCACCGGCATCCGGTCGTGCACCTCGGCCAGGTCGCCGAGCGCCGCGGTGGTCAGCACGCTGAAGGTGAGCCGGGTGTCGGCGCCGGACTCCCAGACCGACCAGATGCCGGCCAGGGCGAGCACCGAGCCGTCGGCGGGGGTCATGTAATACGCCTGCCGCCCGCCGTCGGGCTGGCGGACCCACTCGTACCAGCCGTCGGCCGGAACCAGGCAGCGGCGACGGGCGAACGACCCGGCGTACGCCCGGCTGGTGGCCACCGTCTCCGCCCGCGCGTTGATCATGCGGGCCGCCCCGGCAGCGGACCGGGACCAGTGCGGCAGCAGACCCCAACGACCGACACAGAGGCTGCGGTGCCCCTCCGGGCTGACCCGGACAAGTGGCACCGGATCGGTCGGCGCGACGTTGTGATCCGGTCGGACCAGGCCGTCGGTGTCGTCGGACGACTCGAACAGCGCGCTCAGCTCGCCGGAGCTCCGGGTCGTCGCGTACCTGCCGCACATGGGAACACGCTAACGCGTCGAAGGCCCGTCGGCTGTCCCGCCAACCGGGAGTACGACCGCCGGTCGCCGCCACCCACCGGCCGAGACGGCAGAATGTAACCGTGGGGAATCTGACCGCGACCCGGCCGCCGCAGCCGTGGACCGCACCGACCGCGTCCGACCCGGTGGCGGCGACGCTGCGCCTGCCCGGTTCCAAATCGATGACCGCGCGCGCCCTGGTGCTCAGCGCGCTGGCCGCCGGCCCGTCGACGCTGGCCGGGCCGCTCCGCGCCCGCGACACCGAGTTGATGGCTGCCGGCCTGCGAGCGATGGGCGCGCACGTGTCGATCAGCGACGACGAGCGCTGGTTGGTCCGGCCGCACCCGCTGGTCGGCCCCGCGCACGTGGACGTCGGGTTGGCCGGCACCGTGATGCGGTTCGTGCCGCCGGTGGCCGGGCTGGCCGACGGGCAGGTCACGTTCGACGGCGACCCGCACGCCCGCACCCGGCCGCTCGGCCCGCTGATCGGCGCGCTGCGCTCGTTGGGCGTCCGGATCGACGTCACCGGCACGGGCAGCCTGCCGCTGACCGTGCTCGGCACCGGTGGGATCACCGGCGGCGAGGTGGTGATCGACGCGTCCGCCTCCAGCCAGCTCGTCTCCGGGTTGCTGCTGGCCGCCCCGCGCTTCGACCGGGGCGTCGTGGTGCGGCACGTCGGCCCGCCCGTGCCCTCGGCGCCGCATCTTCGGATGACGGTGCAGATGCTGCGTGCCGCCGGCGCGGCCGTCGACGACACCACCCCCGACGTCTGGACCGTCGAGCCCGGCCCGCTGACCGGCCGCGGCTGGGAGATCGAGCCGGACCTCTCCGGCGCGGTGCCGTTCTTCGCCGCCGCCCTGGTCACCGGCGGCGAGGTCACGCTGCAGGGCTGGCCGCGCAGCAGCGCGCAGCCGGTCGAGCAGCTCCGCTCGCTGCTGCACCGGATGGGCGGCGAGGTCACCCTCTCCACCAGCGGGCTGACCGTCCGGGGCACCGGCGTGGTGCACGGCCTGACCGCCGACCTCTCCGACGTCAGCGAGCTGACCCCGGCGCTGACCGCGCTGGCCATGCTGGCCGACTCGCCGTCGGTCTTCACCGGCATCGGGCACATCCGTGGCCACGAGACCGACCGGCTGACCGCGCTCGCGCGGGAGTTCACCGCACTCGGCGCGGACATCACCGAGGCGCCGGACGGGCTGGAGATCCGACCCCGCCCGCTGCGCGGCGGCGTCTTCCGCACCTACCAGGACCACCGGATGGCGCACGCCGCCGCAGTGGCCGGGCTCGCCGTTCCCGGCATCGAGGTGGACGACGTGGGGTGTACCTCCAAGACCATGCCCGAGTTCCCGGCACTATGGTCAGCGATGGTGACCGGCAAGAGCTGACGCGAGAAGAGGACAGGTCCTGGCGACCAAACGGCGGGAGTACGACGAGGACGACGTACGGGTCCGGCCCGGAAAGTCGTCGCGCCCGCGTACGCGCACCCGACCCCAGCACGCCGACGCCGTCGACGGCTTCGTCATCGCCGTCGACCGGGGCCGCTACACGTGCGTGCTGGCCGGCGCTGAGCGCGGCGTGGTCGGCGCCGAGCTGCCTACGGTCACCGCCATGCGGGCTCGTGAGCTGGGTCGCAAGTCGGTGGTGGTCGGTGACCGGGTCAGCCTGGTCGGGGACACGTCCGGCGCGGAGGGCGCCCTCGCCCGCATCGTCCGGATCGCCGAGCGTCGCTCGGTGCTGCGCCGCACCGCCGACGACGACGAGACCACCGCCGAAGGCCGGCTGGAGCGGGTGGTGGTGGCCAATGCCGACCAGTTGGTGATCGTCAGCGCGCTGGCCGACCCGCCGCCGCGTACCGGGTTCATCGACCGCTGCCTCGTGGCCGCGTACGACGCGGACGTCGAGCCGCTGCTCTGCCTCACCAAGGCCGACCTGGCCGGGCCGGAGGAGGTGCTGGGCTACTACACCGAGCTGGAGCTGCCGTACGTGCTCAACCGCCCCGACTCCGACCTGGGCGCGCTGCGGGCACTGCTCAGTGGCCGGGTCTCAGTGCTGGTCGGGCATTCCGGGGTGGGCAAGTCGACGCTGGTCAACCGCCTCGTCCCGGACGCCCTCCGCGCGGTCGGTGTGGTCAGCGCGATCGGCCGTGGCCGGCACACCTCCACCAGCGCGGTGGCGCTGCGGTTGCCACCGGTGCCGGGCGTCGACACCGACCCGGGCTGGATCATCGACACCCCCGGGATCCGCAGCTTCGGGCTGGCGCACGTCTCGGCCAACAGCCTGCTGCACGGCTTCCCGGACCTGGTCGAGGGCACCGTCGACTGCCCGCCCAACTGCCAGCACACAGCCGACGAGGCCGACTGCGGGCTGGACGCCTGGGTGGCGGCCGGCAAGGCCGACCCGCGCCGACTGGCCTCGTACCGCCGGTTGCTCGCCTCCCGCGCCGGCGAGGGTGACTCGCGCGGCGAGAGCGACCAGCGCGGGCCCGGCGAGGGTGACCGGCGCGGGCCCGACGAGTGAGCCGACGGGCGTCGGCTAGGTTGCCGGCATGACCGGGTACGCCGACGACCTCGCCCTTGCCCACCTGCTCGCCGACCGGGCCGACGCCATCGCCACAGCCCGGTTCCGCGCCCTCGACCTGCGGGTCGAGGCGAAGCCCGACCTGACCCCGGTCTCCGACGCGGACACCGCCGTGGAGCGGGAGATCCGCGCCCTGCTGGCGGAGCACCGTCCGGCCGACGGGCTGCTCGGTGAGGAGTACGGCGCGGAGCCGTCCACCGACCCGAACGGCCGCCGGTGGATCATCGACCCGATCGACGGCACGAAGAACTTCGTTCGCGGCGTGCCGGTCTGGGCCACTCTGATCGCGCTCTACGACGGCGACCGGCCGGCGGTCGGCGTGGTGTCCGCACCGGCGTTGGGGCGGCGCTGGTGGGCGAGCGCGGGCGCGGGCGCGTACGCCGGGCCGGGCCCCGCCGCCGGCGAGCGGATCGGGGTGTCCGCGGTGCGCCGGATCGAGGACGCCAGCTTCTGCTATTCGTCGTTGAACGGGTGGGAGCGCGCCGGGAGACTCGACGCGATGCTCGATCTCATGCGCGACAGTTGGCGCAGCCGCGCGTACGGCGACTTCTATGGCTACGTGCTGATGGCCGAGGGAGCACTGGACGTGATGGCCGAGCCGGAGTTGTCGCTGTGGGACGTGGCGGCGCTCGTGCCGATCATCACCGAGGCGGGTGGCACGGTCACGGATCTGTTCGGTCGACCGGCCCCGGCCGGTGCTCCGGGCACCGACAGCAGCGTGGTCGCCACCAACGGTGTGTTGCACGCCGACATCCTCGCCCGGCTCGATCGACCAGCCGAGCGCTGACCCCCGGCAACCTCTATCCTCGCGAGGTGGTCTCCTCCGGCTGGTGCTTTCTCGCGGCGATGATCGTCGCGTACGGCTTCGCCAACCTTCTCCAGTCGGTGGCCGCGGCCCGCATCACGGTCCACCACACCTTCGATCCGGGCCTGCTGCTGCGCCTCGCCGGGCACCGGACGTACCTGGTCGGCCTGGGCTGCCAGATCGGCGGCTTCGTGCTCGCCTTCCTGGCCCGGCGGGACCTGCCGCTGTTCCTCGTGCAGGCCAGCGTGGCCGCCGGGCTCGGGGTGACCGCCGTCCTCGGTGTGCTGGTGCTGAAGTGGCGGCTACCGGCGGCGGAGGTGGTGCTGCTGGCCCTGCTCTTCGCCGGGATCACCGCGCTGGTGCTGTCCGCCCGGCCGGCGCCGTCGCGGCAGCTCGGCACCGCTGGCTCGATCGCTCTGCTGGTGGCGCTCGGCGTCATCGGGGTGCTCGGCTTCTTCACCGTCCGGCTGCAAGGGGCACCTGGTTCGGTGGCCCTCGGCTCACTGGCCGGGTTGGCGTTCAGCTCAGCGGCGGTCGCCGCTCGGCCGCTGGCGTCCGCGCCGTCCGCCGAGGCGTTCCTCGCCGACCCGCTGTTCTACCTGCTGATCGCCCATTCGATCGTCGGTCAGCTGCTGCTCGGCCTGGCCATGCAGCGCGGCTCGACGACCGCCGCCGTCGCCGCGATGGACGCTGCCGGTGCGGTACCGGCCGCGATCGTCGGCCTGCTGCTGCTCAACGACAAGATCTGGCCGGGGCGGGAGTGGCTGGCCGCGGTCGGCTTCCTGGTCACCCTGGCCGCGGTGATCGGGCTGACCCGGTACGCCGAACCGCAGCAGCACCGCTCGGTGGCGCGCCGCCGCGACCGGGCCATGGTTGGCGCGGCGCGGCCCGGCTGACGACCGGGGCCGCGCCGCAGCCCGCTCAGGCCTCGACGGGCTTGCGGCGGCTCACCACCCGCTCGTAGAGGCGCTCCAGTGCGCCGGCGGTGCGCTCCCACGTGTAGCTGCTGCGGACCCGGTCCACCGCGGCGTGCCCGTACGCGAACCGGCCGGCGTTGTCGGCGAGCATCCGGCGCAGCGAGACGCCGAGCGCCCGCACGTCACCGGGGGGCACCAGCCGGCCGGTGACCTCGTCGACGACGGCGTCCGCCAGGCCGCCCATCGCGTAGCCGATCACTGGCACTCCGCAGGCCATCGCCTCCAGGGAGACCCGCCCGGCAGAGGAGTAGTGCGGCGTGCAGGCGACCACGTCCGCCGACCGGTACCAGGTGGCCATCTGATCGTGCGGCACCGCCCCGACGAGCCGCACCTGGTCGACGACACCGGCCTGTTCGGCCAGCTCGCGCAACCGTCGCGCCTCCGCGTGGTTGGCGAGCTGGTCGGCCGGCGGCCCCCCGGCGATCACCAGCTCGGCGTCACCGACCAGCCGCATCGCCCGGATCAGGTCCTCCTGGCCGTGCCCCGCGGCGAGCGAGCCCACCGAGAGGATGCGGGCACGCTGCTCGCGTGGTGCCGCCTCGCCGTCGGGGTGGAACTGCTCGATGTCCACCCCGGCCGGCACCAACGCGACCGAGCTGCGTTGCAGACCCATCCGGGTCAACTCGTCGACCTCGTCGTTCGACTGGGCCACGGCGATGTCCACCGCCCGGGTCAACGCACGTTCCAGCGTGATCCGCTCCCCCGGCCCGTCGTAGCGGCCACCCAGGTGACGCAACTGCTCGACGCCGAGCGAGTGGAACGTCTGCACCACCGGGATGTCGGTCTCCCGAACGGCGTGCGCGGCGGCCAGGCCACCGACCCAGTAGTGCCCGTGCACCACCTCGGGGCGCCAGGCGCCGGCCCACTCGTCGGCCAACCAGCGGCCAAACTCCGTCACGTACGGGATCAGCTCGGCGGTGGACAGTGGGGTGGGCGGGCCAGCGGGCACCTGGTACACCTGGTAGCCGTCGATGTCGACCGTCGCCGGCAGCCCGGGGTCGTCCCGGCGGTCGTAGAGCCGGACGTCATGGCCTCGATCGGCCAGCTCGGCGGCGACCCGCGCGATGTGCTGTCGGGTGCCGACCGGTGGGCCGTCGGCGTGGCGGTACGAACTGGCGTGCGCGCAGACGAGGCCGACGCGCATGGGTCACCTCCCTGCGATCTCATTCCTCGGCAGTGGTCCTCCCGGTCAGAGCGTCCCATTAACCTCGGGAGCCGGAGTCGAAACCTGGCAGATCGGGAAGAGTCCCCGCAGGTGCCGCCGACACTTGCGCCACGGCAACCACAGAGCACGGGCGCGGCCACACCACACGACAATTCCGGTGATGATCGACAACCATTCGCTGGTATGACCAGGCCTGGGCGGGGGTACCGCTCAGGAATGCCGCTGACCCGCACCCTCGACGATTCGACCGTGGTGATCACCGGCGCCTCCAGCGGGATCGGCACGGCGACCGCGTACGCACTGGCCCGCCGGGGCGCCGCCGTCGTGCTGGCCGCCCGCAGCGAGCCAGCCCTGGGACAGGTCGCACAGCGCTGCCGGGAGTTGGGCGGCCGGGCGCTGGTCGTTCCGACCGATGTGACAGACCTGGAGTCGGTGCAGCGGCTGGCCGACCGGGCGGCGGCCGAGTTCGACCGGATCGACGCCTGGGTGAACAACGCCGCGGTGAGCGCCGTGGGTCTGTTCGACGAGATCCCGGTCGCCGAGTTCCGCCGGGTGTTGGAGGTCAACCTGCTCGGGACGGTGCACGGCATCAAGGCGGCACTGCCGTACCTGAGCGCGGCCGGCGGCGGCGTGCTGATCAACAACGCCTCGGTGCTGGCCGAGGTGGCAATGCCTTACCAGTCCGCGTACAACGCCGCCAAGCACGGCATCCGAGGGCTGGCCGACACGGTCCGGCAGGAGCTGCGGGTCACCGGCCGCGGTCAGATCTCCGTCTGCACCGTGCTGCCGGCCACCATCGACACCCCGTTCTTCCGGCACGCGGCCAACCACAGCGGCCGGGAGTTGGTGCCACCGCCGCCGATCTACCCGCCGGAGGTGGTCGCCGAGACCATCGTCCGGCTGCTGCGCCGGCCGCGCCGCGAGGCGTACGCCGGCGGTGCCGCCCGGCTGTTCGGCCTGCAGTGGCGGCTGGCGCCCGCGCTGGTGGAACGCACCCTCGGCTGGTACGCCCACCGCACCCAGTTCGGTCCGGGCGCTCGGGTGGACAGCAGCGGCAACGTGTTCCACGCCGACGCCGAGGCGCGCCGGGACGGCGGCTGGCACGGTCGACGGCGCCAGTTGGTACGGATGACCGCCGCGTTCGGTCTCGCCGCCGCCGGCACCGCGGTCGGCACGATGGCGGCGATCAACCGCCGATCCCGGTTGGAGCGCTGATGACCGGCGTCGAGCGTCCGAATGCGCGAACGGTGACCGGAGCGCACAATGGGGCGATCATGTCGAGCTGTCTTGTGGAGATCGACGAGTCGTCGGTGGTGGTCCGGCTGACCGGTGTGCTCGATGCCGCCGGAGCTGAGGCGGTACGGGGAGCGCTGCTCGCCCGACTCTGCGACCGACCCGGCCCGGTGGTGGCCGACGTGAGCGGGCTGCGGGTCGCTGAGCCGGCTGGGTGGGGCGTCTTCGCCGAGGTTCGCCGGGAGGTCGCCGACTGGCCCGCCGCGGATCTGCTGCTGTGTGACCCGGTGGCCGGCAGGCCCGACCACGCGGACGGCGCGTTGGCCGGCGTGCCGGTCTGGCCCACCCTGGACGGCGCGCTGGCCGCAGTCGCGGCGGCGCCGCTGGCGGCGGTGCTCACCATCGATCTGGCCCCGACGGTGGGGGCCGCCCGGCAGGCCCGTGAGCTGGTCACCACCGGGTGCCAGCGCTGGGGCATGCCGACGCTCACCGACCCCGCGTGCATCGCGATCACCGAGATGGTCAACAACGTGGTGGCGCACGCCCGGACCCCGATGACGGTGCGGTTGGCTCCCCAGGACAGCACCCTGCACCTGGCGGTCCGCGACCACTCCCCGCGTCGGCCGGCGTTCGCCGGGGTGTCCCCGCCCACCCGGGCCGGCGGTCGGGGCCTGCTGCTGATCGACACGGTGGCCCGTCGCTGGGGCAGCAGCGCCGTACCGGACGGCAAGGTCGTCTGGTGCGTGCTGCACCCGGACGACGAGGCCGCCTTGTTCGGCTGAGACGGGCTTTTCGCCCCCGGTGCCGGTTTCGCCACGGCACGGGCGGCGGTGCTCCGGTTACGGCGGGAGGGCAACGGGTAGTGATCAGACATGCGCGACAACGAGTACCCGACCCCCGTGTCCGACACCGAGGCACAAGGGCTTCCCGACACCGCCGATGACGACTCGACCGCCAACGACGACGTGCTCACCGGGCGCGAGGCGGACGGCCCGGATCCGGCCCAGCTGCCCGGCGACCGTACGCCGGTCGCGGTGGACCGGTTCGGGACGACCGCCGAGGAGCAACTCGACGGCGAGTCGTTGGACTACAAACTCGGCCGAGAGGTCTACGAGCGCCCGGCGGACGACCCGCTGGCCGGAACGATCGACCCGAAGATCGCCTTCGAGGCGGACAACCTGGAAGCCGCGGCGGAGGCCCAGCTGGACGCCGACGTGATGGACCCGGGCCCCACCTCGGACCCGAACTCGCCGGTCTCCCTCTACGACCACGGTCAGCTCGGCACGGTGGCCGACGCCACGGTGGGCCGGCTGGTGGAACCGGACGAGGGGTCGCACACCGACCAGGAGACCGACTCGGTGGCGTACGACGCCGGATCGGCCGGGGGTGGGGCGACCGCCGAGGAGCTGGCCATCCACGAGACGGAGCCGCCGCGCTCGGTCTGACCCGGGTCAGTCGTCCAGGCCGCGTTCAATGGCGTACCGGGTCAGCTCGACCCGGTTGTGCAGTTGCAGCTTGCCCAGGGTGTTCTGCACGTGGTTCTGCACGGTGCGGTGCGACAGCCCGAGCCGCTGCGCGATCTGCTTGTACGACAGCCCCTTGGCCACCAGTCGCAGCACCTCCGTCTCCCGTTCGGTGAGCCGGGGCGTTGCGGGCTCCGCGCCGCCGCCCGGGTCGGTGTCCTGCCCCGGCCCGGCGGCCAGCCGGCGGTACTCGCCGAGGACGAGCCCGGCCAGGCCGGGGGTGAAGACCGCTTCGCCGGCCGAGGTGCGGCGGACCGCGTCGAGAAACTCGGCGGGCGCGGTCGACTTCACCAGGTAACCGGTGGCCCCCGCCTTGACGGCGTCCAGCACGCTCTGCTGTTCGCCGCTGGCGCTGAGCATCAGCACCCGCACGTCGGGCAGTGTCGCGCGCAGCCCCAGAATCACCTCGACGCCGGAGATGTCCGGTAGTTGCAGGTCGAGGACGACCACGTCGGGCCGGGCGGCGGCTGCCACCCGGATGGCCTGTCGTCCCTCGCCGCTGGTCGCCACCACCAGGAATCCGGCCTCGGTCAGGTCGCGGGCCACGCCCTCCCGCCACATCGGATGGTCGTCGACCACCATCACCCGTGTCGGGTTCACCGCTCCGCCCTCGGCACGGTCAGCTCGATCTCGGTGCCAGCATCGGGGGCCGACACGATCCGAACCGTCCCGCCCAGGTCGATCACCCGGCCCCGGATCGACTGGGTGACGCCGAACCGGCCCTGAGCGGCCGCCTCGGCCAGCCGGCCGTCCGGGATACCCGGTCCCTCGTCGCGGATCGACACGGTCACCGTCGCCCCCTCGTCCTCGATCAGCACCCAGGCCCGTCCGCCGGCGTGCCGCCCCACGTTGTCCAGGGCCGCGCCGGTCGCGGCGGCCAACTCCCCGGCCACCCGTCGAGGCAGCGGCACCGCGGTGGCCGGGGCGGAGAGCGACACCGCCGGCGAGGCGTACCGGCCGAGCAGGGTCCGCAGGTCCACCGCGGCGGCGTCGGGGCCATCCGGGATCACGGCGGCGGCCGGGCCGGCGCCGGCGATCAGTGCCCGCAACGCGGTCTCCTGCTCGCCGGCCAGCCGGGCCAGCTCGCCGGCCTCGCCGGGCAGGTCCGCGCCACGCCGCTGCACCAGCGCCAGCACCTGGAGCACCGAGTCGTGAATGCCCCGGGCCAGCCGCTCCCGCTCCCGGGTGGCGGCCTCCAACTCCACCGCGCGTTGCAGCCGTTCCTCGGCGGTCGCCGCGAGCCGAGCCACGTGCCCGACCACCAGACCGGCGAGCAGCATCAGGATCACGCCGGTGAACGAGGACTGGCCGACCCGCTCCCGGGTGGCCAGGTCCGCGCCAGCGACCAGCAGCGCGGCGACCGTGCCACGCCGACGGCCCCCGGAGACGGCCCAGGCCAGCACCGGGCCGGCCATCCAGGCCACCCCCATGGTGGGTACGCCGCTGGCCAGCGGTGCCCGACCGACGACCCACGGGGTGGCCGACACGACGACCAGCACCACCCCGAGGTCGGCCAGCAGCAGCGGCCAGCGCCGCCAGGCTGGCCGGGCGTATCCGATCGCGGTCGCCCCGGTCCAGGCCATCATCACCAGGATCAGGGCACCGACCGCGTACGGGTGGGCGTACCGGTCGGCGTCGCGCACCGCGAGCACGCAGACGTACGCCAGGGACGCCAGCCGGAAGACCGCGAGCGCACGCCACAGCGGCACCTCGAAACCACCCGGCGGCGACGACATGGCGGTCAGGATGCCACAGCCGGGCCAGCCGCGCGGTGGGCAGCGAGTGCGGTTCAGGAAACCCTGACGTACGGTGGAAAAGCCGCGAAATACTCCGTGATCCGCCGCCGGGACGGGCCCATGACGAACGCAGATCCGCACGCACCGCGTACGGTTGTGCCCATCGAACCTGCCCTCCTGATCGCCAAAGCCTTCGACCAGGCCCAGGTGACCGAAATTCGACACTCGGTCACCTCCTGTGCGCATGCCTTCGGGCTGGCCGGCCAACGGCTGGACGACTTCGTGCTCGCGATCAACGAGTTGATCACAAACGCCGTGCGGCACGGCGGCGGGCGCGGATGGCTGCGGCTCTGGCACGAGTCCGGTCTGCTGGTCTGTGAGGTCGCCGACCACGGGCACGGGATCAGCCCGCAACGACTGGGCGATCGCAGCCGGCCGGCGGCGGACACCGCCGGCGGCTGGGGCCTCTGGCTGGCCCGCGAGCTGACCGACGCCATGGAGGTCGTCACCGGCACCGCCGGCACCACCGTCCGCATCACCACCGGCCCCGTCAGCCGCAAACACACCCCGCGCTGACCCCCGGCCCCCGCGATCTTGCACTTGCTGCCCCGGCAAAACGACCAGAACAGCGCATTCCGGCGACCGAAACTGCAAGATCGCGGGGGTGCGGGGCGCGGGGGCGGGGTTACGCGAAGAGCGCGGAGACGGATTCTCCGTTGTGAATCCGGCGCATGGCTTCGGCCAGGGCGGGGGCCACCGACAGGACCTGCAATTTCGGAACCCGCTTGGCGGCCGGGATGGGCACCGTGTTGGTGCAGACGATCTCCAGGACGCCGTTCTGGTCGCTGAGCCGCTGCAACGCGTCGCCGGAGAAGAGGCCGTGCGTGCAGGCGAGCCGGATCGAGCGGACCTTCAGACCGCGCAGATGCTCCATCAGCTCGACGACCGTGCTGCCCTTGGCGATCTCGTCGTCCAGCACGATGACGTCCTTGTCGGCCACGTCGCCGATCACCGCGCTGATCTTGACCAGGTCGTCGCTGAACCGCTGCTTCGCCCCGGCTGCGACCGGCGTGCCGAGCAGCCGGGCGAAAGCCGCCGCCTCCTTGGCGTTGCCCAGGTCGGGCGAGACCACCACGGTGTTGCTGAGGTCGTAACGCCGGAAGTGGGTGGCCAGCTCACGCAGCGCGTGCAGGTGATCCACCGGGACGCTGAAGAAACCGTGCACCTGCGGCGAGTGCAGGGTCATCGCGAGCACCCGGTCCGCCCCGGCCGACGTGAGCAGATCGGCGACGAGCCGGGCGCCGATCGAGATCCGCGGCGCGTCCTTCTTGTCCGACCGGGCGTACGCGTAGTGCGGCAGCACCACAGTGATCCGGCCGGCGGACGCACCCCGGGCGGCGTCGATCATCAGCAGCAGCTCGACCAGGTGCTCCTGCACCGGCGGCACCAACGGCTGAATCAGGAAGACGTCCCGCTCGCGGCAGTTGGCCTGCAACTGCACTTCCAGGCAGTCGTTGGCGAACCGGGACACCCGCACCGGATGCAGCGGCACCCCCAGGTGGGCACAGATCTCGGCAGCCAGATCGGGATGGGCAGTTCCACTGAAAACGGCGATGTCGCGCACGTTCGCACATCGTAGGCGACGCCCAGGCCGGCGTGACGGCGGTCGCACCGGGTCGCCACGTTGGGTACGGTGCTGCGGTGACCCCCCAGTACGTCGCCGCCATCGACCAGGGCACCACCTCCTCGCGGTGCATCGTCTTCGACCGGGCCGGGGAGATCGTCGCCGTGGCCCAGCGCGAGCACCGGCAGATCTTTCCCCGGCCCGGCTGGGTGGAGCACGACGCCGAGGAGATCTGGGACAACGTCCAGCAGGTGGTCTCCGAGGCGCTGCGGGCCGCCGGCACCGACGCCGCCGGGCTGGCCGCCGTCGGCATCACCAACCAGCGGGAGACCACCCTCGTCTGGGACCGGGCCACCGGCCGCCCGGTGGCCAACGCCATCGTCTGGCAGGACACCCGGACCGGGCCGCTGCTGCGCGAGCTGGCTTCGGCGTACGGCGAGGAGCTGTTCCGGGCCCGCACCGGCCTGCCGCTGGCCACCTACTTCGCCGGGCCGAAGCTGCGTTGGCTGCTGGACGAGGTCGACGGCCTGCGCGAACGCGCCGAGCGCGGCGAGGTGCTCTTCGGCACCATGGACAGCTGGCTGATCTGGAAGCTGACGGGCGAGCACGTCACCGACGTGACCAACGCCAGCCGGACCATGCTCATGGACCTCACGACCCTCGACTGGGCCCCGGATCTGCTGGACGCGATGGGCGTCCCGCCGGCGATGCTGCCGGAGATCCGCTGCTCCGCAGAGGTGTACGGCCACGGCACCGGCGTCCTCGCCGGGGTGCCGGTGGCCAGCGCGCTCGGCGACCAGCAGGCCGCCCTGTTCGGGCAGACCTGCTTCCAGCCGGGCGAGGCGAAGTGCACCTACGGCACCGGCAGCTTCCTGCTGCTCAACACCGGAGCCAGCCCGGTCCCGTCGACGCACGGCCTGCTCACCACGGTCGCCTACCAGATCAAGGGCCAACCCCCGGCGTACGCCCTGGAGGGCGCGATCGCGGTCACCGGCTCGCTGGTGCAGTGGCTGCGGGACAACCTCGGGCTCATCTCCACCGCCGCCGAGGTGGAGGAGTTGGCCCGCACCGTGGACGACAACGGTGGCTGTTACGTGGTGCCAGCGTTCTCCGGGCTCTTCGCCCCGCACTGGCGCAGCGACGCGCGCGGCGTGATCGCCGGCCTGACCGGATACATCACCAAGGGGCACCTGGCGCGGGCGGTGCTGGAGGCGTCGGCGTGGCAGACACGCGAGGTGGTCGACGCGATGAACGCCGACTCCGACGTGGCGCTGCGCCGGCTGCGGGTGGACGGCGGGATGACCGCCAACGGGCTGCTCATGCAGTTCCTCGCCGACGTGCTCGACGTGCCCGTGGTCCGCTCCCGGATCACCGAGACCACCTGCCTGGGCGCCGCGTACGCGGCCGGTCTGGCGGTCGGCTTCTGGCCGGACCTGGCCACCCTGCGGGCGCAGTGGCGTTCCGACGCGCAGTGGGAGCCAGCCATGGATCCGGGGCTGCGCGATCGGGAGCTGGGCCAGTGGCGCAAGGCCGTGCAGCGCACCCTCGACTGGGTGGAGTGATCGCCGGCCGGGCGGTCACTCCCAGCGGTTGCCGGTGAGCTTCTCGTAGACGTCGATGTAGCGGGCCCGGGTCGCCTCGACCACCTCGGCCGGCATGTCCGGGGCCGGGCCCTGCTTGTCCCAACCGCTGCCGGTGGCCCAGTCCCGCACGTACTGCTTGTCGTAGGAGAACTGCACACGGCCCGGCTGGTACGACTCGGCCGGCCAGAACCGCGACGAGTCGGAGGTGAGCAGCTCGTCGGCGAGGACCAGGGTCCCGTCCGGTGCCCAGCCCAGCTCGATCTTGGTGTCGGCGACCAGGATGCCCCGGTCGGCGGCCAACTCGGCACCGCGGCGGTAGATGTCGATGGTGATCTGCCGCAGTCGCTCGGCGGTGGCCTGACCCACCTTGTCGACCACGTCGTCGAACGTGATCGGCTCGTCGTGCTCGCCCATCGGCGCCTTGCTCGACGGCGTGAAGATCGGCTCGGGCAGGATCGACGCCTCACCGAGCCCTCGGGGCAGTGCTACGCCGGACACAGCGCCGGTCTGCTCGTACTCCCGCAGGCCGCCACCGGTGAGGTAACCGCGAGCGACGCACTCCACCGGGACCATGTCCAGCCGCTGGCAGCGGATCGCCCGTCCGGCGAACTCAGCGGGCACATCGGTGGCCGAGATGACGTGGTTCGGCACCAGGTCGGCGAGCTGCTCGAACCACCAGAGCGAGAGCGCGGTGAGCAGACGACCCTTGTCCGGGATCGGCGTCGGCAGCGCCACGTCATAGATCGAGATGCGGTCCGAGGCGACCAGAATCAGGTCATCACCGTCGGCGTAGACGTCCCGAACCTTGCCCGAATGCAGAAGTTCCACGCGCCCTAGTACACCACGCGGCATCGGAAGGCCCGATTCGACCACCCACGCCGGGGTGACCAGACGGACGTTGACACCTTCGTGCGCTGGCTGCGTGAATGGTCCGACCGCCACCCCCGCAGGTCCAGGAGACCCCCGTGCCCGTTGTTCGACCCCCGATCGACCGCCTCGGCGCCGACCCGGGCCGGCGCCGACTGCTCACCGCGCTGCTCGGTGCACCCCTGCTCGCGTCCGGTGGGTTGGCCGGATGCAGCGACGGCGCCGCCACCTCGACCCAGGACGGGCCGGTGGAGCTGTCGGTCTTCTGGTGGGGCGGCACCAAGCGGGCCGAGCTCACCGAGAAGGTGCTGCGGCTCTACTCGGAGCGCAACCCCCGGGTCACCTTCCGGGTCACCTGGCAGGGAGCCGACGGCTACTACGACCGGCTGGCCACCCAGGCGGCCGGTGGGAACGTAGCGGACCTGATCCAGATCGACGACGCCATGCTGACCGAGTACACCCAGCGCCAGATCATCCTCGATCTCACCGACCATGTCGCCGACCATCGCCTGGATCTGCGGGGCCTGCCCGAGGGCCTGATCCGCTACGGCACGGTGGAGGGGCGGACGATGGCGGTGGCCGGCGGGCAGACCCACGCGTGCGTGGTCTTCAACCGGGACCTGCTGCAGGAGCTGCGGGTGCCCGAGCCACGCGGTGGGATGACCTGGACCGAGTACATCTCCTGGGCGGAACAGGTCACCGAGGCCAGCGACGGTCAGGTGGCCGGCACCATGGACGCGTCCAGCGACTACCGGGCGCTCTGGCTGTGGCTGCGGTCGCAGGGCGGCGAGTTCTACCGGGGCAACCAGATCGGTTTCGGCGCGGACGAGCTGATCGCGTGGTTCGAGCTGTGGCAGCGGGCGCGCAGCGGGCGGGCCACACCGGGTGCGGCGCTGGTCGAGCAGGCCGACAGCGGGGAGCCGGCCCGGCAACTGGTGGTCACCGGGTTGACCGCCGCGTCCTTCGCCTGGTCACACCAGCTACCGGAGCTGCAGCGTCTCACCAAGGCCGAGTTGGGCGTGGTCGGCTTTCCGGGGCCGTCCGGCGCGCAGTGGGCGCGGGCGTCGATGTACTGGGCAGCATTCCGTGGCACCCGCCACCCCGAGACCGTCATCGACGTGATCAACTTTCTGACCACGAACGGCGAGGCCGGCACCGTCCTCGGCCACGAACGTGGCCTGAACGCCAGTCTCGCCGTCCGCCGTTACACCGAGGGCAGCATCACCGACCCGGCTCAGCGACGCGCCGCCGCGTTCGGTGCCTCCATGGTCGACCAGCTCGGGCCGGCCCCGGCACCCCCGCCGAAGGGGCACGCCAAGGTGCGCACCCTGCTGGTCGCCGCCGCGGAGAGCATCCGCGTCAAGCGAGCCGGCACCCGAGCGGCCACCTCGCGTTTCCTCGCCCAGGCCAACGCCGCTTTGGCGGAGTGACGACCGGGGGCCCGCCCACGGCATGCCGCCGCCGGCCGGCCCACCGAGCCGGGTTGCCGGGTCAGCGGGGCGGGCCGCCCCGGCGGCTGCGAGTCAGGCGCAGCACCAGGTACACGATTACCGCGACCACCACCAGGCAGCAGAGCAGGCCGAAGACCCCGAAGCCGCCACGGGATCGCCGCCGGGCGGCCTCCACCACGAGCTCGCCGGTACCCGTGGACGCCCACGCCGCGACGGGCACGAAGACCGCCAGTACGACCGCACCAAAGACCGCGCTGAGGCGGCCCCACCACTTACCGAATGAAGACATGTGCCCATCCTCGCCGAAGGGCGCAACCTGGGCACGTCGGTCCACGCCGAATCATGGAATCGAGATCTTCCAGGCGCACATCAATGGCGCGATGCCCTCAGTGGACGTCAAGCGCGCAGGGCGCCACGGGCTCCGTGCGCATCGCCACCGAGGGCGGGGACACCTATGTGTACCGCGCGTGGCAGCGGCATCAAACAAGTCCGGCCCCCACAGTGTGGGGGCCGGACTTGTTTGCACTTCCAGTTGTAGCGGGGACAGGATTTGAACCTGCGACCTCTGGGTTATGAGCCCAGCGAGCTACCGAGCTGCTCCACCCCGCGTCGACTGGTTAAGACTAACCCATCCCGTCCGGCGATGATCAGCGGGGTCGCCGACCGCTGCGAACGCCCGTACCCAGGCACGGGCCGCCCCGTTTAACCAGCCGAGCAGAGTCCGGGACCTGCACGATCCACGCCGACCAGCCTTCCCCCTGGAGCACGCTCTTGCCCGCAACGAGCTGGCGGCAGCCGGGCCTGGTCGAGGCATCACTACCACCGCAACACGCAAGAGCCCGTCTCCTGCAGGAGACGGGCTCTAAGCTGGTGTTTCTGTTGTAGCGGGGACAGGATTTGAACCTGCGACCTCTGGGTTATGAGCCCAGCGAGCTACCGAGCTGCTCCACCCCGCGTCGGCTCGATAACCGTAGCGCACCACCCCCGCCCCCCGCAAAACGACAGTCGAATCCGCCGGATCGCGGCCCTGCCTCCTGAGGTCAGCCGAGCCAGGCCTTGATGGCGGCGACCGCGCGGCGGCTGTCCGCGTCGACCTGTGTCCGCTCGCTGGAGGTGTTCTACCCAGCCTGTCTCCCAGAGGACGGTCACCACATCGCCGACCCGAATCGCCCGGATCAGCCGGCGCCGGATGCGCCGACAGTCGCCCCCACTGCCGCCAGGCGCGGGCGTACGCCTCGTCCGGCAGACAGCGGAGCCCTCGGCGTCCGGACCAGGTGCGGTCCGACGACGAGGGCTCCGAGCTGAACTCCCGGCGGTGGCGGGTCAGCCGCCAGCGCTCGGGCTGCCGCTCGGCGTCGGGCCACCGCTGGGCGTACCGCCCGGGTTGGCCTGCTGCGCCTGCTGGAACGCGGTGAGCGCCTCATCCAGCGCCTTGAGCGCCCGACCGTACCGCTCGAAGTCGCCGGACGCCTGCGCGGCCCGGACCTCGGTGATCGCGGTCTGCACCCGGTCCGCGGCGGTGGCCAGTTCACCGGTCGGCGGCGGGTTCCCGGTGCCGGCGCTCGGCGTCGGCGTCGCCGGGGTCGGGGTCGGGGTCGGGGTCGGGGTCGTCGGGTTCGTCGGGTTGCCCCCGGTGGTCGGGGGCGGCGACGTGCCCTGCCCGGCCCGCTTACCCTGCTCGACCAGCTGCTTGATGCCGTCGTTGATGTTGTCGGCGAGCGCCACGAAGGAGCCACCGTCACCGTAGGAGAGCAGCACCTTCTGCAGCAGCGGGTACGCGTCCTGCTGGTTGCTCTTCACGTAGACCGGCTCGACGTAGAGCATGCCGTCGGCGAAGGGCAGCGAGAGCAGGTTGCCGTACTGCACCTGCGCCTGATTACTGGAGAGCAGGTTCAGCTGCTGGCGGATGTTGGCGTTGTTGGTCATCTGCTGGTGCACCTGCACCGGGCCGGAGATCCGGGTCTGATCCGGCAACTCCAGCACCTCCAGCCGGGGCTGCCCATCGACGTACGACCCGGAGATCAGCGCGGCGAGGTTCTGCCGGCCGTTCGGCGTGACCGCCGAGGTGAGCTGGAACCGAGGGCTCTCCTGCCCGGGGAACTGGGTGAACAGGTAGTACGGAGGCTGCTTCTGGCCGCTGTCCGGGGCGTCCGGCACGTTGGGCACCTGCCAGAAGTCCTGTGCGGAGTAGAAGTCGCCCGGGTTGGTGACGTGGAACTTGGTGAGCAGGTTGCGCTGCACCTTGAACATGTCCGCCGGGTAGCGGAGGTGCTCGCTCAGCTCGACCGGGATGTCCGCCTTCGGCAGCACCAGGTCACCGCCGAACGCCTTGTTCCACGCCTTGAGCACCGGGTCGGTGTCGTCGTACTCGTAGAGCTTCACCGTGCCGTCGTACGCGTCGACGGTGGCCTTCACCGAGTTACGCATGTAGTTGACGTTCTCCCGGGCCAGCTGGAAGGTGCCCCGGTTGGTCAGCTCGTCGGTGGTCTCGGTCTGCAGGTTGACCCGCTCCGCGTACGGGTAGGTGGCCGCCGTGGTGTAGCCGTCGACGATCCACTGCACCCGACCATCGACCACTGCCGGATACGGGTCGCCGTCCAGGGTGAGGAACGGCGCGACCTTCTCCACGCGGTCCCGCGGGTTACGCACGTAGAGCAGCTTGGAGTCCTTGTTGACCGCCTCGGAGAGCAGGAAGTTCGACTCCTGCTCCTTGATGGCGTACAGCAGCCGCCGGGCGAAGGAGCCGATCTCCACGCCGCCCTCACCGGTGTAGGTGTAGGACTCGCCGCCACCCTCACCGACCGGCCGGTCGAACTCGGCCTTCCTGTTCGGGTCGGCCTGACCGACGATCGCGTAGTCGTCGGCCGCCATCCGCTCGCCGTAGTAGATGCGCGGCTGCTTGGCCGGGATCTGCTCGGTCTGCGAGGAGCACGCCTCCTGGGCCTTCTCGCCGAGGAAGCCGGAGACGAAGAAGGGCTGCCCGCCGCAGACCACCTGGTTGGCCGGGGCGGCGACCAGCCCGAAGCCGTGGGTGTAGACGGTGTGCCGGTTGATCCAGGTGTTCTGCTGGTCGGTCAGCTCGCCGTAGTTGATCTCCCGGACGCCGACCACGTAGTCGGAGACATTCCCGTTCACCCCGTACCGGTCGATGTCCAGCTTCGGGCCGAAGTCGTAGAAGCCGCGCACCTGTTGGAGCTGGGTGTACGTCTCGCTGACCAACTGCGGGTCGAGCAGCCGCACGTTCGACACCACGGAGGTGTCGGTGGCCAGGTTCGCCGGCGGAGTGAGGTTGCTCGCCGCGTACGGGGTGGTCTCGGTGGCCGCCAGCCCGAACGCCGCCCGGGTCGCGTCGATGCTGCGCTGGATGTACGGCGCCTCCTTGTCCTTGGCGCTCGGCTTGACCTCGAAGGTCTGCACCGCCCAGGGGTAGATGCCGCCGATGGCCACCGCGGAAACGCCGAGCAGGGCCAGCGAGATGCCCGGCCAGACCAGGTTCCGCATCCAGGCGTTGGAGAACACGATGATCGCGATCGCCACCACGATCGAGATGTAGGCCAGGATCTCCTTCGCCGGCAGCAGCGCGTTGACGTCGGCGTAGCCGGCGCCGTACAACTTGGCGCCCTCGTTGTACTCCAGCAGCATCGCCCGGCGGTCCAGCACGTACGCGACTGCCTTGAGCAGCACGAAGACGGCGATCAGGCTGCTCAGGTGGGCACGGGCGGCGTTGCTCATCCGGTCCCCGACGCCCTGGAGGCGAACGCCGCCGAACAGGTAGTGCACCGCCAGCGCACCGATCACGGCCAGCACCACGGCGGTGAAGGCGACCCCGAGCAGGTACCGCCAGAACGGCAGTTGGAAAACGTAGAAGCCGATGTCCACCCCGAACTCCGGGTCCTTGATCCCGAAGTCGCCGCCGTTGCGGAAGAGCAGCCACTGATTCCACCGGCTCTGCGCGGAGAGACCGGCGAAGAGCCCGATCACGGCGGCGGTCAGCGCGATCCAGGTGCCGAGGCGCGGGCTGAGCACCATCCGGTAGCGCTCCAGGGTCGCCTGCTCCACCGAGTGCGGACGCAGACGCGGGCGCAGCCGATGGGCCAGCCACAGGTTGCCGCCGACGATCACCGCCATGCCGAGACCGACGGCGAGGAAGAGCAACACTCGGGTGAGCAGCACACCGGTGAAGACCTCGGTGTAGCGGACCTCGTCGAACCAGAGCCAGTCCGTCCACGCCTGGACACCCCACCCGAGCAGGGTGAAGAGCACGAACACCCCGACCAGCACGGCGATGGTGACGCGTCCGCGCCGGCTCATCCTCGGAAGGGGGCTGCTGCTACGCATGACCACTGTTGGCTCCGCACGCTCGATATGATCGGCTCCGACCAGGCACCCAGAGTACGGGGTGTTCCTGAACGTGTCGGGGCACGGTCACAACGGTCAGCAGCGGGTCGGCTGACCGCCCGTGCGCAACGCCTCGAGAGCGGTCATCGCCTCGTCCAACGAACCCACCCGCAACAGCGGCAGATCGGGCTGCGGATTGCGGACCGCCTCGGCGCAGTTGTCCGCCGGCACCAGGAAGACCTTGGCCCCGGCGCGCTTCGCGCCGACCAACTTCTGCGCGATCCCGCCGATCGGGCCGACGGTGCCCTCGTCGTCGATGGTGCCCGTGCCAGCGATGACCTTGCCTCCGGTGAGATCGGCCGGAGTCAGCTTGTCCACGATCCCCAGGGCGAACATCAGACCGGCGCTCGGCCCGCCGATGTCTCCCAGGTCGATGCCGAGCGTGAACGGGTGCGGCTGCTGCTGGTCGATCTCGACGCCGATCCGCGGCCGGCCGTCCTGCTCCCGACTCTTGACCGTCGCGGTCGCCGGCGCGCCGTCACGGGTGTAGCCGATGGTCAACGCCGTGCCGACCGGCTTGGCCCGGACCAGCTCGGTGACCTTCGCGGCCACCGGCACCGGCTGACCGTCGACCGAGGTGATCACGTCACCGGCCTTCAGCGCCCCGGCGGCCGGGCCGTCCGCGGCCACCGTCTTGATCACCACCTGCACCGGAAAGCCCAACTCCCGCAGCGCGGCGGTCTCCGCGCTGGTCTGCGACGCCTTGAAGTCCTCGGCGTTGCGCTGCTCGACCTGCTCCGTCGACTCCCCCGGCGGGTAGACCAACTCGCGCGGTACGACGGCCTCGTCGTCGGAGAACCAGCCCGCGATCGCCCCCCGCAGCCGCACCGTGGGCTGCACCCCCACCGTGGTCAACCGCAGTTGGCCGGCGGAGGTTGAGGTCTCCCGCCCGGAGACCTGGATGACCTCCTTACCGTCGGCCGTACCGAGGGTGTTGACCGTCGGGCCCGGACCGAGCACCACGTACGGGATCGGCACCCGGAGCACCCCGATGCTCAGCAGGGCGGTGAACAGGGCACCGAGCAGGACCGTCAGGCCACGACGTCTCATGCCGCAGAGCGTACCGACCGGCCGGGGGCCTTCGGCCGGATGCGCCGCGCGACTTCGCCCTCAGCGCAACCCCAGCGGCGGCTACCTGGGGCGCGGCCCGCGTACCGTAGACGTCGTGCCTGATATTCCGTTCGGTTTCGCGCTCCCGGGTGGGCAACCACCAGACCCCAATGATCCCGCGCAGATGCAGCAGTTCATGTCGCAGTTGCAGCACCTGCTCTCCGCGCCGGGCAGCGGGCCGGTCAACTGGGACCTGGCCCGGCAGGTAGCGGCCAGCCAGCTCGCGGCCGTCGGCGACCCGGCGGTGTCACCGTTCGAGCGCAACGCGGTCGAGGAGGCGCTGCGCCTGGCAGACCTGTGGTTGGAGCCTGCCTCGGCGTGGCCATCCGGCATCCAGTCCCCGGTTGCCTGGAACCGCAATGAGTGGATCTTCAAGACGCTGGACGTGTGGGGCAAGCTCTGCGACCCCGTCGCCAGCCGGATGGTCGGCGCCATGGGCGACCTGGTGCCGCCGGAGGCGCGCGCCCAGCTCGGCCCGATGCAGTCGATGGTGGCCACCCTCGGTGGCGCGCTCTTCGGCGGCCAACTGGGCCAGGCCCTCGGCTCGCTCGCCGCGGAGGTGCTCTCCGCCGGCGACATCGGGCTGCCGCTCGGTCCGGCCGGCACGGCCGCGCTGATCCCGGCCAACATCCGGGCGTACGGCGAAGGCCTGGAGCTGCCGGAGGACGAGGTCCGCCTCTACGTGGCGCTGCGCGAGGCAGCCCATCAGCGGCTGTTCCAGCACGTTCCGTGGCTGCGCGGGCATGTGCTCAGCGCGGTCGAGATCTACGCCTCGGGCATCCGGGTCAACCGGGAGGCGATCGAGGAGGCGATGGGCCGGGTCGACCCGACCGACCCGGAGTCGATGCAGGCGATCGCGCTGGAGGGCATCTTCACCCCGGAGGACAGCCCGGCACAGAAGGCCTCACTGGCCCGACTGGAGACCGCACTCGCCCTGGTCGAGGGCTGGGTATGCCACGTCGTGGACAGCGCCGCCAGCGAGCGGCTGCCCAACGTCGTCCGGCTGGGCGAGGCGTTCCGTCGTCGCCGGGCCGCCGGCGGTCCCGCCGAGCAGACCTTCGCCGCGCTGGTCGGCCTGGAGCTGCGCCCGCGCCGACTGCGTGAGGCCGCTGCGCTCTGGGCGGCGCTCACCGAGCACCGGGGGATCGAAGGCCGCGACGCCGTCTGGGGCCACCCGGACCTGCTCCCGTCGGACGACGACTTCGCCGACCCGGTCGCCTTCGCGATGAACGACATGGACCTCAGCGAGCTGGACACCTTCGACTTCACCGCTCCCGGCGGGGCGGAGGAGAAGGCCCCGGGCCAGCCCGACGAGACCAACGACGAGGGCGACGCCAAGTCCTGACGCCAGCGCCCGGGCGCCCGCACTGTTCGACAGCGGGCACCCGGCGTGCTGCTGCGCGCATCAGGCGGGCTCGCTGGTCACGCAATTGCGGGCTTGTCAGCTGGGCTGGCGGCTGGCCGATCAGCTGGGTTAGCGGGCTGGTCAGGCGGCTGGCTGGTCAGGCGGCGGGCTGGTCAGGCGGCGGGCTGGTCAGGCGGCGGGCTGGTCAGGCGGGCTGGCGGCTAGCGGGCTGGTCAGGCGGCTGGTGGGCTGGCGGCTGGTGGGCTGGCTGGTCAGCTGGGCTGGCGGGCACATCAGGATGACTGCCTGGTCAGGCGGGCTGGTCAGGCGGGTTCGTCAGCTGGGCTGGCGGGCGCGCGCCAGGATGGCTGCTCTGGTCAGGCGGGCTGGTCAGGCGGGCTGGTCAGCTGGCTGTCGGTTGGCTGGTCAGGCAGGTCGGCCTGAGCCCGAGAGAAGGGCCCGCGTTGCTTCCCAGCCTTCGAAGGCCGGGTCCAGTGTGGCCAGGTCGGCCGGGCCGCGCAGCCGTCGCCAGCCGGCGGTGACCGCTACGTCCCCCGGTCGAGGGGCACCGGCACGCGCGTCAACCGGCGTCGCCGTGTCCAGGTCCAGTGGGGCCAACCAGCCTGGTACGGGCAGCCGCACAGCCACCCCGAGCAGGCCCGGGCCGCCGCCCTCGACCGGAGCCACCGCGACCGGTCGGGTGGTGAGCGGGCGCAGCAGCTTGCCGACGGTCAGTGCGGGCAGGTCGGGCACGTCGCCGGCGAGCACGGCCGCCTGGTCGTAGCCCTCCAGCGCGGCGAACACGGCGTTCGGCGTCGGCCGGTCCACCTCGTACACGGCCGTGCCGGGCCACACCAGTGCCTCGGCCAGAGCACGATCGTCCGGGGTCACCGCGACCGCGACCTCCACCTCGTTGAGCGTGGCGAGCAGGTCGATGACGTCTTCTGCGAGCGCCGCTCGCCACTCGGCCCGGTCGACGCCGGGCGGCGACCAGCGGACCGGCCCGAGCAACGCCACCACCACCCGTCGTGCCATATCCCGACCCTAGCGCCCGCCCGGCCGCACTCTGCACCCCGCCCGACCCGCCTTGACCCGGCATCCCGCGTCCCGACGTGGCCGGATGACCGTGACCCCGCCCCGCCTGGCCCGTCACGGTCCAGCGCGACTCGCCACCGGCCGCGTAACTCTCCTCGATCCCACCTGGCCTGACCTGTTTGCCCCATCTTGACCGTGCTCGCCTGACCTCACCTAGCCAGTCTTGGCCTGCCCCTCCAACGGCCGAGGCGTGATCGACTCCGTTTCGGCGATATCGCGGTATCCCGCGTCGCGGACACCCCAATATCGGGGAAACGGAGTCGATCAAGGAAGTTTCGGTGCGGACCGGGCTACGCGGACCGGGCCGGACGGAACGAGCCGGACGGAACGAGCCGGACGGAACGAGCCGGACGGAACGAGCCGGACGGTACGAGCCAGACGGGGAGTGCCGGGCGGGGCGAGGGCGGGGCGCGGCGCGGCGCAAAGGAGGCTCCGGCGCGGACCGACCCGGACGGTCAGGTGGGAACGGGGGCGCCGGAGGCGGCGGCAACACCTTCGAGGTAACCGCGGGCGCGTTCCGCCTTGGGGTAGCGGCCGACCAACGCCCAGAACCGGGCATTGTGACTGGGCACGATGAGGTGGGCCAGCTCGTGCAGCAGCACGTAGTCGATCACCCACTCGGGCATGTCCTGAACGCGGTGGGAGATCCGGATGCTGCGGTCGGCAGGCGTGCAGGAGCCCCAACGGCCGTTCTGGTTGGTGACCCACCGGACGCTGGCCGGCACCGCCTTCGTGGCGTGCCCGGCGAGGTAGAGGTCGATCAGCCGGGTGGCTCGGGCCAGCAGTTCGGCGTCGGAGCGGGCCAGGCGCCCCTCCCGGGCGGCGAGCCGGGCGAGCATCCGGTCGACCCACTCGCTCTCCTCGGCACGGGAGAACTGGTCCGGGATGAGGACGACGACTCGCTCACCGTCACGGTACGCAGACACCGTGCGTCGTCGGCGCTGGCTGCGCCGTACCTCGACGACCGGCTTACGCGTCCCCGCCATCACTGGCCCGCGCAGCCTCGGCTACGTGTCACGAGGGAAAGCTAATGCGTACTGACCAGGGGTCCGCAAGAGTCAACCGCACGACACGCGCCCGGAAGATGGTGATTGGTCGCCCGGCGTCCCGAAAATTTCTTGGCCTCAACGCCGTCGCGCCATCTCGTCACCCTTCGTGAACACTGATGGCGCCGGTACGCGGCACCTCTCCACCGTAGGTGATCACTGTTCCGAATGCTGCCGTGGGGGCACTCGCACGGGTGGCTGTGAGGGTTTGGTCGGCGTGTCCCCGCCAAACTGACTTATCCGACCTATTTCGCCGTGCACACTCTCGACGTCGACTTGCTCACAGTGTCGATGCACAGCTGACATGGAACTGCCCAGACCTGGGTAGGGTCCGCGAACCAGCGGTCACGAAGGTGGCCGTGGAGTGAGACCCAGCGCCGGCGCCCCATGTGGCCCGCCGCCGGGCACCCCGCCGGGACGGCATTGACCGGCGGACGAGACGAGGAGGGCACCGTGGCCGACCAGGCCCAGACGACCTACAACGGTTACTGCGTGAAGTGCAAGGAGAAGCGGGACTTCGAGGGGCACGTCGAGGTCTCGAAGACCGGAATGAACATGGCCAAGGGCAAGTGTCCGGTATGCGGAACAACAGTGAACCGCATCCTGGGTAAGGCCAAGGTCTGACCCAGGCGGATGGCGGGGGTGGGGTGGCCGGTGGCCATCCCGCCCCCGTTGCCGTTTCGGTAGGTCGGCGCCATCGGCGGCCTGTCGGGTGCCCGACACCCTTCCCGGCAGGCTGTGGAAAACCCGCCGAATCCTGTGGACAGCGCTGGACAGGGGCCTGGCCACCTGTGGATAACGATCGACCGAAAGCAAGGATTCGGTCACGATTCGTGACCATGAGCCGTACCGTACAGCCACGCCCCACGCTGCTGCCCGGCCTCAACCGGCTCTGGCGGGACCGGCACACCCTTCAGCTCGGCGTTGGCCCCGGGCCCGCCGTGCTGCTGGAGCTGGCCAACCCTCGCACCGCCCACCTGCTCGACCTGCTCGACGGCACCCGCAGCGAGCGCGCCCTACTGACCCAGGCGGCCACCGCCCGGGTCACCGCCGACGATGCGCGTACGTTGCTCGACGCCCTGCGTGCCGCCGGCCTGCTGGTGCCGGCGCACAGCCTGCTCCCCCGCGACCTGACCGGCCCGGTCCGTGCCCGGCTCACAGCGGAGGCCGGTGCGCTGGCCCTGGCCGCCGCTCGACTGCCGGGCACCCCCGCGCAGGTCCTGCGTCGGCGGCGGGCCGCCCGAGTCCTGCTCACCGGCGCCGGGGCGCTCGGCGGGCCGCTGACGGTGGCGTTGGCCCAGTCCGGCGTCGGGCAGGTGATCCCACAGCTCACCGGATCGGTACGCCCCGTCGACCTGGTGGGCTCGGGCATCCCCGCCACCGAGCTGGGCCACCCGCTGGCGCCGGCGGTGCGGGCTGCGGTCGGCCGCGTCGCGCCGGGTACCGGCACCCATCCGGGCCGGGCCGGCCGGGTGGACCTGGTGATCCAGCTCGGCACGGACCGGCCGCCCGCGCTGCTCGCCGCCGGTTTCGCCCAGCGCCGGCAGCCGCACCTGCTGGCCACCCTGCGCGAGGGCATACCGGTCGTCGGGCCGTTGGTCCGCCCACCGGCGGGGCCCTGCCTGCACTGCGTCGAGCTGCACCGGGCCGACCGCGACCCGGACTGGCCGCGTCTCGCCGCCCAACTCGCCGCCGCCGAAACGGTGGCCGTCGGCGCGACCGGCACGTTGCTCGCAGCCGTCGCGTACGCGCTGGCCGAGGCGCTGACGCAGCTGGACGGCGGTCAGCCGGAGACGCTGGGTGGGGCCATGGAGATCACCGGTGCTGGCCGTTTCCGTCGTCGAGGTTGGCCGCCACACCCGGCGTGTGGGTGCTCGCGGGGCCGAGTGTCCGCACCAGCCCGGCCGCAGAGCAGCAGCGGGGCCCTCCGGTCGGTAACAATGACCGAGTGACCGACATCCCGCGCCGCGCCGTGTCCCGCACCGCCAAGCTCGCCGCCCTGCCGCTCGGCTTCGCCGGTCGGACCGTTCTCGGCATGGGAAAGCGCGTCACCGGGCTCGCCTCCGACGTGATCTCCGCGGAGATCCAGCAGCGCACCGCCGAGCAACTGTTCAGCGTGCTGGGCCAGCTCAAGGGCGGGGCGATGAAGTTCGGCCAGGCGCTGTCGGTCTTCGAGGCGGCGTTGCCGGAGGAGATCGCCGCGCCCTACCGCCAGGCGCTCACGAAGCTCCAGGAGGCGGCGCCACCGCTACCGGTCGCCAGCGTGCACAAGGTGCTGGCCGAGCAGCTCGGCCCTGACTGGCGGGACCGGTTCGTCGAGTTCAACGACACTCCGGCCGCCGCCGCCAGCATCGGTCAGGTGCACCGGGCGCGGTGGCGGGAGCCGGGGGTCGACGAATCGGGCGCGCCGAACAGCCGCGACGTGGCTGTCAAGATCCAGTATCCGGGCGCTGGCGAAGCGCTGCTCACCGATCTCAAGCAGCTCTCCCGCCTGGGCGGGATGTTCCGGGCCATTCAGCCCGGCCTGGACGTCAAGCCTCTGCTGGTCGAGCTGCGTGAACGGATCACCGAGGAGCTGGACTACGAGCTGGAGGCCGAGTCGCAGCGCACCTTCGCCGCCGCGTACGCCGACGACCCGGAGATCTACATCCCGAAGGTGGTCAACGCGGCGCCCCGGGTGCTGGTCACCGAATGGGTGACGGGCACGCCACTGGCCGACATCATCCGCGAGGGCACCGAGGAGGAGCGGGACGAGGCAGGCCGGTTGATGGCCACCCTGCACCTCTCCGCGCCGCAGCGGGCTGGGCTGCTGCACGCCGACCCGCACCCGGGAAACTTCCGGCTGCTGCCCGACGGCCGGCTCGGGGTGATCGACTTCGGCGCGGTGGCCCGGATGCCGGAGGGCACGCCGGCGCCGATCGGTCGCATCGCCGCGATGGCCCTGCGGGGCGACGCCGACGAGGTGGTGGCCGGGCTGCGGTCAGAGGGCTTCATCGGCTCGGCCGAGGAGATCGACGCCGAGGGGGTGCTCGACTTCATCCGTCCGATGCTGGAGCCCATCGCGGCCGACGGGTTCCGGTTCACCCGGGCCTGGCTGCGGGCCGAGGCGGGCCGACTGGCCAGCCCTCGCTCCCCCACGTACCAGCTGAGCAGGCAGCTCAACCTGCCGCCGTCGTACCTGCTGATCCACCGGGTGACGCTCGGGTCGATCGGGGTGCTCTGCCAGTTGGAGGCGAAGGCCCCGTACCGCAGCATCCTGGAGCGCTGGCTGCCCGGCTTCGCCCCGATCGCCTGAGGACGTCACGAAGGGCGGGTGCCGACCGGCACCCGCCCTTCTGTGTGGGTGGTACTAGAGAATGCCCAGGTCGCGGGCCGCCTGGTTGCGGCTGTTCATGGCGACGGTACGGGCGGATCGGGTTGCCTCAGTGCTCGTGGTGGTACGACCGGCCTGAGGCCGGCGCATTCGAACCCGGGACAACGCTTCGTGGAGTAGTTGCATCTCGAAGGCTCCAGTCGGAACGTTCAACATCGTCTTCTCACTAACTGCCGATGTGGCACCGGCGTAGTTGGTACGGATCGGGAACATGTCAGGCTGCCAGCCGGACCGCGCCACGCACCTCGGACAGCCCACTGGCCGCCAGACGCGCCTCGGCCTCGACCCGAAGCTCGGCGTCACGAGCGACGTCCTCCTTACGCGGACGGCCACGGGGCCGCTTGCGCGGAACAACCGCGCCACGCTCGAAGATCTCGCCGCCCCAGACGCCCCACGGCTCCGCTCGCTCCACCGCACCGGCCAGGCACTCGACGCGCAGCGGGCAGTCCCCGCAGAGCGACTTGGCCAGCTCAAGCTGTGCAGGCGAGTCGGAGAACCACAGGTCGGGGTCGAACTTCCGGCAGGGCAGGTTCGCCTCCATTTCGACGCTCACGTCGAGGGGGGCCAACGCCAGACTCATCGCCCGGTCACCTCTCTCTCACTTCGATCTCGTGGATCGCATTCCGACGTACTTACGGCGGGCAAAAAACTGAGGCCGCGGATCCCGGTAACGGGTTCCGCGGCCTCGAGGTGAGCCGGTGTCTGATGATCAGACCGGTCTACCTCGAGGTGGAACGCCGCGGACATCCGTGCGCTTCTTGGCGACCCGGATGCCATTGCCCGTGAAGCCACTGGTCCCCTCGACTCCGGCGGGCGCGACGGTCAGGATCAGCTCGGCCTGAACCTGGTGCACCTGCGGAACCGACGGTCGTGCGGCCGCAAGGGCCACCCGGACAGTCGACAGCGGAGCGTGGACAGACGGCATCGCCGCCAGACGCTCATAGGTGAAGATCTTCACGGTGCCACCTCCCTCACGTTCCTCGGATCGACTGGACCAACCCCGTGAGCAGCCGGAATGGCGCCGCTCGCGTGGTGTGTTCTGAGGCTATTCCTCGCGCCGGGGCGAGGGCAAACGAATTTACGACGAGATTTCGAAAGTTTTCTCTGGGCAGACGTCGTCCACCCCCGCGCCCCCCACCAGCGCCAGCACCGACTCCCCGTAGAGGCCCAATTTGCGGGGGCCGATGCCAGCGATGGCGATCAACTCCTCCGGCCGACCGGGTCGCCGCTCGGCCAGCGCGGTCAGCGTCGCGTCGGTGAAGACCACGTACGCCGGGACCTTCTGCGCCCCGGCCACCCGCTGCCGCCATTCGCGCAGCCGTTCGTGCAGCTCATCGTCGATATCGGACGGGCAGGTGGGGCAACGACCCAGCTTGCGGTCCGGGCCGGCGAGCAGGGTGGCGCCACAGATCCGGCAGGACATGATCTGCGTCCGGCGCCGCTCCGGGCTACGCGCTGGACCGGTGCCGGCGGCTGCCCGCTCGGTTCCGCCGGAGCCATTCAGCTGGGGCAGGAACCGCGACGGCCGCCGGGCCCGCCCGCCCGGCGAGCGCGCGGCGGCGTACGACAGCCAGAGCCACTCCCGTGCCCGGGTGATCCCGACGTAGAGCAGCCGGCGCTCCTCCTCGACCTGCTCGACCGTCTTGGCGTACATGGTGGGCAGGGTGCCCTCGGCGAGGCCGACCAGGAAGACCGCGTCCCACTCCAACCCCTTGGCCGAGTGCAGCGAAGCGAGGGTCACCCCGTCCACCGTCGGGACGTGCTGCTGGGCGGCCCGGCGGGCCAGTTCCTCGGTGAAGTCGGAGAGCGTGACCGGGCGCTCCACCGACGCGGCCTCGCCGATCGGCACCACCTCGGGGGTGGCCGCGTACTCCTCGGAGAGTTGGACCAGCGCGGACAGCGCCTCCCAGCGCTCGCGGGCGGCGCCACCGGCCGGGGGCGCGCCCGGGGCCCAACCGACCGCGGTGAGCGCCTCGACGACGGCGGCCGGCAGCGGCGTCTCCCCGGGGATGGATCGGGTGGCGGCACGCAACGCGACCATCGCCTGGCGCACCTCGGTCCGCTCGAAGAACCGCTCCGCGCCCTGCACGACGTACGGCACCGCGGCCTCGGTGAGCGCCTTCTCGTACGCCTCGGACTGCGCGTTGATCCGGAACAGCACGGCGATCTCCTTCGCCGGCGTGCCCGCGTCGATCAGCGACCGGCAGCGCGCGGCCACCGCGTTCGCCTCGGCCGGCTCGTCGGTGAAGATCCGCAGGTCCGGTTCGGGGCCGGGCGGGCGCTGCCCGCTCAACTCCAGCCGCAGCCGCGCCTCGGTGCCCCGGGCCTGGGAGATCACCGCGTTGGCCAGCCCGACCACCTGCGGCGTGGAGCGGTAGTCGCGGACCAACCGCACCACGGTGGCGCCCCGGTGCCGGCGTGGGAAGTCGACCAGGTACGCCGAGGTCGCCCCGGTGAACGAGTAGATCGTCTGGCTGGCGTCGCCGACCACGGTCAGGTCGTTGCGGCCGCCCAGCCAGGCGTCCAGCAACCGCTGCTGGAGTGGGTTGACGTCCTGGTACTCGTCGACCACGAAGTGCCGGTACTGGCCACGCACCTGCTCGCCGACGTCCGGGTGCTCCTCGATGCCCCACACCGCGGCACGCAGCATGTCCTCGAAGTCGATGACGCCGTTCGAGCGCTTGAGCTGCTCGTACGCGGTGAACACCTCGGCCACCTTCGCCGGCTCGTGCGGTGTGTCGCGCAGCGCCCGCGCCGCGGACACCACGTAGTCCGTCGGCTCGACCAGCGACGACTTGGCCCACTCGATCTCGCCGGCCAGGTCGCGGGCGGCAGCCCGGTCGGTGCGCAGGCCGACCCGGGCGGCGGCGAGGGTGACCACCCGCACCTTGCTGTCCAGCAGCTCGGGCATGGCCCGCCCGGCCAGCAGCCGGGGCGCGAAGTACCGCACCTGGCGCAACGCGGCGGCGTGGAACGTGCGCGCCTGGACACCGCCCACCCCGAGCACCGTGAGACGACTCCGCATCTCGGCGGCGGCACGGGCGGTGAAGGTGACCGCGAGCACGTGCCGGGGGGAGATCTCACCGGAGAGCGCCCGGTGGGCGATCCGGGAGGTGATCGCCCGGGTCTTGCCGGTGCCGGCGCCGGCCAGGATGCAGACCGGGCCCGCGGGTGCGGTCACCGCCGACCGTTGCTCCGGGTCCAGCCCGGCGAGCACCTGTTCCGACGCTGAGTGAACCACCACAACGAGGAATCATCTCAGCTCGTCCCAGCGTTGCAGCGAACAGCCTCGGCTTGATCCGCAAGCCGCGGCCGGAGGAGTTGGAGGATCCGACCATGCTGACGATGTATTCCACCCCCTGGTGCGGCTACTGCCACCGGCTAAAGTCGCAGCTCGACCGGGAGGGCATCGGGTACGAGGTGGTCGACATCGAGCAGGACCCGAAGGCCGCCGACTTCGTGATGAGCGTGAACGGCGGCAACCAGACGGTGCCGACGCTGCGCTTCGCTGACGGCAGCGCCCTGACGAATCCCTCGATCACCCAGGTCAAGAAGCACCTGGAGACCCTCACCGCCTGACCGGCCGAAGCACTCTCGACGAGCGGCCGCCCCACCCGGGGCGGCCGCTCGTCGTGTCAGGTATCGGTCACCGTGACGGCGGCCGGTGGATGCTGGGCGCCGCGGGTCGGTCGGCGTCCTCGGCCGGTCGTCGAGGTGCCGGGAGCCTCGGGCGGGTCGGCGGCATGGGCGGGCGGGTGCCGGACGGCGCGCTCAGGTGCCGGCCCCGCCACAGGTAGCTGCCGGCAGCCAGGGTGGCCACCCCGACGAGCGCGAACAGCACCCGGTAGTCCAGGAACCCGACCAGCAGGGCGCCCGCCCCGATGGAGAGCGCCTGTGGCCCGCTGACCACCGCCTGGGTGGCCGCGGCCACCCGGCCGACCAGCGCGGGCGGGGTCCGACGCTGGATCAGGGTGTGCAGCCCCACCATCGTCAGCGGGAGCGAGACGCCCGCGAGCAGCACCGCCGCGAACCCGAGCCGGAGATCGGGGTACGCGAGCGCGAGCGCGGCCGGGGAGAAGAAGGCGACCCCGGCGGCCAGTGTGCCCACCTCCCCCAGCTTGCGGACCAGCGCCGGTGAGCAGAGCCCGCCGAGCAGCCCGCCCACGCCCTGCACGGTGACCAGCACGCCCACGAACGCCGCGTCCCGGTTCAGCCCCTGGTCGACGTACGCGAAGATGAGCGACTCGCTGAAGCCCATCACCAGCGACCCGAGCCCGTAGCCGAGCAGTGCCCGACGCAGGGCCGGCTCACCGGCCAGATGCCGCAGACCGGCGCCCAGCTCGGCCGGCCAGCGCAGGCGCACGGTCGGCGGCACCTGTTGCGGGGTGGGCAGCGCGGTCACCACCGCCGCCGCGGTCAGAAATCCGACCATGCCGATCCCGGCCAGCGCCCACCCGCCGAGCGCCGCGTAGAGCGCCGCGCCGGCCAGCGGGCCGATCAGCCGCATCCCCTGGCGTACGGTCTGCAGCACGCCGTTCGCGTCGGCCAGCAGCTCGACCGGCACCAACTCCCGGATGAGCCCGCTGAGCGCCGCGCCGAGCGTGATGGACGACAGTCCGTACAGGGCGGCCACCAGGTAGACGATCCAGACGTCGCCCGCGTCCCGGACGGTGAACAACGGGACGAGCATGGCCGCGGTGACCACGTTCGCGGCCACGAAGAACGGCCGGCGTGGGTACCGGTCGACGAACCAGCCGACCAGCGGTGCCAGCGTCATCGGCGCGATGACGGCGAAGATCGTGGCGCCGGCCAACCCATTCGAGCCGGTCAGATCCTTGACCCAGATGGCGAGCGCGAGCAGCAGGATCGACTCGGCGGTCATGCTGGCCAGCAGGCCGCCGAAGAGCAGGCGGAAGTCGGGTCGGCGCAGGACGGTGCGCATGGGGTCCCTCCGGCGGGATCGCGACCGTGGGTCCGTCATCGTCCGGCGTACCCGTGGTCCATTTTTCGTAAGACACGCCCCCGCCGGAACCTCCGACACTGGTCGCGCCGTCCATACTGACCGTGGGGGGCGAATTTCATACAGTTACCGTCGCGTCGGCGACGGTCGACGGGAAAGAGGACACTGTGCCTCCTGCCGCACCCAGCCCGATCCTGCGTCGTCGCCGGTTGGGCGTCGAGCTGCGCCGCCTGCGTGAGGCCGCGGGCCTCACCGGCGACCAGGTCATCGAGCGTATCGGTTGGGCCTCCGCGTCCAAACTGTCCCGCTTGGAGAATGGCCGCAGCCGACCGGACCCGCAGGACGTCGGCGACCTGCTCGACCTCTACGGCGCCGACAAGGCGCTGCACGATGAGTTGCTCGGCATCACCAGCGAGGCCGGCGACATGCGCGGCTGGTTGAAGAACTTCCCGGTGATGACGCAGCAGCAGCGCAGCTGGGCCGAGTTGGAGGCGGGCTGCGCGGAGATCTCCGAGTACAACCCGGTGCTGGTGCCCGGCCTGTTGCAGACCCCGGGGTACGCCCAGGTGCGGATTGTCTCGGCCCGCCAGGTGGGCGAGGGCGCGGGCGAGCCGGAGCCCGACGACGAGCCGGAGACCGAGGTGCAGGCGCGGCTGGCACGCCAGTCGCTGCTGACCCGGGAGCCGTACGCGCCCCGCTACACCGCCGTACTGGAGGAGGCGGCCCTCGGCCGCCGGGCCGGGCCACCCGAAGTGCTGCACGAGCAGTTGCTCCAGCTCTGTGAGCTGGCCCTGCTGCCCAACGTGACGCTGCACGTGCTGCTCCGGGACACCCAGATCGGCAATTGGTACCTTCCGCCGACCGCGTTCTCCGTCTATCGGTTCGCGGATCCACTCGATCCGGAGACGCTGGCCATCGAAGGTGGCTTCACCGACGTCATGTCGACCGAGGCAATCGCGCTAAATCGCTATAAAGTGGTGTTCGAGTGGCTATGCACGGCGGCACTTGACGCCTCGGACACCCTCACCTGGCTGATCGAGGCGACGGTACGGCTGACCGAGGCAGCGCCCCCTTCCACAGTGGCGTTCGGACCGGCAACGGCGCCGACCCAACGCCGCCGGGCCTCGGGGCGGCTGACGGAACGGTGATCCACGGGGGACCCTCCGTCGGCGTGCGGCACCACTCGTCCCATCGGATCGGTTCACACCAGGAGCAGAACCATGAACGACATCCGCAACACGCCGTCCGTCACCGCCCACTCGTTGGCGGATGCCCCGTGGCGTACCAGCACGCGCAGCCAGACCTCCAACTGCGTGGAGGTCGCCCCACTCGGCACCGGCCCGTCGGCGGTCGCACTGCGCGACAGCAAGGACCGAGGCGGTCCGGTGCTGCTGTTCAACCGCGCGGGGTGGCTCGGTTTCATCACCGGAGCAAAGAAGGGTCAGTTCGATCTGAACTGATCCGGTGACCGGTACGGGGCCGTCGGCGCACTGCCGGCGGCCCCGTCGCGTTGCGCGCCGCCGACCCCGCTGAGCAGCCATCCCCCGATCGGACGAGGCTCGGAACCGATAGGCGCGTTTCAGTTGCTGGGACGAACACGGGGCGTAACATGGCCGTCGGACACGTGGAACTTCCACACTGGCTCATCTGTCGCGGTTCATCCGGAGACCCTCATGCGGTTCCTGATCGTTCGCACCGACATCCGCGCCGTCGCCGACGGAGACATCGTCGCCGCATGGGCGGACGGCCACCGACTTCGTGACGAGACGACCACGCCCGAGCCGCGACGGCAGACCGTGCACGCCGAGGACCGGGACGCCGCGCTGCTGCTGGCCCGGGCCCTGGCCACGGTCGGCGCCGTCCGCGCCGGCAAGCAACGGGTCAAGGTCCTGCCGCTGAACGAGCCCCGACCCGTCTTCCCACACAGACCGAGCCGCACCGGCACCTGATCCACCAGACGTCCGTCGTGGTCGGACCGGCTCCCCCGCCGCGTTACTCGCACCCGCCGACCACGACGGCCCGTGTTCCCGGCCTGTGGCCGCCGCGGCAACGGCGGCCACGGGCCGGGACCGTGCTCAGCGGTCGGCGTGCACCCAACCGTCCAGCCAACGGTGAATGAGGAACAGCGCGATCGACGACGGTGGCGGCAGGATCAGCCGGGCTCCATCGCCCACGTCCACCGTCTGCCCGGCCAGCGCCGCCCCGATCTCCCGGCGTGAGAACCACCGGGCGTACGCGATCTCCGACGGGTCGACCCGCACCGGGTCGCTCGGGTTCGCGAGGGCCAGGAAGCCCAGCATCAGCGAGCCGGGGAACGGCCACGCCTGGCTGCCCACGTACCCGATGCGCTCGACCTCGATGCCCACCTCCTCGCGAACCTCGCGCAGCACGGCGGCCTCCGCCGACTCGCCCGGCTCGACGTAGCCGGCCAGGCAGGAGTAGCGCCGACCGCCCGGCGTCCCCGGCCAGCCGACGTTGTTGCCGAGCAGACAGCGCCCGTCCAGGCCGTCCACGCCGTCCTGCACCAGCACGATCATCGCCGGATCGGTACGCGGCCAGATCCGCCCACCGTTACGGTCCACCCGGGACCAACCGGCCTCGTCCATCGCGGTCGGTGCGCCGGTGCTCGTCGAGTAGCCGTGCCGGGTATGCCAGTTGACCAGCGCCAGCGCGGTGGTGAAGATACCGGCCTCCCGGTCGGCGAGCAGGTGGCCCACCTCGCGCAGATTGACCGCCCGGGTCCCCGGCAGCGCCGGTAACGGCGCATCGACCGCGAAGACCGGCACCCCGTCCGGCTCGACACCGAGGAACATCGCCATCGACTCGGACCCGACAGGCACGTCGGCCGCGCCGAACAGCACCAACGCCGGAGGCGACGTGTCCGTACGGGCCAGTGTCCGCCCCTCGTCGGTCGAGTCGAGCAGCAACACCCGGGCACGCAGCCACGCCTCGGTGAGCCACTGCGAGTCACCCCGCCGGTGTGCCGCCCGATCCAGCGTGGACCGGGCCAACGGCGGCGCCGTCTCCCCGCTCACACCCGCGCTCCGCTGCCGTGCCGGACGGCTCGCTCGCTGCGCTCGCTCACTGCACAGACTCGGTGCGGACCGTGGTCAGCGCGGCCAGCCCCGGGGTGACCCGCTCCGCGTCGCCGAGCACCACGACCGCCGCACGGGCCGGCGCCAGGTACCGGGCCGCCGCCTGCGCGACGTCGTCGATGCTCGCCTTCGCCAACCTCGCCGCGTACTCGGCGAGGAAGTCCAGGCGCAGCCCGTTGCCCGCGTACGCGCTGGTCAGCGCAGCCAACCCGGCCTGGGTGGACATACCGAGCTGAAGGGTGCCCAGGGCGTACTGACGGGCCTGCTCCAGCTCCTCGGGCTTCGGTGGCAGCGACGCCAGCCGACCCAGCTCGTACGTCGTCTCCAGCAACGCCGGACCGGTGACCTCGGTGGCCACCTCGGCGGCGGCGACCAGCACCGACCCGGCGACGGAGTGCTCGATCCCCGAGTGCGGGCCGTACGTGTAGCCCTTGTCCTCGCGGATGTTCTCCACCCACCGGGAGGAGAAGTAGCCCCCGAAGATCAGGTTGGCCAGTTGCAGCGGGGCGTGGTCGGGATCGGTGCGCGACACGGCCGGCAGCGCGATCCGCAGCGAGGACTGCACCGAGCCGGGCCGGTCGACGAGCAGCAGCGGCCCCGGCTCCAACGGCGGGGTGGCCGGCAGATCGGCGGTGCGACCCGCGCCGGCCCAGCCGCCGAGCGCCCGCTCGGCCGCGTCCAGGGCCTTCTCCGGCTGCACGTCGCCGACCACGACCAACTGCGCGCCGGCCGGATGAACCCGCTCCGAGTGCAGGGTGCGCAGCGCCGCCGGTCGGACGGCACGGATCTGGCCGGGCTCCGGGGTCTGCGTGGCGTACGGGTGCCGGCCGTAGACCCGCTTCAGCAGCGCCTCCCGGGCCAGGTGCGCCGGCTGGCTCTGCGCCACCTGGATCCGGTCGACCAGTCGGTCCCGTTCGGTGGCCACCTCGTCGCTGGGATAGCTGGCGCTGGTCAGCACCTCGGCCAGCAGTTCCAGCATCCGGTCCAGACCCGTGACCAGGCCGGCGCCGGCGAGCATCAGCCGGTCCGGGTCGACGCCCGCGGAGAGCCCGCCGCCCACCTTCTGCAACTCGGCGGCGATCTGGACGCTGGTCATCGACTCGGTGCCGGAGAGCATGGTCTGCGAGAGCATCGCGCCGCGGGCCAGGTGGACCCGGCCGAACGGGACCCAGAGCCGCAGCTCGACCAGGGGTACGGCGGGCCGGCGTACGGCGATCACGGTGAGGCCGTTGCGCAGCGTGCGCTCGGCCTGCTTGGGCACCTTGAGCTTGCGGGTGGGGCCGAGCGGCGGCAGCGTCCGAGGCCCAGCAGGAGCGGTGGTGGTAGTAGTTGTCATCGGGATCCTCCGGCAATGACCTCGATCGCTGCACGCCGCTCCGGGCGCAGGGTGGCCGCGGCGGCCTGGACCTGCTCCTCGGTGACCTCGCCGACCAGCCGGGGCAGGTCGTTGAGCAGGCCTGGTTCGCCGCGTTGCTGCTCCAACACGGCCATTCGCAGCGCCCGGCCGAGCACCGCGTCGGTGTCCCGCAGCAGGTGGGTCGCCATCCGGGCCTGGGTGCGGGCCAGCTCACCGTCGGTCAGCCCGTCGGTGGCCAGTCGGTCCAGTTCCTCGTCGATCGTGCGCAGCACCTTGTCCACGTCGCCCCCGGGAGGCAGGTGCGCCTGCAACAGCATCGCGGTGGGATCGCGCACGTCGAACGGGTCGCCCATGAAGCCGAGGTATCCGCCGAGGCTGGTTACCGTGCGGTCACGCTGCACCAGCCGCTCGACCAGCCGCGACGCGTCGCCGTCGGTCAGCACCTCGGCCAGCACCACGTACGGCAGGTAGCCGGCGAAGTCGTTGACCGGGTCGGGCACGCGCCAGGCGCCGGCCACCGCTGGCAGCGGTGCCAGGGCATCGGTGTACGAGGTGCGCCGCTCGGCGGTCAGGTCGGGCTCGGTGAAGTCGGGCCGTTTCGGTGCCGGTCGGGCCGGCACGTCGCCGAAGTGCCGGGTGACCAGCTCGGTCGCCTCGGCCACGTCGATGTCACCGCTGACCGCCAGCACCGCGTTGCCGCTCGCGTAGTAGCGGCGGAAGAAGTCCGCGGCGTCGGCGACGGTGGCCGACTCCAGATCGTCGAAGGAGCCGTAGCCGTCGTGGGCGTTCGGGAAGGTGTCGAACATGACCGGCGGCAGGGTCAGCCAGGGAAAGCCGCCGTACGGCCGGTTGAGAACGTTGACCCGGATCTCCTCCTTGACCACGTCGACCTGGTTGCGCAGGTTCTCCTCGGTCAGCCGGGGGCCGCGCATCCGGTCCGCCTCAAGGAACAACGCGCGTTCCAGCGCGTTGCTCGGCAGCGTCTCGAAGTAGTCGGTGTAGTCCAGGTGGGTGGAGCCGTTGAAGGTGCCACCGGCGCCCTGCACGTGCCGGAAGTGGGCCAGCTTCTCCAGGTTTTCCGAGCCCTGGAACATCAGGTGCTCGAAGAGATGGGCGAAGCCGCTGCGCCCCTCCGGTTCGGATCGGATGCCCACGTCGTAGACCACCGCCACGCCGATCACCGGCGCACTGCGATCGGGGGTGAGCACCACCCGCAGGCCGTTGTCGAGGGTGAACCGCTCGACCGGATACTTCGTCGCTGGAATTCTGGATCTCCGCGCCGCCACGGGATCGACCCTAGCGCGTTGGCACCCCCGGCACCCACGACCTCCCCGGAGCCGCCGCGACCGGGGCGGTGACCAGGGGCAGCACCTCGGCGCCCACCCGCTCGGCCTCCTCCCGGTGCGGCCAGCCGGAGAGGACGAACTCGTCGACGCCGAGCGCCGCGTACTCGTCGATCCGTGCCGCGACCTCGGCGTAGCTGCCGACCAGCGCGGTGCCGGCGCCCTCGCGGACCAGGCCGACCCCGGCCCAGAGGTTCGGTGCGACGGTGAGCCCGTCGGTGCGGCCGGCGTTCAGCGCGGCCATCCGGGCCTGACCCACCGAGTCCATCCGGCGGAACCTGGCCTGCGCGGCGGCGATCCGTTCCGGGCTCATCCCGGCCAGCAGCCGGTCGGCCTCCGCCCAGGCTTCGGCGCTGGTGGGTCGGGCGATGACGTGCAGCCGCAGACCCGTGCGCGGGGTGCGGTCGTGCTCGGCGGCGAGCGCCCGGACCCGGGTGATCCGGGCCGCGATGGCCGCTGGCGGCTCGCCCCACATCAGGTACACGTCGGCCTGGCGGGCGGCCACCGTCTCGGCGGCCGGGGACGCGCCGCCGAAATAGACCGGTGGCGGCTCGGCGAGCGGGGTGGCCAGGCCGCCGCCGTCGACCCGATAGTGCCTTCCGGCGTAGTCGAAGGGCCGACCGGCCCAGGCGCGGCGGAGCACCTCGATGAACTCGCCGGTGCGCGCGTAGCGGTCGTCGTGCCCGAGGAAGTCGCCGTACGCCCGCTGCTCGGCCGGGTCGCCGCCGGTCACGATGTTGAGCGACAGCCGGCCACCGGAGACGGCCTGGAACGCCTCGGCCTGCTGGGCGATCAGGGTGGGCAGCGCGAAGCCGGCCCGGACCGCGACCAGCATGCCGAGTCGCTCGGTGTGCTGGGCGACCGCCGCGCAGACGATCCACGGGTCGGGGCAGCCGGCGCCCACGGGCGTGAGAACGGCGGTGAAGCCGTGCGCCTCGGCAGCCCGGCCGACCTCGGCGAGGTACGCCACGGTGGCGGCCCGGTCGTGTCTCGCGGCACCCGCGGTGACGGTGGCGGCACCGACCTGGTCGCCGTCGCCGGAGGTGGGCAGGAACCAGTGGAAGGTCATTGCGGAGTCGCCTCTCTGCCGGTCACCGAGTGCCGATTACCCTAGCAAGCCGGTAGGAAATACCGACATAACTGAGACGGCACATCCCGCTATGTGGATGGGCCTTGACGCTGACCGCAGCCTGGCCCACTCTTCCTACCAACTAAGTAGGAATACTGCGGATTGGATGGACGATGAGACGGCTTCCCCTGCGCCGGTTGGTCACCCTGGCCACCCTCGCCGCCCTCGGCGCGGCGACCCTGGGCAGCACCGCAGCGTGCGGCGACGACAGCGAAGGCACGGGCGGCAGCTCCGGCCCGGTGACGCTGCGCCTCGGCTACTTTCCCAACATCACCCACGCGTCGGCGGTCGTCGGCGTGGAAAAGGGCATCTTCGCCGAGAAGCTCGGTGCCAACGTCAAGCTGGACCCGAAGACCTTCAACGCCGGCCCGGCCGCCATCGAGGCCGTCTTCTCCGGCGCGCTGGACGCCACCTACATCGGTCCGAACCCGACCGTGAACGCCTTCTCAAAGTCCAAGGGGGAAGCTGTCCGGGTCATCTCCGGCGCGGCCTCGGGCGGCGTGGCGCTGGTGGTCAAGCCCGGCATCACGGGCGCACAGGACCTGAAGGGCAAGAAGATCGCCACCCCGCAGCTGGGCAACACCCAGGACGTGGCGATCCGTTACTGGCTCAAGGAACAGGGCCTGACCACCACCAAGGAGGGTGGTGGCGACGTCAAGATCGTGCCGCAGGAGAACGCCCAGACGGTCGAGACGTTCAACAGCGGCGCGATCGACGGCGCCTGGGTGCCCGAGCCGTTCGTCTCCCGCCTGATCAACGCCGGCGGCAAGGTGCTGGTCGACGAGCGCGACCTGTGGCCGGACAGGAAGTTCGTCATCACCAACCTGCTGGTCAGCACCAAGTTCCTCAAGGCGCACCCGGACGTGGTGCAGAAGCTGGTCGACGGCCAGGTGGCCGCCAACGAGTTCGTCAACAGCAAGCCCGAAGAGGCCCAGCAGGCCATCTCCGAGGCGATTGGCAAGATCACCGGCAAGCCGCTCGACCCGAAGCTGATCAAGCAGGCGTGGCCGACGTTGGAGTTCACCAACGACCCGATCTCCTCCTCCCTGAAGACCGGGCTCGACCACGCCGTCGAGGTCGAGCTGACCGAACCGGTCGACCTCAAGGGCCTGTACGACCTGACGTACCTCAACAACGCGCTCAAGGCGCAGGGCAAGCCCGAGGTCGTCCAGCCATGACGTCGACCACGACGGCGCCGCAGAGCGCGACCACCGCGGTCGCGCTCTCCGGCGTGACCAAGGTGTACGGACGCGGGGCGAACGCCGTACTGGCCCTGGACGGTGTGTCGCTGGACGTCGCGCCCGGCGAGTTCGTCTGCCTGGTCGGCGCGTCCGGCTGCGGCAAGAGCACCCTGCTCAACCTGGTCGCCGGGCTGGACCGGCCCAGCGGAGGGCAGATCGGGTTGGCCGACGACGCCAGCCCGGGTCTGATGTTCCAGGAGCCGGCGCTGTTTCCCTGGCTGACCGTCGAGGGCAACGTGGAGGTGCCGCTGAAGCTGCGCCGGCTGCCCCGGGCCGAACGACGCGAGCGGGTGGCCGAGCTGCTGCGCACGGTGCACCTGGCCGACTTCGGCCGCAAACGCCCGCACGAGCTGTCCGGCGGAATGCGGCAACGGGTCGCGCTGGCCCGCACGCTGGCCCTGGACACCCCGGTGCTGCTGATGGACGAGCCGTTCGGCGCATTGGACGCGATGACCCGCGACATCCTGCACGACGAGCTGGAACGGATCTGGTCCGAGCGCAAGCTCTCGGTGCTCTTCGTGACGCACAACGTCCGCGAGGCCGCCCGGCTGGCCGACCGGATCATCCTCCTCTCCAGCCGACCCGGTCGCATCATCTACTCCACCGAGGTGAACATCCCGCGCCCTCGTCGGATCGACTCCCCCGAGGTCGCCGCCATCGCCGCCGACGTCACCGAGCGGCTCCGTACGGAGGTGGGCCGTCATGGCCAGTGACACCCTGACCAGCGCTGCGCGTACTGATGCGCAGATCTCCGGCCTGGACGCGCTGGAAATCGCCGGGCGGGACAAGGAGCTTTCCCGAAGCGCCCGGCTCTGGGCGGCCACCTGGCCGAAGCTGGCGGCGCTGGCCATCGCCATCGCGGCCTGGCAGTTGGTGGTCTGGTCGGGTTGGAAGCCGCCGTACTCGCTGCCCGGGCCGCTGGAGGTCGGCCGCGAGCTGGCGGCCCAGGCCCAGGGCCCGCAGCTCTGGGAGGGCCTGGTCACCACGTTGCGACGGGCCGCCGTCGGGTACGTCTTCTCAGTCGCCGTCGGTCTGCTGCTGGGCCTGGCGGTGGCCCGGTCCAAGGTGCTCCGGGCCGCCATCGGCTCGATGATCACGGCGTTGCAGACCATGCCGTCGATCGCCTGGTTCCCGCTGGCCATCCTGCTGTTCGAGCTGAGCGAGAAGGCGATCTTCTTCGTGGTGGTGCTCGGCGCGGCGCCGTCCATCGCCAACGGGGTGATCTCCGGTGTGGACTACGTGCCGCCGCTGCTGCTGCGCGCCGGCCGCAACCTGGGTGCCCGGGGGCTCAACCTCTACCGGTACGTCATCGCACCGGCCGCCCTGCCGGCGATCGTCGCCGGCCTCAAGCAGGGTTGGGCGTTCGCCTGGCGCAGCCTGATGGCCGGTGAGCTGATCGTGGTCGGCATCTCGCAGACATCGCTCGGTGCCCAACTGACCTACTCCCGCGAGTTGTCCGACGCGCCCTGGCTGCTCTCCACCATGATCGTCATCCTGGTGCTCGGCCTCGGCGTGGACGCCGCCTTCGGCGCGGCGGACAAGGCGATCCGACGCCGCTGGGGTGTGCTGGACCAGGCTGGACAGTGACGTGTACGTCTCCGCGCGCAGCGACTATGCGCTCCGGGCCATGCTCGCCGTCGCCGCCGAGGCCGGTGGCGGCGACGGCGGCGGGGATGGTGGCGGCGAACTGGTGAAGGCGGCCAGCCTGGCCGAGGTGCAGGACATCCCGCTCAGCTTCCTTCAGGGCATCCTGCTGGACCTGCGCCGAGCCGGTCTGCTGCACAGCCATCGGGGCGCTGAGGGCGGGTACGCGTTGACGCGCCCACCCGACGAGATCACCGTCGGGGACGTGCTGCGCGCGGTCGGCGGCTCGCTCACCACGGTGCGCGGCCTGCCGGCCGAGCGCGCCGGCTATCACGGAGTGGCCGCGGGGCTGACCGACGTCTGGCTGGCGGTGCACGGGGCGATCGCCACGGTGGTCGACAGCACCACCCTGGCCAATCTGCTCACCCGCGACCCGACCGACCACGCCCCCACCACCTCATGAGCGGCGGAGGCGATGTGGTCGGGTCGGTGCCCCGCCGACCCGACCACATCTCGTACCGATCCTGACCGGGCCTGCCCCTCCGCCGGCACCGGTCGGCCGGTCGCTGCTCAGCCCACGTGTGCGACCACCGGGCCGGAGCCCGGGTCGCCAGGGCTGTGCAGCTCCACCAGACCGGCGGGAGTGTTACCCACCGGGGTGGCGTGCCAGGGTGCGAAGGCCGCAACCATGGCGAGCAACAACCCGGCGAGCGCGACCGCGACCACCAGAATCAGTTCGCGCAGTGCACCCGAGCCGGCTTCGCCCGCCATGGTCACCCCTCCCGTGCCGGGCCCCCCGCCCGGTTTCCCCCCGCTGGTCAGCTTCGACCACGGCCAGCCGGGGCGCAGTCGGCCAGCCGACCCAGCCGAGGCTGATTACCGACTCAGACGAGTGGGCCGTGCGGCGCGGCCGAGTGGCCGGTCGGTCTGGCGGCCGAGCCGCACGGACAACCCTCCGGCCCGGATCACCTCGCAGACAAGACCGACCCGCCCAGCCGAAGCGGGACGGGTCGGTCGGGTCTAGAAGATCAGACGGTGTGGGGGCGACGCGGTCGGCGGGACCGACCCGACGCGCGGTGCGCCGACCGGGCGGCACCGTCAGTGGCCGGGCCACCGGAGCCACCGGTCGCACGTCCCCGAGCGGCGGGGGCCGGCGGGGCGACGATGGTCACCGGCACACCCGACGGCTGGCGGGCACCTGTCACCCGGACCAGCCCTGCCTCGTCCGAGCGGACCTGGACCGACTCCGGCCGGATGCCGGCCGTTGCCATCAACCGGGACACGTCCCGGCGCTGCTCGGGCAGGACCAGGGTGACCACGGAGCCGGACTCACCAGCACGGGCAGTACGGCCGCCCCGGTGCAGGTAGTCCTTCGCCTCGGTCGGCGGGTCCACGTTGACCACCATGTCCAGGCCGTCCACGTGGATGCCACGGGCTGCCACGTCGGTGGCGACCAGAGCGGTCACCTGACCGTTGCGGAACTGCTCCAGGATGCGGGTGCGCTGCGGCTGGGACTTGCCGCCGTGCAGCGCGGCCGCGCGTACCCCCTTGGAGAGCAGCTGGCGCGCGAGCCGGTCGGCGCGGTGCTTGGTGCCCATGAACAGGATGGTGCGGCCCTCACGGGCGGCGATCCGGGTCAGCGCGTCGGGCTTGTCCAATGCGTCGACGTGCAGCACGTGGTGGGTCATCGCGGTGACGGTGGCCGTGCCCGGGTCCACCGAGTGGGTGACCGGGTTGCTGAGGAAGCGGCGGACCAGCCGGTCCACACCGCCGTCCAGGGTGGCGGAGAACAGCATCCGCTGCCCCTGCGGCGCGACCTGCTCCAGCAGCTTGGTGACCTGCGGCAGGAAGCCCATGTCGGCCATCTGGTCGGCCTCGTCCAGCACGGTGATCTCGACCTGGTCGAGCCGGGCGTCACCGCGGTTGATCAGGTCGTGCAGCCGGCCAGGGGTGGCGACGACAACCTCGGCGCCAGCGCGCAGCGCGTCCGCCTGCCGCTGCAACGACAGCCCGCCGACGACGGTGGCGCAGCGCAGCCCGACGGCGCGGGCGTACGGGGCCAGCGCGGTGGTGACCTGCTGGGCCAGCTCGCGGGTCGGCACCAGCACCAGGGCCAGCGGGCGACCCGGCCGGGCCTTACGGCCGGCGGTGCGGGACAGCAGAGCAAGCCCGAAGGCGAGGGTCTTGCCGGAGCCGGTACGACCCCGGCCCAGCACGTCCCGGCCGGCGAGCGAGTCGGGCAGCGTCGCCGTCTGGATCGGGAACGGCTCGGTGATGCCCTGCGCGGTCAGCGCGGTGAGCAGCGCCGGTGCCAGATCGGTATGAGCGAAAGAAGGAATAACTGTGGTCATGCGGAAGCCTTCCTCGACGCGGAACGTGTCGAGGGAGGGCGCCGAAATCGGCGCTGTCAACCGGCGGCGCAAGGCAGCCAGGACTCACAAGCACGAACCGAAGGGAGTACAGGCCGGCCCGCCGCCGGGCCGCCGCCTGCGTGCGCAGGCGGCGGCGGGGCGGGCCGGTCCCGTCACCGTCACACCCGGAGGGCGCGACAGGTAATGCTGACCGATCCGAAGATCAGATCGGGCGGATGTTCTCCGCCTGCGGGCCCTTCTGGCCCTGGGTCACCTCGAACTCGACCCGCTGGTTCTCGTCCAGGCTCCGGTAGCCGGAGGACTGGATCGCCGAGAAGTGGGCGAAGACGTCAGCGCCGCCGCCGTCCGGGGTGATGAAGCCGAAGCCCTTGTCAGCGTTGAACCACTTCACGGTGCCAATAGCCATGTGTTTCGTCTCCTTGACGGAACGTCGGACTCGCACTTCTTGCGAGCCCGAAGAGGAGCGCTCCGCGCGGGGATGCGCGAATCGCCTGTCGCTTCTGGTCGCCCCGCCCGGAGAACTCCGGACACAACAAAGCGCGCCTGGGGCCACAATCCCGCCAGGCGCACACAGAGTCTCTGGTAACCAAAACTGCAACCCGGTCAACCTACCACGGATTTACCCGCCGGGGTCAAGCTTGGGCGGAATCTTCGGGCAACTGGGCGATCATGGCCGTGAGCCCCGTCACGTCCAGCAGATCGGCGGGCCGGACCGTCACCCCGTGCCGGACGTAGTGGAACGCCGCGCCCACCTGGTCGACCGGCACGCCGGCCAGCTCAGCCCACGCCAGCCGGTACACCGCCAACTGCACGGCAGCCACGTCCGCCGCCGGCCCGGTGGGCTGCGCGCCGGTCTTCCAGTCGACCACGTCGAACCGCCCGCCCGGCCGGGCGAAGACCGCGTCCATCCGCCCCCGCACCACGACCCCGGCGATCACCGTGGCGAACGGCACCTCCACCTCCACCGGGGACCGGTCGGCCCACTCGCTGGCCAGGAAACGCTCCTGGAGCTCGACCAGCGCCTCGTCCGGCGCGGCATCCGCGTCGGCCGCACCGGGCAGCTCGTCCAGATCCAGCAGACGGTCAGCTCCGAAGCGCTGCTCCAACCAGGCGTGGAAGGCCGTGCCTCGGCGGGCGTACGGGTTGGGCTCGGCCGGCACCGGACGGCGCAGCGCACGGGCCAGCGCCGCCGGGTCGCGTCGCAACGCGACCAGCTGGGTGACGCTCATCTGCCCCGGCAGGGCCACCTCGACCGCACCGGAGAGCCGGGTCAGCTCGGCCCGCTCGGCCAGCAGCAGGTCCGCCTCGCGCTGCCAACGCGCCACCTCCGGGTCGACCTCCGGCCCACCGGCGATGACCACCTCGACCGGGCCGTCGGTCATCAGGCGACGCACCAGCCCGGCCGCCTCAGCCAGCGCCGGCCGGCGGCCGCCCAGCGGGTCGGCCGGCCACTCCGCGCGGAGCACCACCTCGGCCGTGGGATTCGTCGCATCCGGGGTCGGCTCCGGCGCCCACGCGTCGATCAGGTGCCCCGGCCCGCCGTCGAGGCAGGCGTCGTACATCTCGCGCAGGAAGAGCGACGGACCTCGCGGTCGCTTCGTGCCCTCCCCCCACCAGTAGCCGGAGCAGAGCAGCAACCGCCGCGGCCGGGTGACCGCCACGTACGTCAGCCGGCGTTCCTCCCGCTCGTCGTGGGCCCGCCACGCGTCGGTGAAGTCGGTCACCGCCCGAGCCACCGCCCGCTGGTCCACCGCCTCGTCGAGCGCCAACTCGGGCAACCCGTCGGCGTCGCCGCGCAGTGGAAACGGCAACACGCCCAGCCCGCCCAACCAGTGGTCGGAATTGCGTACCGGACCCGGCCACAGCCCACGGCTCAGCCCGGCCACCGCCACCACGTCCCACTCCAGGCCCTTGGCGGCGTGCGCGGTGACCACCTGCACCGCGCCCTCCACCACCTCGACCTCACCAGGAGCCAGACCGCGCTCCTCGTCTTCGGCGGCGGCCAGGTAGGACAGGAAACCGGAGAGCGTCGCGCCCGGAGTCTCGCCGCTGAACCGGGCCGCCACGTCACCCAGGGCGTCCAGGTGGCCCCGGGCCAGGCCGGCGTCACCGGCGCCGTCCCGGCCGGCCCGCACCGCGACCTCCACGTCCAGGCCGATGGTCCGCTCGATGTCCGCGATCAGGTCCGGCAGGGCCTGGTCCAGGCGGTAACGCAGCAGCGCCAACTCCCGGCCGTACGCGCGCAGCCGCGCGAAGCCCTCCGCCGAGAACGTCTGCGCCGGCCCGAGATCGGCCAGCGCCTCCACCAGGGTCGCCTCGTCCAGCAGGTCGGGGGTGATCTCCGAGGTCTCGTCGGCGGCCACCTGTCGCCGGGCGTTGGCGATGGCCCGAGCCCGCCGGTGCAACGCCACCAGGTCACGCGGCCCGATCCGCCAACGCGCGCCGGTGAGCAGCCGCAGCAGCGCCGCACCGTCGGTCGGGTCGGCCAGCACCCGCAGCGTGCAGACCACGTCGCGTACCTCGGGGGTGTCCAGCAGGCCGCCCAGCCCGACGACCTCCACCGGGAGGCCGCGCTCGCGCAGCGCCGACTCGATCGCCGGAATCTGGCTGCGGACCCGGACCAGCACGGCCGTGGTCGGGCGCTGCGCCACCGGGATGTGCTCGGGAGCCGCGCCGGGCATCCGGGCCGCCCCGCGCCAGGCGGCGAGCACACTGCCGGCGATCCAGTCCGCCTCGTCGGCGTACGTGGGCAGCAACGCGCAGTGCACCGTGCCACCGGCCGCCCCACCGGGGCTGCGGTGCGGGATTGGATCCCGGACGGTCAACGCGGAACGCAGCTCCGGCACCTGAGCACCCGCCGCGCGCAGCGGAGTCGACAGCGCGTTCGCCACCCGGAGGATCTCCGGGCGGTTACGCCAGCTCGTGGTGAGTCCCAGCGCTTCGGCAGGCTGACCGTCGGTGCGGGCAAACTCGCTGGGGAACCGGTCCAGAGTGCCGGCGCTGGCCCCCCGCCAGCCATAGATCGACTGGCACGGGTCGCCCACCGCGGTCACCGGGTGCCCGCCACCGAACAGCGCGTTGAGCAGCACCACCTGGGCGTGGCTGGTGTCCTGGTACTCGTCGAGCAGCACCACCCGGAAGCGGTCCCGCTCGATCTCGCCGACCCCCGGGTGATCCCGGGCCACCCGCGCCGCCCGCGCGAGCTGATCGGCGAAGTCCATCGCCTCGAAGTCCCCCTTGCGCCGGGCGTACGCCCGCACCAGCGGCAGCAGACGCAGCCGGGTCTGCTGCAGGGTGAGCGCCTTGCGCACGTCGGCGTACACCCGACCCGGCCGGGACTGCACCTCGGCGAAGAACCGCCCCGTCCAGGCCGCCAGCTGGTCCGGTGCGACCAGGTGCTCGTCCAGCTCCCCGGCGAGCGCCAGCACCGCATCGGTGATGGTGCTCGGCATCCGGTCCACCTCGGACATGTCGCCGTCGTAGTTGCGCACCAGCAGATCGACCAACTGCCAGCGGGACGCCTCGGTGAGCAGCCGGGTGGACGGCTCGTAACCGGCCCGCAGCCCGTGCTCGGTGACGATCCGCCCCGCGTACGAGTGGTACGTGGAAACGGTGGGCTCACCGGCGAGCGGATCGTCCAGCGGGTCCCGTCCCTGCCGGCCGACGCGGCGGATCAGCTGGTCGAGCCGGGCCCGTACGCGGTGGGCCAGTTCCCCGGCCGCCTTACGGGTGAAGGTCAGCCCGAGGATCTGCTCCGGGCGCACGTACGAGTTGGCCACCAGCCAGACCACCCGCGCGGCCATCGTCTCGGTCTTGCCCGACCCGGCTCCCGCGACCACCAGCAGCGGCTCCACCGGGGCGGCGATGATCGCGGCCTGCTCCCGGGTGGGCGCCGGCAACCGCAGCAGCTTGGCCAGCTCCACCGGCGTGTACCGGGGGCCGGAGTCCGCCAGCCGGGGCGTCGGCGCGGGGCCCGCGCCGAACAGGGTGGGCTGACTCACGGTGCCATCTCTGTTCGCGACTGCGGGGCTCGCAACACCGGCTCACTCCTCGCCCTCACGGTGCCATCTCTGTTCGCGACTGCGGGGCTCGCAAGCTCACTCCTCGCCCTCACGGTGCCATCTCTGTTCGCGACTGCGGGGCTCGCAAACTCACTCCTCGCCCTCACGGGTGCGGCGGGTGGTCGGCGGCTCGACGACCTGGCGCCCCTGCCCGGAGACCGGGCAGCTGGTGCGCACCGGACAGACCCGGCACTTCGAGTTGGCCACCGCGGCGAACGTGGCGGCTGCCATCGTATCGGCGGTCCGCCGGACCAGCGCGGTCGCCCAACCGGCCGCTGGCCCCTCGCCGGCCGACGGCTGATTCTGCTCCCTGGCGTCCTTGGCGGAGGTGCCGAGCTGCACCAGCGCGGCGCCCCCGGACTCGTCACCGAACTCGGCGAACGCCCCGGCCTCCACCGCCGCCTGGTAGGCGCCGAGCTGCGGGTGCTCGGCCAGCTCGGTGCCGGTGACAGCGGTGGACTTGCCGGTCTTCAGGTCGATCACCACGAGCCGCCCGGCCTCATCGATCTCCAGCCGGTCGACCCGACCGGTCAGGTCGACGGGCCGATTCGGGTCGTCCAGGCGGACCGCGAACTCGTGCTCGATGGCGAGCAGTCGACGCGGGTTCGTGGCCAGCCAGCGCAGCAGCTTGTCGACCATCGCCTCGGCGCGCTCTCGCTCCGGCCCGGCCATCCACCGGGCCGCCAACTCGATCGCGTCGAACCGGGCGGCCACGTAGTCGAGCAGAGCCCCCCGGTCGGCACTGGCATCCTCGGCGAGCATCGCGGCGGCGTGCACGAGGTTGCCCACCCCCTGCGCCGTGCTGGTCGGGCCGCTGCCGCCGTGCCGTTCCAGCAGCCACCGCAGGCTGCACCGCAGTGCGCTCTCCATCGCCGACGGGGTGACCCGTACCGGTTTCCCCTCGTCGACCAACGGCCGGTCGTCGGAGAGCACGCGCAAACCCCACCAGTCGTCGGGGTGCGCGCCGGGAACCCCAGCGGCGGCGAGCCGGGCCAGCTCAGCCGCCGCCGCGCGCCGCCGGCCCGCCGGGGCGGCCGGGTCGGTGATGGCGGTACGTAGTTCGGCGACCAGCGCCGGCAGTGTGAGCGCCCGGGGTGGGCGGGTCACCGGCAGCGCACCGGGCCGGTCCGGCTCGCCGTCCTCGTCCGTGTCGCCGTCGCCGGGCGCGGTGTGCGGGCTGCTGTCGTCGGGGGCACCAGCGGTCGGCGGGCCGGTACGCGGACCGGGCGGCGCGGGCGTGTCGGCCGGCCCGGCACCGTTCGGCGGGGCGGGCGGCGGGGTCGGGCCCAACTCGTGCAGGAACCGGCTCGGCTGCTCCTCGTGGTCGTCACCGCCGACCGCCGCAGACGCAACGGCGCTGACCAGCAGTCGGTGCCGGGCGCGGCTGATGGCGACATGGAAGAGCCGGCGTTCCTCGTCCAACAACGCCGAGGTCTGACCCACCACGTTGGCCGCGCGGGCACCCCCCACGGAACGACCGGCCAGCACGTCGACCAGCCTTTCCGAGCCGAGCAGACTGCCGCGCAGTCGCAGGTCGGGCCAAATGCCCTCCTGCACGCCGGCCACCGCGACCAGGTCCCACTCCAGGCCTTTCGCGGCGTGCGCGGTGAGCAACCGGACCGCCGCGCCCCGGTCGGCGGTCGGGGCGATGGTGTCGGCCGGCAGGTCCTGGGCGAGCACGTGGTCGAGGAAGACCTCGGTGCGGGCACCGGGTAGCCGGTCGGTGAACCGGGCCGCCGCGTCGAAGAGCACCAGCACAGCGTCCAGGTCGCGGTCGGCCGCCTCGGCTCGCCGACGCCGGGCCAGGTCCCCCTCACCGGCCTCCGGCCGCCCCTGGTTGATCGCGCCCGCCCAGCGCTCGGCCAGACCACTGGCGTGCCAGACGGCCCAGAGCACGTCCTCGGCCGTCGAACCGGGCCGGGCGGCGGCGTCCCGTGCGGTGGCCAGCAGCCCGGCCACCGCCTGTGCCGGCTCCGCCCACCGCCGGTCGATGCCGGCCAGCTCCGCCGGGTCGCCCAGCGCCTCGACGATCAGCTCCCCGGAAGGGCGTCGGTCACCGCCAGCCAGCGCGAGCGCACGCAGGCCCTGCCGCAGCCGCCGTTCGGCCAGCGGGTCGGCTCCACCCAACGACGAGTGCAGCAGCGCGACCGCCGCCTCCTCGTCCAGTCGGTCCGGTTCGAGCGCGCAGCGCAGCAGGAGCAGGAGCGGGGCGACCGCTGGTTGCAGGTGCAGGGGCAGGTCCTCGCCGTGCACCACGGTGGGCACGCCGGCCGCGTGCAGCGCCCGTCGCAGGGTGGGCAGCTGCAACGCGGTGGACCGCACCAGCACCGCCATCCGCGACCAGGGCACGCCGTCGAGCAGGTGGGCGGAGCGCAGCGCGTGGGCCAGCCAGGCCGCCTCGCTGGTCGCCGAGCGGAACGTGTGCACCTCGACCACCCCGGGCGGCGCGTCCGGCAGCGGGTGCAGCCGGCGGTGCGCCGCCGGGCCGCGCAGTCGACGGCCCAGCCGGGCGATCGCGCCGAGCACAACCGGCCCGGCCCGGTACGACGTGGTCAGCAGCACCTGCGCGGCCGGCGCTCCGGAGGCGGTCCGGAAACGGTGCGGGAAAGTGGTCACCCCGGCCGGGTCGGCGCCCCGGAAGGCGTACGTGGAGGAATCCGGGTCGGCGAACGCGACCAGCGACTTGCCTCCGCCGGCGATCACCGAGAGCAGCTCCAGCTGCGCGGGGTCGGTGTCGGCCAACTCGTCGACGTACACGTGGGCGAGCCGGCGGCGCTCGGCGGCGAGCAACTCCTCGTCGTCGCGCAGCAGCCCGGTGGCCGCCCGGACCAGCTCGGCCGGGTCGTACGCGATGGAGCCCCGGTTGCTGACGTCGCGCAGCGCGAGCACGGCGACGTACTCCCGCAGGAAGCGGGCAGCGGCCGGCCAGTCGGCGCGGCCGAGCTTGTCGCCCAGGCGGGCCAGGTCGGCCGGGCCCACGCCGCGCTCGGCGGCGCGCATGAGCAGGTCACGCAGCTGGCCGGCGAAGGCCCGGGTCCGCAGGGCGGGGCGCAGGTCGGTTGGCCAGCCGACCGGGTCGTCCTCGGGCTCCTCGCCCACCACGTCCAGCAGCTCGCGGATGATCAGATCCTGCTCGGGGCCGGTGAGCAGCCGGGGCGACGGCTCGCCCCGTTCGGCGGCGGCCCGGCGGAGCAGCCCGAAAGCGTACGCCGCGAAGGTCCGCACCAGCGGCTCGCGCAGCACCCGGTGGCCGTCCTGCGCAACCCGCGCCTCGATGCGCTGGCGCAGCGCGGTGGCGCCTCGACGGCCGAAGGTCAGCACCAGGATCTGTTCGGGGTCGACCCCCTCGGCCACGCGGGCGGCGACCGCCTCGACCAGGGTGCTGGTCTTGCCGGTGCCCGGGCCGCCGAGCACGAGCATCGGCCCGTCGGTGTGCCCGACCACCTCCGCCTGCGCCGGATCGACACGCAGGCCCGTCCCCTCGCCGGGCAGGGCAGCGCTCGCGGACGCGCCATTGCCGGCGGGCACGATGCCGCTGGCCGGCGCGCCTCCGCCCTCCGGCGTCGGCCCTCCGGACCGCCGCACCAACCGGTACGCCTGCATCAGCTCATCCCATCACGCCCATCCGACACCCATCCCCACCCCCCAACCCCACCCCATCCACCTCCGTCGATCATGAAGTTAGCGGCGCGACACGCCGACAGCGGCGCCGCTAACTTCATGATCGACGGCGTGAGAGGCGGGGAGTGAGGGTCAGGTTAGGTGGGACTCCAGGGCGTCCAGGGCTGCGGGGACGGAGGTGGCCACCGTCAGGAGGTCGCGGCCGGCGCCCTTGAGGAAGTTCTGGTCGGCCAGCGCGTCGAGCCAGCCCAGCAGCGGACGGTAGAACCCGTCGGTGTCGATCAACACCATCGGCTTGGAGTGCAGCGCGAGGGTGGCCGTGGTCCAGACCTCGAACAGCTCGTCCAGGGTGCCCAGCCCGCCCGGCAGGGTGAGGAACGCGTCCGACTTCTCGATCATCAGGGTCTTGCGGCTGGCCATCGAGTCGGTCACCAGCAGCTCGTCCGCGGCCAGGTCGGCGACCTCCAGATCGACCAGCGCCTGCGGAATCACCCCCAGGGTGCGCCCACCGCCGGACCGGGCGCCGTCCGCCAGCGCGCCCATCATGCCGACGCAACCACCACCGCTGACCAGCGTGTGCCCGCGCCGGGCCAGCTCCGCACCGGTCTCGGCGGCCAGATCCAACCAGCGCTGATCGAGGGTACGGGAGGAGGCGCAGAAGACGCAGATCGCCGCCATCACTTGTCCCGTGGCTGGTCGGCGGCCTGTTCTGCGGCGGCCTGCTGGTCGGCACCGGTACGGGCGACGGCCTCGTCGCGGACCGCTTCCTGCTCTGCGGAGAGCGCCGCCTCCGCCTCGACGATGTGCCGGACCGCGGCGTTGACGTCGTCGGTGAGACAGATCAGCTCCAGGTCGACCGGACCGATCTTGCCGGTGGTGGCCATCGTGTCGCGCAACCAGTCGAGGAGTCCCTGCCAGTAGGCGACCCCCATGAGCACCACCGGGAACCGGGTGACCTTGCCGGTCTGCACCAGGGTGAGCGCCTCGAACAGCTCGTCCATGGTGCCGAACCCACCGGGCAGCACGACGAACGCCTGGGCGTACTTGACGAACATGGTCTTGCGGGCGAAGAAGTAGCGGAAGTCGATGGCCAGGTCGACCCACTCGTTGATGCCCTGCTCGAACGGAAGCTCGATGCCGAGCCCGACGGAGAGCCCACCGGCCTCGCTGGCGCCGCGGTTGGCGGCCTCCATCACTCCCGGCCCACCCCCGGTGATCACCGCGTAGCCGGCCCGGGCCAGCGCGCCGCCCACCTGCTCGGCCAGCTGGCACTCGGCGCTGTCCGGCCCGCTGCGTGCGGAGCCGAAGACGCTGACCGCCGGCGGCAGGTCGGCGAGGGTGTCGAAGCCTTCGACGAACTCGGAGAGGATGCGTAGCGCGCGCCAGGCGTCCTTGGTCTTCCAGTCGCCCCGCCCACGCGAATCCAGCAACCGCTGGTCGGCGGTACTGCTCGGGATCGCCCCTCTGCGCAGCGTGACCGCACCCCGGTGTCGCTCCTGTCCCGGACCGCGACCGGCCTCCCGCCCGTTGCTCTGGCTCATGGGGCAACCGTAGTGGAGCCACACCTCTCGGGTGCGCGGGGCGCGGACGCCGAGAAATAGTTCGGGATCATGGGCAACTATTCGGCTCGCCCGTACGTCTTACTATTCACATACCGGGTATGCCCCGGCGCGCGCCTTCGGGGGAGGAGACAGCGTGATCAGCAACAGCGAGATGATCCGGATCCGTCGCCAGATGCAGCGACGGATCCAAGACGTGGTGGCCGAACGCCGCCGCACCCGCCAACAGGACCCAACCCCTCTCTCCCCCGCTCCACCCGGAGCTGATCAAGAGGTTTGCGTCGCCGACAACGGGCCCGGCTGACGCAAACCTCTTGATCACCGGGAGCGGGCACGGCCGGGAAGCGGGTCAGGCCGGGGTTAGCCAGCGGTGCAGGGTTGCCGCACCATCGCGGATCTTGCTGATCTCGACGTGCTCGTCCTTGTGGTGAGCGAGGTTGGGGTCACCCGGCCCGAAGTTCAGCGCGGGGATGCCCATGGCCGCGAACCGGGCCACGTCCGTCCAGCCGAGTTTGCCGATCGGCGCCGCGCCCACCGCCGCCACGAACTCCTTCGCCGGAGCCGCCTCCAGCCCGGGGGGTGCACCGGCTGCCGCGTCGGTCACCGCCACCTCGAAGCCAGCGAAGACCTCCCGCAGGTGCACCTCCGCCGCCGCCGGGTCACGATCCGGCGCGTACCGGTAGTTGACCTCGATCTCGCAGCGATCGGGGATGACGTTGCCGGCGACGCCTCCGTTGATCCGCACCGCGTTCATGCCCTCGCGGTAGTCGCACCCCTCGATGGTGACCCGGCGGGCCTCGTACGTCTGGAGGCGCCGCAGCACCTCACCGGCGGCGTGGATCGCGTTCACCCCGTGCCAGGAGCGCGCCGCGTGCGCCCGCTCACCCGAGGTCGTCACGATGGCCCGCATGGTGCCCTGGCAGCCCGCCTCGACGATGCCGTACGTCGGCTCCAGCAGCACCGCGAAGTCCGCCTCCAGCCACTCCGGGTACGCCTGGGCGACCAGGGTCAGCCCGTTGTACCGCGACTCGATCTCCTCGGCCTCGTAGAAGAAGTACGTCACGTCGTAGCGCGGCTCGGGCAGGCTCACCGCGAGGTGCAGCGCGTACGCGACACCGGACTTCATGTCGGAGGTGCCGCAGCCGTACATCAGGTCGCCGCGCATGGTCGACGGGAAGTTGTTGTTCAGCGGCACCGTGTCGAGGTGCCCGGCCAGCACGACGCGCTGCGACCGACCGAGGTCGGTGCGCGCCATCACGGTGTTGCCGTGCCGGTGGGTGGTCAGGTGCGGTACGCCCCGCAGCACCTCTTCGACGCAGTCGGCGATCGCCTTCTCGTTGAGGGACACGGACTCTATGTCGACCAGAGCACGGGTCAGCGCCACCGGATCGGCGAGGACCTCGGGGGTCAGCGGGTTCTCCATGGTTCGCACGGTACCTTCAGGTCTGTCGGCGCGAGGAGCGAGCTTGCGGGCCCCTGGGGCGAGCGCGAGGAGCCCCGCAGTCGTGAGCAGAGGCCAGCCCGGCCGCGACCGAAAGGTGTAACAGTGACGTCCGCAGATTCCGCCTGGGGCATCGGCCTGGCCACGGTCACCGCAGACGAGCAGGTGCTCGACACCTGGTATCCGACCGGCAAGTTGGGCCTCGGTGAGCTGCCGCTGGTCGCCGGTGAGGACAAGGCGGACGTGCTCGACCTGCCGCCGACCGCGCTCGGTGACCGATCGCTGCCCGGTCTGCGTAACGTGCAGGTGGTCACCGTGATCGGCTCGCTGGACGACCCGATCAAGGACGCCCCGGACGCGTACCTCCGGTTGCACCTGCTCTCGCACCGCCTGGTCCGACCCAACCAGCTCAACCTCGACGGCATCTTCGGCAAGCTGGCGAACGTGGCCTGGACGTCCGCCGGGCCGTGCCCCCCGGAGCGGGTGGACGAGCTGCGGGTGATCGAGCGGGCCGCCGGCCGGCACCTGGCGGTGTACGGGGTGGACAAGTTCCCCCGCATGACCGACTACGTGGTCCCCGCCGGTGTGCGGATCGCCGACGCGGACCGGGTGCGCCTCGGCGCACACCTGGCCGCCGGTACGACAGTGATGCACGAGGGCTTCGTCAACTTCAACGCCGGCACCGTGGGCACCTCGATGGTGGAGGGCCGGATCGTGCAGGGCGTGCTGGTCGGCGACGGCTCCGACGTCGGTGGGGGCGCCTCCATCATGGGCACGCTCTCCGGTGGCGGCACCGAGAAGGTGAGCATCGGCGAGCGGAGCTTGATCGGCGCGAACGCGGGCGTCGGCATCTCGCTCGGCGACGACTGCGTGGTCGAGGCGGGCTGCTACATCACCGCCGCGTCCAAGATCACTCTGCCGGACGGCCGGGTGGTCAAGGCCCGGGAGCTCTCCGGCGTCGACGGTCTGCTGTTCTGGCGCAACTCGGTCACCGGCGCGCTGGAGGCTCGGCCGCGCACCGGCCGGGGCATCGAGCTGAACGCCGCCCTGCACGCCAACGACTGACGGACCCGCCGGGTCCGCGGCACTCTGCCGCGGACCCGGACGGGGTACGCCTCAGCGCAGCCGGTACGCCTGGATGATCCGTTGGGTCACCGTGTTGCCGGCGGCGTCCCGAGCGGTGGCCCGCAGGGACGCGTAACCGGGCCCGGCAGGATGCCGGACAGTGGCGGTCCAACCGTGCCCACCGTTGCGGACCTGGGCGGCCCGCCAGGTCTTGCCGCCGTCGTAGGAGACGTCGACGGTCAGCTTCTTCACCCGGGCGGCCGGCGCGCCGGGCTGCGGCTCCACCCGCACCGGGATGACGAAGCTCTGCCCGGCTGGAGCGCTGTTGTCGACCCGCAGCGGCGGCGCGAAGCGCACCGCCATCAGGGGCAACCGGGCCGGCACGTCGCCAGCGGCGTGCCGTGACCGGAAGGTCCAGTTGGACTCCACCTCGGTGCTCAGATCGGTGAAGCTGCGCGTCGCCGACGTGCTGAGCCGGTAGTCCGCCACGCCCGGTGGCACGGCGAATTCGCCGTAGCCGGCGTACTCGCTCTCGCCGACCAGCTTCCCGTTGCGCCACAGGGCGGTTCGCTCGGTGTCGGTGAGCGACCCGCCCGGGTGCCCGGCGGCGTCGCTGAACATCGGCAGCCCGACCAGGATGGTGTCACCGATCCGCGTGACGCTCTGCTCGGGCCAGCGCGGGGCCGGGAACGACGGCGCGTACGGCGCCTGGTTCCAGTCCTCGCGGACGGTCCGTCCGGCCCGGTACGCGGTGGGTGTGGAAGAGAGCACCGCCTTCGCGTTCAGCCAGCCGTCCTCGTCCCGCGTCCCGAAGTCGATCTCGGACTCCCACTTCACGCCCCTGGTGTTGTAGTGCTCGACGCGCTGGCCGGGTACGGCGGTGGGTAGGACCAGCGCGGAACCGCCGGTGTTGTACTCCAGCTCGGCCAGCACCAACCGTTCGGCCTCCAGCCCCGGGTAGCCGCCCCGGAACCGGTGCACGACGGTGGCCAGGTCCCGCCGCGCGTAGTTCCGGACGAAGCCGGTGGGCATCCGGCCCGGGATCGCTTCGGCCAACGCGTACAGGTAGGGACTGGGCGCTGGACCCGGCTTGATCCACTGGCTGCTGACGGTGGACACGAACCGGTCCTCGGAGACCGGCTTGCCGAGCTGGCCGGTGGTCAGGCCGGTGAAGCTGTCCGTCCAGAGCCCGATGCCGTACACGCTGCCGTCGTCGGCGTTGAAGACCGTGCTGACATCGATCAACTCCGGGGTGGCACCCCGTTCCGGGACGGTCGTCCGGACCGGCTTCGCCCGGCGGGCGTCGACGGTGATCCGCGTGTCGCGCTCCACGGTCAGCTCGGGCTGCGCCAGCATGGACAGCCCACCGGGCTCACCGTCCGGGCCGGTCTCGAAGATCAGACTGCTCAGGCCGTAGTGCCCCTTGGGCAGGCGTACCGTGGCCACTCCGTCGGCGCCGTAGAGGTCCCAGGAGCCGAAGTCAGCCAGGCCGACCAGGGTCGTGGAGTGGTCCGCCGTGCGCACACCGGCGCGGTTCAGGTGCTCCACCGTCAGTGTGTAGCTCTCCACCTCCCGGTGCACGGCCAGCGGCGTGACCGCGACCGTCGACCCGGAGCGGGCCACGACCCGTCCGGTCCAGTAGCCGTCGACGTCGCCGAGCCGCGTGTCCGCGGTGACAGTGGTCGCGGCCGTGCCGCCCGCCGGCACGGTGAGCTGGCTCGCGCCGAGCTGGAACATGCCGGCCGGAACCGCCCGCCCGTCGGGGCCGGCGCCCTCGACGCTCAGGTCCAGCGTGACCTGGTCGGGGCCATCGTTGCGCCAGGTCACCGTGCGGGTGATCGGGGCGTCGTCGCCGTGCGGCCAGAGGGCACGCCCGAACGAGACACTCACCGGGTCGGTGCTGACCGGCTGGGTGATCGCGTGCGCGACGTCGACCCGGCCGGCGCCCTGCTGGTAGGCGGTCTGCGTCGGATGCGGCTTGGCGGCGGCCATCAGGGTCGCCTTGAGCCGGTCGGCCCGCCAGCCCGGATGCTGCTGGGCCAGCAGCGCCGCCGACCCGGCCACGTGCGGGGTGGCCATGGAGGTACCGGAGATCGCGACGTAGCGCTCCCCCACCGGGTCACCGATCACGCCGTTGGCGGCCCGCGCGGCGACGATGTCGACGCCCGGCGCGGTGATGTCCGGCTTGAGCGCGTCGTCCCCGACGCGAGGGCCCCGACTGGAGAAGTCGGCCAGCTCGTCGTCGCGGTCCACCGCGCCCACGGCGAGCGCGGCGTCCGCGCTGGCCGGGGAACCGACCGAACCGTCCGAGCCGTCGTTGCCGGCGGCGGTGACGAAGAGCGTGCCGGTCTGCGCGGTCAGGGTCTGCACCGCCTCCTCCAGCGGGTCGACCTCCGGGGTGTCCCAGCCGCTGAGGCTCATGTTGACCACGGAGGCTTTCTTCTCCACCGCGGCCCACTGCATGCCGGCGAGGATCGCCGAGTCGGTGCACCCGAAGTCCTCGCAGACCTTGCCGTCCAGCAGCGTCGCATCCGGAGCCACGCCCCTGTACCGGCCGTCGGAGGCCGCGCCGGTGCCGGCGATGGTCGAGGCCACATGGGTGCCGTGGCCGATCGTGTCCCGACCGTCGGTGACCTCGGTGAAGTTGCGCGCCTCGGCCACCTTGCCGGCCAGGTCCGGATGGGTCGCGTCGACGCCGGTGTCCAGCACGGCCACGGACACTCCCTTGCCGGTGAACCCGGCCGCCCACGCGGCGGGCGCGCCAATCTGCGGCACGCTGTGGTCAAGGGTCACCCGGCGGCGACCATCCAACCAGATCCGCTCGACGCCCCCCGCCGCGCCGAGCCGGGCCGCGCTGGGGCCGGTGGTGACCGCCGCCCAGACCGCGCCGAGAGAGGACTTGCCGGTGCTCAGGGCCGCGCCGCGGATCGCCGGCAGGTCGCGGGTCACCCGCGCACCGGGCAGCGCGCCAGCGGCACTTCGGGCGGTGCCCGCCGAGCCGTACGAGACGAGCAGCGGCAGGGTGTTCCGATGGGCGTCGTCGTAGCCCGCCTCGACCAGCTCGGTGACGTCGAAGAGCCGCCGGTCGACCCGGCCGGAGCGGAGCAGTGGCAACGCGTCCTGCGGCGTCACCGACAGGTGGCCCCGCTCGCGTCGAACGAGGAACCGTACGTCCTCCCGGCCGGCGCCGGGTCGGACGGCGGCGCCGGACGCGGTGACCGTCACCCGGTCACCGGTGATCAGGGTGACCGTGGTCGATCGGTCGACGGCGGGCCCACCCGGGGCCGGGCGGGTCGCCAGGTCGGCCTTGCCCGGCGTACCGGGCACAGCCGCGGAGGCGGAGGCGGGGACCGGCGCGGAGAGCGCCAGTACGGACACGAGGCCGAGAGCGGCCAATCTTCTTGTGTGGTGCAACGGATCCTCCTCGGTGGAGCGTCATTACCACGGGAGACGCATTGACAGTCATCAGAATTGCATACTCGGTATGCAGACGGAAGTCCCGAATATGACGATCTGAACAACCGTCGCGGACCTGGGCCGGCATGATCGAGCGGTGACCTCCATGAAGGACCGCATGCTCACCGGCGAGCCGTACCTGGCGGACGATCCCGAGCTCATCGCTGACCTGGACCGGGCCGCCCGGCTGATGGAACGCTTCAACACCAGTGCCGCGGCCGACCCGCAAGCCCGCCTCGCGGTGCTGCGTGAGCTCCTCGGCAACGTGGGCGAGGGCACCTGGATCCGCCCACCGTTCTACTGCGACTACGGCACGCAGATTCGCATCGGGCCACGCAGCTTCGTCAACTACAACGCGGTCTTCCTCGACGGCGCACCGATCACCCTCGGTGCCGACGTCCAGATCGGACCCAACGTGCAACTACTCACACCGACCCATCCGGTGGAGCCCGGTCCGCGCCGCGACAAGTGGGAGGCCGCCAAGCCGATCACCCTCGGCGACAACGTCTGGCTCGGCGGCGGCGCCATCGTGCTGGCCGGAGTGACGATCGGCGCGAACACCGTCGTCGGCGCGGGCGCGGTGGTGACCCGGGATCTGCCCGCCAACGTGGTCGCGGTCGGCAACCCCGCCCGGACGGTCCGCGAACTGGACTGACTGTGCCGACCTCGACGGGCCGGTCAGGCCGCCGGCGGCTCGGGTAGGCGGACCACCAGATCGGCCCGATCGGCGGTGGGGGTGACCAGGGCCGCGTTGGCCTCGTCACTGCCCAGCGCCCATTCGCGTGCCTGCTCCGGCGACCGCCCGAAGGCCTCGTGCCGGGCGGTCAGCCGACGCTGGCGTACCTCCGCGTCCAGGTCGAGGAACCACGCCTCGTGCAGCAGCGACCGGATCTCCTGCCACGGGAAGTCCGGCAGAAGCAGATAGTTGCCCTCGGTCACCACCAGGCGGACCGAGGGCGGCACCTCGATCGCCCCGGCGACCGGCTCCTCCAGGTCCCGACGGAACTCGGGAACGTAGACCGAGGTCGGCTCCAGCCGGTGCAGTCGGCGCAGCAACGAGACGTACCCGTTGGCGTCGAAGGTGTCCACGGCACCCTTGCGATCGGCGCGGCCCAGCCGGACCAGCTGCGCCTGCGCCAGGTGAAAGCCGTCCATCGGTACCAGCCGGGCGGTCGGACCGATCTCGGCCACGATCTGCTCGGCCAGCGTGGACTTCCCGACGCCCGGCGCGCCGGTGAGGCCGAGCAGTTGTCGCGGACCGGCCTCGGCCAGTGCCCGCGCCCGGGCCACCAACTCGTCGACCGACAACACCCGGGCCGGCGGCATCAGCCCAGGACCGGGTCGCTGATGGTGAACCTCGCCTGGACGGCTGCCTGGACGGTCTGCGGCTGCGGGTCCAGCTCCAGCTCCGGAGGGCCACCACCCGCACCGCCGCCCCCGGCGAACGCCGCACGGGCGAACATCGGCCGGTCGGCGGAGCCGGCGTCGGCCAACTCGATCAGCGAGGTGACCTGGGCACCGAGCGCCTCCGCGTACTCCCGGGCCCGCAGCAGCGCGTCGCTGATCGCGGCGTGTCGCGCCTCGCGGTGCGCGGGGCTGTCCGGACGAAGCTCCCACCAGGGCCCCGCCACCTCGACCTGGTCCTGGTCCGCCAGCCGGAGCATCAGCTCGCCGAGGGCGGTGAAGTCGGTGACCGTGACCGTGGTGGTCACGCTGCCGTGCCAGGCGACCACCCGCTCGCCCGAGCGCCGCGTCTCCGGTCGGACCCGCAGGTCGCCGGTCTCCCGCCGCGCCACCGCCGGCTCGGAGCCGTCCAGCAGCACCCGGACAGCGGCGGCACGCTCGGCCAGCCGGGTCAGGGTGGCCTCCCGGTCCCGATCACGCGCCGTCGCGGTGACCGCGAACCGGGCCAGCTCGGGCGGCACCTCCCGGTACGCCTCGCCACGCACCTGCACCACCGGACTGTTCACCGCCATGCCCTCAGCCTAGTCAGCCGCCGGGCGACGCGCAGGGCTCGGCGACGGGCTCTGGGCGTCCGGTCTGGGCCGGTGCCCGGCGTACTCCACCGCGCTGTCACTGACCCGGCAACCGGTGAGATAGCCGCCAGCCGCGCCCAACTCCAGCAGGTACTCCACCTCCTCGATCCGGTCGCCCGTCAATGAGAACTGCCGGCGGAACGAGTGCAGGTCGCGGTCGAGCAGGGCGACCCTTGTCCCCCGCGCGTACCGGTACTGCTCCACCAGCGCGTCCACGTCGTACCGCTGCAACGCGGTGGACAGTTCGTGGAGGAACGCGCTCACCTCACGCAACTGCCGCAGCACCTGTTCACGGTTGTCCATCAGCATGTCAGCGGTGCGTCTGGCCGGGGTACCTGCGACGCGGGTGCCGTCCCGGAAGCTGCCTGCGGCGAGCCCGAGGACGGCATCACGGACGTCAGACTCGGCCACCGCGCCGGCGAGACTGCCGGCCAGCAGGTGCGGTACGTGGGAGGAGAGCGCGACCACCGAGTCGTGCACCGCCGGCGACATCGGTACCACGCGCGCCTGGAAGACGTCGAGGATCAGGCCGACCAACATCCGGAACGCCTCGATCCCATCCAGCGTCGGGCACAGCACCCAGGCCGCGCCCTCGAAGAGCGCGGGCATCGCGGCGGTCAGCCCGGCCCGTTCGGTGCCGGCCATCGGGTGACCCGGGACGAACAGGTCGGTCAACCCGTGCTCCACCGAGAACGAGGCCACCGCGGACTTGGTGCTCCCGACGTCGGTGAAGACGCAGCGGTCCCCGGCATACTTCGCTGCGGTGTGCAGGGTCTCGGGCAGGGTCGGCAACGGGCCGCAGAGGAACACCACGTCGCGGTCGCGGACGGCGTCGGTCAGTTCCTCGGCGAAGTGCACGCCTCGCGCCCGCCCCTCCGAGCGAGTCGCGGCATCCGGGTCCCAGCCAATGACGTCGACTCCCGACTCGTGCAGGCGAAGCAGGATGGAGCCGCCGATGAGGCCGGTGCCGACGACCGCTGCCCGCAGCTTCGGGCCGGGCCTGTCCCCCATCACGCACCTCGCCGTTTCGGTCGGTACATGTCGAGAATGCCCCGACTTGCTTCAGTGCCGAGAATATCGCTCTTCCAGTAACCCTTCATCGCCCATTCGCTGAGCGGCGAGAGCGTGAGCATTCCGTTGCGCGCAGCGTAGTCCTCGTGGGACTGGTTGATCTTGTAGATCAACTCGACGTCACCCTTCTCGTACGTCACGCCCACCGACGAGACCGTGGCAAAACACCGGGAGACGAATCCGGGCTCCCCCCGCACCGCCGCCAGCGCATCCCGCTCGGTCCGGTAGAGCTGGACCGAATAGGTCAACTCCCCGCCGCGCAGGCCGATGTGGGCCAGCCCCCAGTTGCCCGACGAAGACTCGTAGATCCACTGGCCGAGCACCGGCTGGGCCCAGATGAGCAGGAACAGCCGTTGCACGATGCTGCCGATGATGGCGAGGCTGAGTGCGGACAGCAGTACTGCGGCGGCCTTCGTGCGAACGTCCCGGAGATCCGTGTTCTGGAGGACCACCACGTTGAGCACGCTGAAGATCACCGCAGCAGTGGCCAACGAGGCCTGCCGCACGCCGTCGATGTTCCGATCGCGTAACAACGGATGCAGGTAGCGCACGTCACTGCACCCTCGTGCCACCGCTGAAGATCTGGACCAGTTCCTCGAAGTCCGCCAGCCCGAGGCTTCCCGGCGGGGGTACCAGAGCCAGGTGCTCCTCCGCGTTGGCGGCGACGTGGTCGGAGAGGTAGCTGCCGAGGTACTTGACCCGGACACCCTCGTGCAACAGATGGGTGACCGCCCGCGCCAGGCTCACGGACTCCCGGTCGTGGTCCACGGTGGCGACGAAGACGTACCGGCCGGGAAAGCCCGGCAGCGGACGCGAAGCCAGCGAGATGATGTCGATCCTCCGGTCGGAGAACTGTGTGCAGAGCTGCGCGAGCACGCCCGGGTCGGACCGGCGCGGGGTGAGCGCGATGGTCGTCTTCCAGGTCAGCTCAGTCGGGCCGGCGGGCACCGGCAGCTCCGTGCCATCTGCCCGACCGAGAGACACGAATCGGGTCTGGGCTCCCCGATGGTCCTCGACCGCACGGTCACTCACCCGCACCGGATAGACCTCGTCGAGCCCGGACGCACCGATGGCGAGCAGCTCGGGCCGCGCGGCGGCCGCCTGCACCGCGGCAGCGGTGGACGCGAACTGCTCCACCGGTAGGCCCGAACCGGCTGTGTACCGCGCGCACTGGGCCAACCCGTGTGGATGGCTACCGATGACGGTGGGCGCGCCGGCCGCCTCCCGCGAACGGTACGCGTCGAACGTGACACGGACGGACACCTCTCGGCGGATCAGCAGCGCGTCCGTGCGGAAGATGATCTGATCCAGACTTGCCGTCACGATGCCCTCGACGGTGTTCTCGATGGGCACGACGCCGTATTCGTAACGACTGTCGGCAACCCCGGCGATCACTGCGGCGATCGTCGACTCAGGTCGGAGGTCAGCTTCAGGAGAGTGCAGAGCTCGGGCCGCGCGATGGGTGAAGGTGCCCTCCGGACCGAGGAAAGCGACGACTGGCCGCCCGTTCGCCGTATGGATACCGCCACCCATTGCCGCCACTCCCCACGCACCTGTCGGCCCGCACGAGATCGACGGCCGACAAGGCCGCACGCGCACCAGGGGAGCAGATTACCGCCTCAGTGCCCCGCCGTCGGCCCGTCGCATCGATGAAAATCGAGACAGGCAGGCGACGCCGGCCACCAACAGGCGGCTATTCGCCCAGCCTGCCGGCGACCGCTGCGACGTGCTCGTCGGACTCGGTCAGCGCCGCCCGCACGTGCTGCTGGCCGCCGGGGCCGTAGAAGACGCCAGCGGCGACCAGGATGCCCCGTCGGGCGAGCCAGTCGACCGAATCCCAGCAGTCCTCGCCTCGGGTCAGCCAGAGGTAGAGGCCGGCCTCCGAGTGTTCGACGGTGAACCCCGCGCCGGTGAACGCGGCCGCCAGCACCTCGCGCCGGGCGCGGTAGCGCTCTCGCTGCTCGTCGGCGTGTCGCTCGTCCTCCAGTGCGGCCACCATGGCCGCCTGCACCGGTGCGGGCACGATCATGCCCGCGTGCTTGCGGACCTTCAGCAGCTCGGCGACGAGCGCCGGGTCACCGGCGACGAAGCCGGCCCGGTAGCCGGCGAGGTTGGAACGCTTGGACAGCGAGTGCACGGCGAGCACCCCGGCATAGCTGCTGCCGCTGACCTGTGGAGACAGCACCGAGACCGGCTCGGCCGACCAGCCGAGAGTCAGGTAGCACTCGTCGCTGGCGACCACCGCGCCGCGTTCCCGGGCCCAGTCGACCACCTTCCGGAGGTGCGCCGCGGGCAGCACCCGGCCGGTCGGGTTGCCGGGCGAGTTGACCCAGACCAGCCGGACCCGCGAGGTCGGCCCGACCGAGGTGAGCGAGTCGCTCCGCACGACCGTGGCGCCGGCCAGCCGGGCGCCGTCCTCGTAGGTGGGGTACGCGATCGACGGCACCACCACCACGTCACCCGGGCCGATGCCGAGCAGAGTGGGCAGCCAGGCCACCAGCTCCTTCGAACCGATGGTCGGCAACACGCCGAGACCGTCGACCCCGGCGCCACACGCCCGGGACACCCATGCCGCGATCGCGGCCCGCAACGCCGGGGTTCCGGCGGTCAGCGGGTAGCCAGGGGCGTCGGACGCGTCAGCGAGCGCCTGCCGGATCACCTCGGGCACCGGGTCGACCGGCGTGCCCATGGAGAGATTGATCAGGCCCTCCGGATGCGCCGCGGCCAGCGTGGCCGCGGCGTCCAGGGTGTCCCAGGTGAACTCGGGCAGCCGCGACGAGACCGGCGCGGGCCGGTTCAGTTGCCCTCGCCGCGCGGCGGCTGCGCGGCGACGAAGGTGGCGTCCTTCTCCACCTTGCCGATCTTCGAGGCACCACCGGGCGAGCCCAGCTCCTCGAAGAACTCGTAGTTGGCGCCGGTGTAGTCCTTCCACTGCTCCGGGACGTCGTCCTCGTAGAAGATCGCCTCCACGGGGCAGACGGGCTCACAGGCACCACAGTCGACGCACTCGTCGGGGTGGATGTAGAGCATCCGATTGCCCTCGTAAATGCAGTCGACCGGGCACTCCTCGATGCATGCCTTGTCGAGCACATCCACGCACGGCTCGGCGATGATGTAGGTCACCGGTCTTCTCCTCCGCAAGACACGCCGCGATCTCCCGCGACGGTAAGAGCCTAGTATCTCGCCGGGGAGGGGGTCGATCGTGCTCCGACAGCAGGATGTGGGACACCGGATCGTGGTCCGCCGAATTGTGGGGATTCGCGAAGGCCGCCCGCTCTTCTCCGATGCCCTCGGCGAGCTTGTCGAACTCAGCGAGACTCATCTCACGTTGGCCACCGCGCAGGGGCAGCTGCGGGTCCCGGTGGCACAGGTCCACCGTGCCAAGCGGGTGCCGCCGACCCGTCGGCCGACCGCCGCGGCGGTGGTGGCGCTGGAACGGGCCGCCGACGAGGCCTGGCCGGCACCGACGCGGGGCCGACTCGGCGACTGGCTGCTCCGGTCGGCTGACGGCTGGACCGGGCGGGCAAACTCGGCGCTGCCGATCGGCGACCCGGACCGACCCCTGCCCGCCGCGGTGGACGCGGTCGAGCGCTGGTACGCCGAGCAGGGCCAGCCAGCAATGATCAATACGCCGCTGCCGCTCGCCGCGCCGGTCGGCGCCGAGCTGGACGCGCGGGGCTGGGGCACCCGCCCACCGACACTGGTGCAGACCGCGCCGCTCCCCCTACCAACGTCGGCGTCCGCCGGAGCCCTGCCCGCCGACGCATCGACCGTCCGACTCCCCGGCACAGCCGCCAGCGGACAGGGCGGCGTCGCCAGCAGACGGGGCGGTGCCACCGCCGAGCAGTCCGGCGCCGCTGGCGAGCAGTCCGGCGCCGCCGCTGACCGACCCGGTGACGTTGGCGGGTGGAACAGTGCGGTCGTTGAGCTGGCGACCGCGCCGAGCGAGGGGTGGCTGGCCGTCGCCGCAGGCCGCAAGGGCGGCCTGCCGGACGCCGCCCGGCACGTGCTCACCGCCGTGGACCAGGTCCGCTTCGCCCACGTGTACGCCGACGGCACGCTGGTGGCGGTCGGCCGAGGCACGGTGACCGGCCAGGGGCGCTGGTTGGGCCTCAGCCTGATCGAGGTGCTGCCGGTGGCCCGCCGGCAGGGGCTGGGCCGCCGGGTGATCCACGAGTTGGTCGTCTGGGGCGTGTCTTGCGGCGCGACGCACGCGTTCCTCCAGGTCGAGCAGCGCAACACGGCGGCCGTCGCGCTCTACCAGCGGCTCGGCTTCACCACCCACCACACCTACCTGACCAGGGTCGCCCCGCACTGACCCAGCGACCAACCCCCGGTCGAATATCGAGCGTTGATCGACTCCACATCCCCGACTCGGGGGTATCAGACACCCGGGACACCCCCACATCGGCGATAACGAGTCGATCAAGCGCCCTCACGTCCCACAGACACCGGCCGACGGCGGACGACGGCCCGTCAGCGGCCCGTCAGCGGCGGACGACGCGGCGGGGCTTGGCGGCCTTGACCTCGGCGTACCGCTTGAGCTGCTGAGAGCGGTAGTCGCGCCCCAGCGCGGTGAGCACCAGGTAACCGACCAGCACCCCGGCGCCCGCGGCGAGCAGGTAGAGCCAGATCTGCGCGAAGAACGTCGCCGCACCGCCAGCGAACGGGTTGTCACCGATCAGCAGAGGCCCGACCAACACGGTCAGCACCATCGCCACCGGCACCGCGAGGGCCATGTCGGCCGCCCAGTCGGCCAGCGGCCGGCGACGACCCCAGCGGAAGGCGACCACGGCCAGGATCAGCCCGATCACCACGAACATCACCAGCGACACCCGGTCGGCGGCGGTGTCGTCACCGTCGAAGCCGAACCGGATGATCAGTCGGGCGACCACGTTGACCGCGAACAGTGCTGCCGCGAGCACGCCGATGTCACGCCACCGTCTGTCCATCGCAGGACCTCCTGCCATACGCCCCGTCGCGGGGCCCGCATCCCAGGCAGGAATATTTACCACTCTTACCTGGGTAAGTCATCAGCCGCCGAGTGTGGGCGGCGGGGCGAGGATCTGCCGGAAGCCCATCACCGCGAAGGTCATCGCGCCGGCCACGATCATCGCCAGGCCGACCCAGTTGTCGCCGGCCAGCAACAGGTCGCCCTCGGTGGTCCGAATAGCGGCCACCGCCATCAGCGCGAACCACGGCACCGCCGGCAGCGCCACCGCCCACCTGCGGCCGACCACCTCGTGGGCAAACCAGCTCAGCGCGATGTTGGCGCCGATGGCGAGCAGTGCCGACACGCCGATCAACTGCCCGCCGACGCGGACCGTGGCGAGTAGCAGCTCCAGCACCCCGGTCAGCACCCCGGCGACCACCACGACGATCGCGCCGGCCAGCCGCAGGCCCAGGTCCAGCAGTCGCGGCGGTGGCCCCGCCGGGGGCGGGGCGGCCTGGTCGTCCACAACCGTCATCGGTACGGCGGGCAGGGTCACCGGAGACCGGCCGCCGCGACCGGGGACCGGTCCGGGGCGATCTCCTCGGGCAGCCCGGCGAAGAGGTCGTCCTCCCAGCCGTTCGGCCCGGTGCCCGGGCCCTTCTCGCCGACCGCGAGGGTGAAGAACTCCACGCCCATGAACTCGCCGCCGAAGTTGCCGGCGATCGAGTAGAGCCAGGAGGTGGCCGGGATCTGGGTGGCGTGCGCCCGCATCGCGGCCTCCTTGGCCGTGTGCTGGTCGGTGCCGTCGATCCGGGCGGCGATCTCGGCGTCCGGGGTGCCGAAGGGCAGGTCGGCGATGTCCTCGATGCCGGCGAACGGGTTGTCCGAGGAGTCGGCGAAGTGCGCCATGCCGGCCTCCAGCACACCGAGCGGCATGGCCGTCCAGTAGACCTTGAGCGGGGCGCAGCCCTCGGCAGCGGCCAACTCGACGGCGCGCATCGCCACCCGGTGCGCCTGAATGTGGTCAGGGTGGCCGTAGAAGCCGTTCGGGTCGTACGTGATCAGCACCTGCGGGCGTATCTCCCGCATGATCTCCACCAGGTGCCCGGCGGCCTCGTCGAGGTCGGCCTGCCAGAAGGCGCGGGGGTGCTCGTTGGTCGCGAGCCCCATCATCCCCGAGTCGCGGTATCGGCCCGCGCCGCCGAGGAAGCGGTGGTCGCTGACGCCGAGCGCGGCGCACGCGGCGGCCAACTCGGCGATCCGGTACCCACCGAGCTGGTCGGCCTCGGCGACGGCGAGCTGGGCCAGCGCGGGCACGTGGATCTCGCCCTCCTCGCCGAGGGTGCAGGTCACCAGCGTGACGTGCGCGCCATTGGCCGCGTAATGGGCCATCGTCGAGCCGGTGCCGATCGACTCGTCGTCGGGGTGCGCGTGGACCAGCAGCAGGCGGCGGTCGGGCAGCATCGTCACGACGGTCACTCTAACTGGCGGTTCGCCCCGACCGACGCTGACGCGTCCGCCCAGGTCGGCCACATCACCCCCGGTACCGCTCTACGATTTGGCGTGTGGACTTTCCGGAGCTGGCCGCCCGCACCCGCCGGTTCAGCCACGGCGCGCCACGCGCTGTCTCCGTGGCTGAGGACGGCTCCCGGGTGATCTTCCTGCGCTCTGCCGGCCCGGAGGACCCGGCGGATGCGCTCTGGCTGTTCGACGTGGCCGCCGCCGAGGAGCGGCTGGTCGCCGATCCGGCAACCCTGCTGGGTGAGGGCGGTGACCCCAGGTCCCTGTCCCCCGGCGAGCGGGCGCTACGCGAGCGGCTGCGGCTCAGCGCCGCCGGCATCGGCTCGTACGCGCTGGACGCCGCCGGCCGGGTCGCGGTGTTCGCGCTGGCCGGGCGGTTGTTCCGGGCCGACCTGGTGCACGGCGACGTGGTGGAGGTGGCCGCCCTCGGTCCGGTGCTGGACCCACGTCCGGACCCGGCCGGGCAGCGGTTGGCGTACGTGACCGACGCGGCCGAGGGTGTGCGTCGGGGCGAGCTGCGGGTGATCGACGCCGACGGGACCGACACCCTGCTGGCCGGCGAGGACGCCGGGGTGAGCTGGGGGTTGGCCGAGCACATCGCGGCGGAGGAGTTCGGCCGGTACCGGGGTTACTGGTGGGCGCCGGACGGCCGCTCGGTGCTCGCCGCCCGGGTCGACGAGTCCCGCCTGGACCGCTGGCACCTGCACGACCCGGCCGAGCCGGCCAGCCCGCCGACCGCCGTGGCGTACCCCCGGGCTGGTGGGCCGAACGCGGAGGTCAGCCTGCACCTGCTGGACCTGGACGACGGCTGGGTCGACGTGCACTGGGACCGCGAGACCTATCCGTACCTGACCGGGGTCAGCTGGGGTGAGGGCAGTCCGTTGATCACCGTGCTGCGCCGTTCGCAGCAGCACGGGCTGGTGCTCGCGGTGGACCCACGAACGGGTGAGACGCAGGTGCACGCCGAGCTGGCCGATCCGCGCTGGGTCGAGCCGATCGCCGGCACCCCTGCGCACCTGCCGGACGGCCGCGTGCTGGTTGGCGGGGAGTTGGCACACGACGGGTACGACGCGCGGTGCCTGTTCGCCGATGGCACCCTGCTCACCCCGCCGTCGCTGTACGTACGGCGGGTGGTGGGTCGACTGGCGGCCGCCGCCGGCCCGGCCGACCTGCTGGTGGAGGCGAGCGACGGGGAGCCGAGCGAGCGGCACCTGTTCCGGGTCCGCACCACCATCGGCGGTGGGGTGGACGCGCGCCGACTCACCAACGACTCTGGCTGGTACACGGCCGCCGTGGGCGGGGACGTGCTGGTGGTCGGTGTCGCGTCGCTGGACCACGCCGGGGTGCGCTGGACGGTGCGTCGCGGCGATCAGGATCTGGCCGAGCTGCGGTCGTTCGCGGCCACCCCTCCGTATTCTCCGTTGCCGCTGCTGGAACGGGTGACCGACCGGCGGCTGCCGGCGGCGGTGCTCTACCCGGACAACCACGTGACGGGCCGACGACTGCCGGTGCTGCTGGACATCTACGGCGGGCCGGGGCACCAGGAGGTGGTGGCGGCACGGGCCGCCTGGTTGGAACGGCAGTGGTGGGCCGACGCCGGGTTCGCGGTGGTCACGATCGACAACCGGGGTACGCCGGGAGTGGCCCCGTCGTTCGAGAAGGCGATCCACCGGCGGATGGCCGACGTGATCCTGACCGACCAGATCGACGCGCTGACCGCGCTCGCCGGCAAGCACCCCGACCTGGATCTGGGTCGGGTGGGGGTGCGCGGCTGGTCGTTCGGGGGGTGGCTGGCCGGGTTGGCGGTGCTGCGCCACCCGGAGCTGTTCCGGTGCGGGATCGCGGGTGCCCCGGTGACCGACTGGGCGTTGTACGACACCGCGTACACCGAGCGTTATCTGGGGTTGCCGGAGGACGGCATGGACGTCTACGCGCACCACTCGCTGGTCGAGATGGCCGCCGAGCCGGTCACCGGCCCGGACCAGGCCCGGCCGTTGCTGCTGGTGCACGGGCTGGCCGACGACAACGTGGTGGCCGCGCACACGCTGCGGCTCTCGGCGGCTCTGCTGAGCTCCGGCCGCCCGCACGCCGTGCTGCCGCTGACCGGCGCCACGCACATGGCCGCGAACGGCACCGCGGAGCGCCTGCTCCCCCTGGAGCTGGATTTCCTCCGCACCCACCTGCTGTGACTGCGCTCCACCGCACCCACCTGCTGTGAATCTTGGCAGCCCGTTCCAGCGCTTCCGGCGGGTACGTCGCGGCGGTCTCTGAGGTGATCGGCGTCGTAGGTGTCAGGGGCGTACGTCGAATTGGGTTCGGGCTTCGAAAACGTGGTCCATGTGCGCCTCCGCCCAATTCTTGATCGCGATCATGACCGGGAACAGCTCATGGCCGAGCCCCGGACCGGGGCAGGTGCGGGTGCGGGTCGCGGCGTCGGTCGTCCATCCGGTCGATCTGATGGTCCGCTCCGGTCGGTTCCCGGCACCGTTGCCGACCGGCCTGCCGTACACCCCCGGATGGGACGTTGCCGGCAGCGTCGACGCGGTCGGCCCGTCGGTCGGCGAGTTCACGATCGGCGACGAGGTCATCGGCTTCTCGCCGTGGCTGCAAACCACTGTCGGTGCCCACGCCGAGTACGTGGTCCTCGACGCCGCCTGGCTGACCTCCGCGCCCGCCGGCGTCCCCGCCACCGAGGCGGCGACCCTGCCGACCAATGGCCTCGCCGCCGCCCAGGCACTCGACCTGCTCGCGCTCCCGGCGGGTTCGACAGTGCTCGTCACCGGTGCCGCCGGGCAGGTCGGTGGGTTCGTTCTGGCGCTGGCCCGGGCGACCGGTCTGCACGCCATGGGGCTCGCCGGAGCCGACGACCACGAGTTCGTCGAGTCGCTGGGCGCGACGTTCCTGTCGCGCGCCGACGATCCGACCGGGACGTTCGACGCGGTCATCGACCTGGCGGTGATCGGCTCCTCGCTGCTGGACCTGGTCCGGGACGGCGGCGGCTACGTGGCCGCGTCACCCCCGCTCCGGGTCGCCGACGTGTACCCCTTCGCCGACGCGGCGGCCGCCCACGAGCGGCTGGCCCAAGGCGGCGTGCGCGGCGGCGTGGTGATCGTCCCCTGATCCGCAGCTCCGCCAGCGGCCTGTCTGGAGGGCCCGGTCGACCCAGCCTCGGCCGAGCGTCACGGCCAAGCCACCACCGGGCCGGCCGCCGGACACCACGGTCACCGGCGAGTGGACCTACCCCGGCGGAGGCGGCTACGCATCCAGCGTGCGCTTCGGCTGGCCCGGCATGCCGATGCACTGTTGAGCGGTATTCCTCAGAGGTATGAATATGACTCTGAGGAATACCGCTCAATACCCCATCCGCCCCGACGGCGGTGACCGACGGTCACCGCCGACCGCTGTCGGGAGGGGGCCCTGCCTGCTTGCAATGGGACTACGGCTTGACGTGCGCGTTCACGAACGACGGGTAACCGAAGACGCTGGAGATGAAGACGCCGCCGGCCTTGGACCCGTGCACGTTGTAGGCCACGTCGACGAAGAGCGGCACCACCGGGGCGTGCTCCTTCATGATTCGCTCGTCGAGCTTGGCCCACTCCGGGCCCTGGTCGGCCGGGGCCAGTGCCAGGATGCGGTCCATCTCGGCGTTGATCGTCGGGTCGTTGAAGAACGCGCTGTTGCTGTTGCCCTCGGCCTTGATGGTGCGGCCGTCGTAGAGCACCGGCAGGATCGATGCGCCGCTCGGCCAGTCCGCCGCCCAGTTACCGATGTACAGGTCCCAGGGGTTGTCCTTCTTCTTGACCTCGTCGAGCTTCGCATCGTCCGAGATGTTCCGCAGCGTGATCTTGAAGCCGGCCCGCTCCAGGTTGGCCTTGAGCTGGGCACCCATCTGCTGCTCGGTCGTGTTGTCGGCGACGCCGAGGACCAGCTCCGGCGTCTGCCCACCGAGCAGTTCCTTGACCTTCGCGACGTCGCCGTTGGGACCCGCGGGGTAGGCCTCGTACGCCTTGTAGCCGATGGTGGCCGGCGGCATGAGCGTGGTCAGCGGCGCGGCGACGGTCTGCCCGCCGAGTGCCTTGATCAGACCCTCGCGGTCGATGGCGTAGTTGAGCGCCTGACGGATCTTCAGGTCCTTGACGCGCTGGTTGTTGATCACGAGCTGGTTGGCGCTCGGCGTCGGGGAGAGGATGCTGCGCGACTTCAGCGCGGCATCGCCGGCCACCCGGGCGACCAGCGAGGCCGGCACGGCGTTGAAGGCGAGCGCGCTCTGGTCGGCGCCGTTGTCGGCGATCACCCGGTTGTTGGCAGCGTCCGCGGTGGGGCCGAAGGCCCAGACGAACTGGTCGGGGTACTGGTGCCGGACCGGGTCGGTGTTCGGGTCCCAGTTCGTGTTGCGGTCCAGGGTGAGCTGCACGCCGACCTGGTTCTTGGCGACCTTGTACGGACCGGACGAGAACGGCTGCTTGTCCAGGTTGACGCCGGTGTCCTTGTCGGGCGGCAACGGCGCCGTGGTCGGCAGGGAGACCGCGAACGGCAGGTCGCAGCGGGGCTTGGCGAACTCGAAGCGCAGCGTCTTGGCGTCCGGCGTGCTCAGGCCCGGCGGCAGCGACGTCTTGTTCTTCTTGAAGTCCCACTTGGTGTCGAACTCCGGGCTGTCGGCCAGCCACTCCTGGATGTAGGTCGGGCCGCCGGAGAGGTCCGGGTCGAAGGAACGGGCGATGCCGTACGCGATCTCCTTGGAGGTGATCGGCCGACCGTCCTCGAACTTCACCCCGTCCTTGACCTTGAATTCCCAGACCTTGCAGTCCTTGTTCACGTTCGTGCCCGGCGTTTCGGCCAGGTCGCCCACCAGGACCAGGCCACCCTTGCCGTCGTCCTTCCAGGTGGTCAGGTAGCGAGCGAAGAGCGGGTTGGTCATCAGACCGGCGAACGAGTACGTCCGCTGCGGGTCCAGGTGGGAGATGGGCGTCTCCCGGATGATGGTGAAGATGCCACCCTTCGCGGCCCCACTCACCTCGGCGGCCGGCCCCTTGGAGTCCTTGGGGTCGGTCGCGATGACCCCGGTCTGCTGCCGCTCGGTGTCCACCGTGGTGCCCTCGCCCGTGTTCTCCGAGCACGCACCCAATGCCACAACCAGAGCAATCGCGCCGCCTGCGGCAGCCGCTACGCGTGGTCGCATGAAGTACCTCCTTCACCAATGTGCTGTGCGGTCCGTCGGGGCGAGAACCGCCGACGTCCCGAGGATCGTAAGGAAGAAAACCTACGGATTGTGTAACAGTTGTCGATAAATTTCGCCGTCGGCCGAGTGGTGGACACCTCGGCCGACCGCCCGGCTCAGCGCAGCCGGACCCGGGGGTCGATGGCCGCGTAGAGCAGGTCCACCAGCACGTTCGCCAGCACCACGAAGACGGCCGCGATCAACACGGTGGCCATGATGGTGGGCAGGTCGCCCGAGCGCACCGCGTCCACCGCCGTACGCCCCAGCCCCTGGATGCCGAAGGTGGTCTCGGTGATCACCGTGCCGCCGAGCGCTCCGCCGACGTCCAGGCCGGCGATGGTCACCACCGGGGTGATCGCCGCGCGCAGCGCGTGCCGCCCGTACACCTTGGGTTTGGCCAGGCCCTTGGCCCGCGCGGTACGGACGAAGTCCTCCGACAGCGTCTCCAGCATCTGTGCCCTCGACAGCCGGGCGTAGATGGCCGAGAAGAGGAAGGCCAACGCCACCCAGGCCAGCACCAGCCCACTGGCCCACTTCGCCGGATTGTCGAAGAGGGAGGTGTAGCTGGGCACCGGCAGCACCCGCAGGTTGTAGACGAAGACCAGCAGCAGCACCGCGCCCACGAAGTAGAGCTGCAACGAGGCGCCGGTCAGGGAGAACCCGATGGCCACGCGGTCCAACCAGGTGCCCCGGCGCAACGCGGAGACCATGCCGAGACCCACACCCAGCAGCAACCAGAGGATGGCCGCCGGGATCACGATGCTCAGCGTCACCGGCAGGACCCGGGCGATGGTGTCCGAGACGGCCTCGTTGGTGACGTACGACCAGCCCAGGCAGGGTGCGTCACACCGGCCACCCTGGGCGCTACCCAGGTCCCGGCCGGTGACGATGCCCTTCATGTAGCCGGCGTACTGGCTGATGAGCGGGTCGTTCAGGCCCAGCTCGGTACGGACCCGCTCCAACCGCTCCGGGTTGCAGTTCTTCGGGCACATGCCGGTGACCGGGTCGCGCGGCAGGGCGAAGAACATCAGGAAGGTCAGCACGCTCACCGCGAAGAGGGTCAGCAGGGCGGAGAGGATCCGCTTGATCAGAAACCGCGCCATGAGTCCACCCCTACCGGGACGACTTCGGGTCGAGCGCGTCGCGCAACGCGTCGCCGAAGAGGTTGAAGGCGAACACGAGCCCGAAGATCGTGATGCCCGGGAAGAACACGTACGCCGGGTCGGTCTGGAGGAAGTCCAGACTGCGGTAGATCATCCGACCGAAGCTCGGCGTCTCGTCGCTGAGACCGACGCCGATGAACGAGAGCGCGGCTTCGCTGGTGATGAACTGCGGCACCGCCAGGGAGAACGACACCAGGATCGGTGCCCAGATGTTCGGCAGCAACTGCCGGAAGAGCATGTGCCCCAGCCCGGCGCCACTGGCCTTGGCCGCCTCCACGAACTCCCGCTCGCGCAGCGCGATCACCTGCCCGCGCACCAGCCTGGCCGTGCCGGTCCAGCCGAAGACGGCGAAGACGGCGATCAGCACGCCCACCCCGAAGGCCGACGACACCTGCCCCCGCTCGCCGTAGAAGCGCAGCGTCAGCGTGGGGGTCAGCGCCAGCGCGATGATCAGGAAAGGCATGGCCAGGGTCAGGTCGGTGATCCAGGTGATCACCGCGTCGAGCCAGCCGCCGAGGTAGCCGGCGAGCGCACCGAGCATGACACCGATCGTCGCGGTGATCAGGGCCGCGGCGAACGCGATGAACAGCGAGGTCCGCAACCCGTAGATCAACCGGATGAAGATGTCCCGGCCCAGCCCCGGCTCCAGGCCGAACCAGTGCTCCCCGGTGACCCCACCGGCATAGCCCAGTGGCATGCCGAAGCCGTCCAGCAGGTTCTGGAACTGCTCCCGCGGCCCGATCCCGTAGGCCATCTCGATCAGCGGTGCGGCCAACCCCAGCAGCATGAAGAAGATCAGCAGTACGCCGCTGACCACGGCCGTCCGATCGCGGCGCAGCCGCAGCCAGGCGAGCTGACCGGGCGAGCGGCCGACGACGCCCTTCGTGGCCGGGCCACCCGCACCCGCGCCCGCGCCGGACTCGATCTCGGCCAGCGCCACACCCTCCACCGGGGACAGGCTCACGGCGACACCTCCTCGACGATCACGTCGGCCTCCCGGCCCGCGTTCGCCGGTTCCGGGAAGTGACAGGCGGTGGCCTGTCTGCCACCGTCGCGCGGGACCAGCGCCGGCTCCTCGGTGGCGCAGATGTCCTGCGCCTTCCAGCACCGGGTACGGAACCGGCATCCCGACGGCGGGTCGAGCGGCGTGGGCACGTCACCGGTCAACCGGATCCGGCCGACCGGGCCGAGCTGGGTGACATCTGGGATCGCCGAGAGCAACGCCCGGGTGTACGGGTGCTGCGGGCGCTCGTAGATATCCGCACGGTCACCGATCTCGACGATCCGGCCCAGGTACATCACCGCGACCCGCTGGCAGAAGTGCCGCACCACGGCCAGGTCGTGCGCGATGAACACGAACGCCAGGCCGAGGTCCCGTTGCAGGTCGCGCAGCAGGTTGACCACCTGCGCCTGGATCGAGACGTCCAGCGCGGAGACCGGCTCGTCGGCGACGATCAGCTTGGGCCGCAGGGCCAGCGCACGGGCGATGCCGATGCGCTGACGCTGGCCGCCGGAGAACTCGTGCGGGTACCGGTTGTAGTGCTCCGGGTTCAACCCGACCAGCTCCAGCAGCTCCTGCACGCGGGCCTTGACCCCGCCCGGCGGCTTGATCCCGTTGACCTGCAACGGCATCGCCACGATCCGTCCGACGGTGTGCCGGGGGTTCAGGGACGCGTACGGGTCCTGGAAGATGATCTGGAACTCCTGGCGCAGCGGGCGCAACTCCCGACGACCGGCGTGCGTGATGTCCCGCCCGGCGAACTCGATGCTGCCGCTGGTCGGCTCCAGCAGCCGCACGAGCATTCGGCCGGTGGTCGTCTTGCCGCAGCCCGACTCCCCCACCAGCCCGAGCGTCTCGCCCGGACGCACGTCGAAGTCGAGGCCGTCGACCGCCTGCACCAGACCCGTGGAACGCAGCCCCTGGCGTACCGGAAAGTGCTTGGTCAGACCGCGTACCCGCAGCAACGGCTCGTCCGTCATCGGGCCACCCCCACGGATGCGATGTCCTCGGCATAGAGCGCGGCGCGCTCCTCGGCGCTCAGGTGACAGGCCGCCAGGTGACCGCCCGCGCCCGCTGGGCGCAGCTCCGGCACCTCGGTGCGGGACCGGCCGCCGGTGCGGTCCGCGTACCGGCAGCGTGGGTGGAACGCGCAGCCGGGCGGCAGGTTGATCAGGCTGGGCGGGTTGCCACGGATGGGCAGCAGGTCCGCGTCCGCGTCGCCGTGCAGCGACGGCACGCTGGAGAGCAAACCCCAGGTGTACGGGTGCTGCGGCGAGCGGAGCACCTGCTCGACGCTGCCCCGCTCGACGGCCCGACCGCCGTACATCACCAGCACCTCGTCGGCGACCTGGCCGACCACGCCGAGGTCGTGGGTGATCAGGATGATCGCGGAGTGGAACTCGGCCTGCAGGTCGGCGAGCAGGTCCAGGATCTGCGCCTGCACGGTGACGTCCAGCGCGGTGGTCGGCTCGTCGGCGATCAGCAGCGCCGGATCGTTGACCAGGGACATCGCGATCATCGCCCGTTGGCGCATGCCGCCGGAGAACTCGTGCGGGTACTGGTCGAAGCGGCGTGCCGCCTGCGGGATGCCGACCCGGTCCAGCATGTCCACCGCCCGTTGGCGGGCCTCCCGCCGGTTGGCCTTCGGGTGGTGCACCCGGTACGCCTCGGCGATCTGCCGGCCCACCGTGTAGTACGGGTGCAGCGCCGACAGCGGGTCCTGGAAGATCATCGCCATGTCACGGCCACGCAGCCGGCGTACCTCCTCGTCTCCGAGGCCCACCAACTGCCGGCCGCCGACGGAGATCTCCCCGCTGATGGTGGTCCGTTTGGCGTCGTGCAGGCCGAGGATGGCCAGCGAGGTGACGCTCTTGCCAGAGCCCGACTCGCCAACGATGCCGAGCGTGCGGCCCCGCTCGACGGCGAACGACACCCCGTCGACCGCGCGCACCACGCCGTCCTCGGTGTCGAACCGGACCCGCAGGTCGGTCACCCGCAGGTAGGCGTCCTGGTCGGAGCGCTGCGCCGGCACGGCGGGGCGGTCGTCCGGTTCCCCGGACGGCGTCGGATCAGAACTGTCCACGACCGCCTCCCTCAGTGACGAAGAGAACTTACAGGAAAGTCCCGAGGGTGAAAATAAGCTACAAAGTCGGACCTGTCAGCGGGCCAGAGCGTAACGAGTCGGCATCGCCCTGAACACCCCTCACCTCGCCATCCACGCCCGTTCATCTCCTGATCGCACCGCGCACCGCGCACCGCGCACCGCGCACCGCGCACCGCGCCAAGATCGCCGCAACTTCCCCGAAGTTGCGCCCTCCGACACGCGAGGAGACAGCAACATCTCCGATACTGCGCGGATCTTGACGACGAACACCGAGCCCGAGAGCAGGAGCAGGCTTTGGTGCGCCTGCCGCCACCAAGGTCACGCTCAAACCAGGATCTAGTGGCATCGCCGATGCGCCGATACCACTACAACCAGGATGTTGCGCGATCTTGTGGCCGGCGGAGCGGCGGGGCTGGGAGCGGGCGACGCCAGCGGGCGTCAAATCATGATCGAACCAGGATGTTGTGGCCACGAAGCGCCGGGAAACCACATTTACGATCGAGCGCGATCTTGGCAACTGAACCTTGAGGATTCCACCGTCTGAGCGGCCATTTCATTTAGTGCTCGCACGTCGGGTGCGACCTCGGCAATCCGGAATGAGCTGCACTGGGCGGGTGATTCCCGCCGGCACTCTTGGCCACACGCTGCCATGGACCGAGTCGGACTACCTCGCCCTCGGTGAGACGGCCCAGCGCATCGAACTCCTCGACGGCAGTCTGCTCAGCGGACCACCGCCGTCCGTCCGGCACCAGGTCATCGTCGGTAGCCTGGCGGCCGCGTTGAAACCCGGCTGCGCAGCGGCGAATCGCACTCTGCTCCCGGTAATCAATCTGCGGCTGAACCCCACGCGGATCCTCAACCCCGACCTCGTGGTGACGGCGGAGCTGGATCTCACGGCGGCCTGCGTGCCGGCGGACGCGGTCCTGCTGGTCGGTGAGGTCAGCGCACCGCACACCAGCACCATCGATCGGGTGCTGAAGCCGCACCTGTACGCCGCAGCCGGAGTCGGGTGGTATCTGCTCGTCGAGCAGGAAAGCCTGACCGTGAGCCTCTTCCAGCTACAGGGCGCCCACTACGTGGAGCGGTCGACGACCAGGGCCGGCGGGGCGTTGGAGCTGACGGAGCCGGTGAAGGCCACTATCCGGCCGGAGGATCTCGTCCCCTGACGGGTGTCGGTCGGCTGGCCTAGGGTCGGTCACATGACCGAGTTCGACGCGGCCACCGCCGCTGTCCAGGCCGCTCTCGACGCGGGCGCCCGGTACGCCGACGCCCGGGTGATGCACCGCCGTTACGAGTCGATGACCGCGCGCAACGGCGACGTGGAGGAGCTGACCCAGGACGAGAGCATCGGGCTCGGCGTCCGGGCGCTGGTCGGGGCGAGTTGGGGCTTCCACGCCGTACCCGACCTCTCGGACGCCGCCGCCCGCGACGCCGGCCGACGTGCGACCCGGACCGCCATGGCGAGCGCGCGGGTGCCCGGCCCGCCGGTCGACCTGGTGCCGGTCGAAGCGGTCACCGCGAGCTGGGCCTCCGGTTGTCAGATCGACCCGCTCGGGGTGCCGCTGTCGGACAAGGGCGACCTCCTGGTCGGCGCGACCCGGACGATGGCCGAGCACGGCGCCGACCTGGCCGAGGGCCTGTACCAGATCTGGGACACCGCGAAGTGGTTCGTCTCCAGCGAGGGCCACCGGATCGACCAGCGGATCCGCGAGTGCGGCGGCGGCATCTCGGCCACCTCGATCGGCGACGGCGAGACGCAGCGCCGGTCCTGGCCGAGCTACCGGGGGCAGTACGGCACCACCGGCTGGGAGCTGGTCGAGTCACTCGACCTGGCCGCGCACGCCGCGCAGATCGCCGAGGAGTCGCGGGCACTGCTCACCGCGCCGCCCTGCCCGGCCGGCGAGACGGATCTGATCCTCGGCGGCGAACAGCTCGCCCTGCAGATCCACGAGTCGGTCGGCCATGCCATCGAGCTGGACCGGATCCTCGGTTGGGAGGCCGCGTTCGCCGGCACGTCCTGGCTGGACCTGGCCCAACTCGGCTCGCTGCGCTACGGCTCGGAGCTGATGAACATCACCATCGACCCGACCATCCCGGGCGCGCTGGGCAGCTTCGGCTTCGACGACGAGGGCTCCCCCGCGGTCAAGCGGGACGCGGTCCGCGATGGACGGTGGGTGGGCGTGCTCGCCGGCCGGGACTCCGCAGCCATGGCCAGCCTCGACTACGCCGGCAGCGTACGGGCCGACGGGTGGGCCCGGCTGCCGATGGTGCGGATGACCAACGTCGGCCTGGAACCCGGCCCGCACACCCTGGAGGAGATCATCGCGGCCACCGACGACGGGGTGCTGATGGACCTCAACCGTTCCTGGTCGATCGACGACAAGCGCCTCAACTTTCAGTTCGGCTGTGAGGTCGGCTGGGAGATCAAGAAGGGTCGGCGGGGGCGGATGCTGCGCAATCCCACCTACACCGGGATCGGCCCGCTCTTCTGGCGCTCGATGGACATGCTCTCCGGTGAGACGGTCTCCTGGGGGACGCCCAACTGCGGCAAGGGCCAACCCGGCCAGATCGGGCACACCGGCCACCCGGCCGCGCCGGCCCGCTTCCGCAACGTCCGGGTAGGGGTGTCGGCGTGAGCGCGAGGAGTGAGCCGGGTTTGCGAGCCCCGCAGTCGCGAACAAAGGAGGCTCAGTGAACACGAGGAGTGAGCCAGAGCTGGCGGGGCAGGTCATTGAGCTGGTCCGGCGGCTCGGTGGCCCGACCGCCCAGGCTGAGGCGGTAGTGACGCGGGCGGACCTGGCGCTGACCCGGTTCGCCAACTCGGCCATCCACCAGAACGTCGCGGAGTCGACCGTCGGGGTTCGGCTGCGGCTGCACGTCGACGGTCGGACCACCGCCGGAAGCGGCAGCGTGGTCACCGCCGACGGGCTGCGCGCGCTGGTCGAGCGCACCCTGGCCGCTGCTCGGCTCTGCCCGCCCGACCCGGGCTGGCCGGGGCTGGCTCCGCCCACACCCGCGCCGGCCGCGCCGCCCGTCGACGAGGCCACCGCGCACGCCGAGCCGGATCAGCGGGCCGATCGGGTCGGCGCGTTCGTGGCCGCCGCCGGGGGCCTCAGCACCGCCGGCTACTGCCGCACCGCGCACCGCTCGTCGGCGTTCGCCAACTCGGCCGGGCACACCGCGTACGGCCGCTCCGCGGAGGCGGCGATGGACGGCATCGCCCGCCGCGACGGCGCGGACGGGGTGGCCCGGCATTGCGCCGACCGGCTCTCCGACCTCGACGGTGCCGAGTTGGGCGCGCAGGCGGCAGCGAAGGCGCAGGCGGCGGCCGACCCGGTCGAGCTGCCGCCGGGACGCTACGAGGTGGTGTTCGAGCCGTCCGCCGTGGCGGACCTGTTGCAGAACCTCGCCTGGTACGGCTTCAACGGCAAGCGGTACGCCGAGCGGCAGTCGTTCGCCCAGCCAGGGGTGGCCCAGTTCGACTCGGCGGTGACCCTGGTGGACGATCCGCTGAGCGCGTCGGGGCTGCCGTTCGACGCCGAGGGCACCGGTCGACGGGCGCTGACCCTGGTCGAGGCGGGCACCACCCGAGCGGTGGCGCACGATCGGCGTACCGCCGCCGAGGCCGGCGCGGAGTCCACCGGCCACGCGATCGCGGGTGGTGCCACCTGGGGTCCGATGGCACGCAACCTGCGCCTGTCCGGCGCGGCGGCCGGGCCGGCCAGTGCGGTGGGCCGCAGCACCACCGGCGGGGCCGCCGGTGCGGTGGTCGACACGGACACCGCGGCGCTGGTCGCCGGCGTACGCCGCGGGCTGCTGGTCACCGACCTCTGGTACACCCGGGTGCTCGACCCGAAGAGCCTCGTCGTCACCGGGTTGACCCGCAACGGCGTCTGGCTGATCGAGGACGGCACGGTCGTGCGAGCCGTCCGCGACCTGCGGTTCACCGAGTCGTACCCGCGGGCGCTCGGGCCCGGGGCCGTGCTCGGGCTGGGCGCGGGGGCGGTGCGCATACCGGACCGGGTGGACGGTGCATGGTGGGCGGCACCCTCGCTGCGACTGGCGTCCTGGCACTTCACCGGGGGCGCCTCGGGCTGAGCCGGCTGGACGCGCAGTGATGTTCTTAACAACGGCCATCGATCTGCGCGCCAGGGCTTCTCCGCAGGCCAGACACACGGGACACTCCCTTGCGCGGACGGCTCGCAGAGATCGGCGTAACGTGTGTCACTTAGCTGCGTCGGTCGATCCGGCGTGGTCGTTGGTGTGCGCATGGACGTGGCAGCGGGTGCGGGTTCGCCGGTCCGCGTGCCGACCGGAGAAAGATCAGCCCGCCCGTACGGGCCCGTCGAGGAGACGACTCGAATGACTTCAACGGCAACGAAGCCGCGGGGAGCGCGGGCGCGCGCCGCCATCGCGGCGAAGACGTTGCGTACCGACCGATGGTGGTTCGCCCCGCTGATCACCGTGATCGGGCTCAGCGCCTGGGTCGCGTACGCGACGGTCCGGGTGTTCATGCACAAGTGGTACTGGGTGGAGCAGTACCACTACCTGACCCCGTTCTACTCCCCGTGCGTGACCGACCGGTGCGTCGAGTCAGCCTCGCACTTCGGCCGGTTCCTGCCCGACTGGTGGATCATCCCGGACGCCGCGCTGACCCTGCCGTTCCTGCTGCTGTTCCGGCTCACCTGCTACTACTACCGCAAGGCCTACTACCGGTCGTTCTGGCTGTCGCCGCCGGCCTGCGCCGTGCCGGACGGTCACAAGGAGTACAGCGGTGAGACCCGCTTCCCGCTGCTCGGCCAGAACCTGCACCGCTACTTCTTCTACGCCGCCGCGATCATCTCGTTGATCAACACTTGGGACGCGATCCTCGCCTTCCATTCGCCGGAGGGCTTCGGCTTCGGGCTCGGCAACATCATCCTGCTGCTCAACGTGGTCATGCTCTGGGCGTACACCATTTCCTGCCACTCCTGCCGGCACATCATCGGTGGCCGGCTCAAGCACTTCTCCAAGCACCCGGTGCGGTACAAGGCCTGGACGTTCGTCTCCGCCTTGAACGTCCGGCACATGCAGCTCGCCTGGATCACCCTCGGCACCCTGGCGCTGGCCGACTTCTACATCATGGCGCTCGCGGCCGGCTGGTTCTCCGACCTGCGGTTCATCAACTAAAGGGCCCCTGACATGACCACAACCACTCGCATCGAACGACACCACTACGACGTCGTCGTCATCGGAGCCGGCGGCGCCGGTCTGCGCGCGGCGATCGAGGCCCGGCTCGCCGGCAAGAAGACCGCGATCATCTCCAAGTCGCTCTTCGGCAAGGCGCACACGGTGATGGCCGAGGGCGGCGCCGCCGCCGCGATGGGCAACGTGAACAGCCGGGACAACTGGCAGGTGCACTTCCGCGACACCATGCGCGGCGGCAAGTTCCTCAACAACTTCCGGATGGCCGAGCTGCACGCGAAGGAGTCGCCGCAGCGGATCTGGGAGCTGGAGACGTACGGTGCGCTCTTCGACCGCACCAAGGACGGCAAGATCTCGCAGCGCAACTTCGGCGGCCACGAGTACCCGCGCCTGGCGCACGTGGGCGACCGGACCGGCCTGGAGCTGATCCGCACCCTCCAGCAGAAGATCGTCTCGCTCCAGCAGGAGGATCACCGGGAGTTCGGCTCGTACGACGCCCGGATCAAGGTGTTCTCCGAGACCACCATCACCGAGCTGCTGCTCGACGGTGACCGGGTCGCCGGCGCGTTCGGCTACTACCGCGAGTCCGGGGAGTTCGTTCTCTTCGAGGCGCCGGCCGTCGTGCTGGCAACCGGTGGCGTCGGACGCTCCTACAAGGTCACCTCGAACTCCTGGGAGTACACCGGGGACGGGCACGCGTTGGCGCTGCGCGCCGGGGCAACTCTGATCAACATGGAGTTCCTCCAGTTCCACCCGACCGGCATGGTCTGGCCGCCCTCGGTGAAGGGCATCCTGGTCACCGAATCGGTACGCGGCGACGGTGGCGTCCTGAAGAACTCCGACGGCAAGCGGTTCATGTTCGACTACGTCCCCGACGTCTTCCGCAAGCAGTACGCGGAGACCGAGGAGGAGGCGGACCGCTGGTACACCGACCCGGACAACAACCGGCGTCCCCCGGAGCTGCTGCCCCGTGACGAGGTGGCCCGCGCGATCAACAGCGAGGTCAAGGCCGGCCGGGGCTCCCCCGCCGGTGGCGTCTTCCTGGACATCGCGAGCCGGCGCTCGGCCGACGAGATCCGCCGACGGCTGCCGTCGATGTACCACCAGTTCAAGGAGCTGGCCGACGTCGACATCACCGCCGAGCCGATGGAGGTCGGGCCGACCTGCCACTACGTGATGGGCGGCGTCGAGGTGGACCCGGATTCGGGTGCCGCCTTCGGCCACGTACGCGGCCTGTTCGCCGCCGGTGAGGTCTCCGGCGGCATGCACGGTTCCAACCGACTCGGCGGCAACTCCCTGTCCGACCTGCTGGTCTTCGGCAAGCGGGCGGGCGGGCACGCGGCCAGCTACGCCGACGGGCTGGCCGCCCGGCCGAAGGTGGCCGTGGACGCGGTCGAGGCAGCCGTGGAAACCGCGCTCGCCCCGCTGCAACGGGACACCGGCGAGAACCCGTACACCCTGCAGCAGGACCTTCAGGCGGTCATGGGTGACCTGGTCGGAATCATCCGGCGGGAGGGCGAGCTGGCCGACGCGCTCGTCAGGCTGGCCGAGCTGCGCGAGCGGGTGGCGAAGGTCAGCGCGGCTGGCGGCCGACGCTACAACCCGGGCTGGCACCTGGCCCTGGACCTGCGCAACATGCTGGTGGTCTCGGAGTGCACCGCGAAGGCGGCGCTGGAGCGGCAGGAGTCGCGCGGCGGGCACACCCGGGAGGACTACCCGGCAATGGAGCCGAAGTGGCGGCAGGTGAACCTGGTCTGCTCGCTGGACGGCCACACCGTGCAGCTGACCCGGAAGCCGTTGCCGAAGATGCGGCCGGAGCTGATCGGCCTCTTCGACCGGGTGGAGCTGGGCAAGTACCTCACCGACGAGGAGCTCGCCGACTTCGACGCTCTCGTCTCCGACGCTGGAGAGGCGGACAACCGATGAGCGCGAAGCGTCAGTTCCGGATCTGGCGGGGTGACGAGACCGGCGGTGACCTGCAGGACTACATGGTCGAGGTGAACGAGGGCGAGGTCGTCCTCGACGTCATCCACCGCTTGCAGGCCACCGACGCGCCCGACCTGGCCTGCCGGTGGAACTGCAAGGCCGGCAAGTGCGGCTCCTGCTCCATGGAGATCAACGGCAAGCCGCGGCTGGGCTGCATGACCCGGATGTCGACCTTCGGCGACGAGGAGACCGTCACGGTCACCCCGCTGCGTACCTTCCCGATCATCCGGGACCTGGTCACCGATGTCTCGTTCAACTACGAGAAGGCACGGGAGACGCCAGCGTTCGCGCCGCCGGCGGACGTGGCCCCGGGCGACTACCGGATGCAGCAGGTCGACGTCGAGCGCTCGCAGGAGTTCCGCAAGTGCATCGAGTGCTTCCTGTGCCAGACCGTCTGCCACGTGATCCGCGATCACGACGAGAACAAGCAGGCGTTCTCCGGCCCGCGGTACTTCATCCGGGCGGCCGAGCTGGACATGCACCCGCTGGATGCCCGGACCGACCGCAAGGAGTACGCGCAGGCCGAACAGGGCCTCGGCCTCTGCAACATCACCAAGTGCTGCACCGAGGTCTGCCCCGAGCACATCAAGATCACTGACAACGGGATCATCCCCATGAAGGAACGGGTCGTCGACCGCAGGTACGATCCCCTTGTGTGGCTTGGTAGCAAGATCTTCCGTCGGGGCGAGACGCCCCAGACCAGCGTGACCACCGCCCGTCAGGGCTCGGCGACGTCGCCGGGCGCGGCCAGGGGCGGGGTGCACTCGCACGCGGGTGGCTCTCACGACCCGCGGGCCGAGGCGCAGGCGCAGAGCGGCGTCAACTGGGACCGGGAGGTGCCCCACCCGACCGCTCCGGCGGTCGACGACCGGGGCAGGTTGCCACTGACCGAGCTCACCTTCGACCGGGCTGCCGCGCCGTCGCCGTTCGGCGACGACGTGACCTTCCCGCTGCCTCCGGAGCACCTCAACTTCGCGCACCCGGACCAGGACAAGAAGCACTGACAAGACCACCAAAACGGGGGCTACCGGCACTGCCGGTAGCCCCCGTCCCATACCCCCACCCCGCTCGCCCCACCCCCCTCGCCCCACCCTGTTGATCATGAAGTTATTGCTGCAACACGCCGGACAGCGTGGCAATAACTTCATGATCAACAGGGGTCAGGGGGCCAGGGGGCCAGGGGAGCCAGGGGAGGTGGGTTCAGGGGGTGGTTAGCAGGGGGCGCAGGGCCGCGACGATGGGGGCGTCGGCGGGAAGCCAGGTGACCGAGTCCAGTTCGTGGGCCGCGAGCCAGCGGAGCGCCTCGTGTTCCAGCGCCTGCGGCTCTTCGCCGTCGAGCAGGCGGGCGGCGTACACCTTGAGCACCGAGCGGCCGTGCGCCATCCGCACGTCGCGGCCGACCCGGTCGCCGATCTCCACGCGTACGGCCAACTCCTCGGCGCACTCCCGGATCAGCGCGTCGGTCTCGGCCTCCCCCGGCTCGACCTTCCCACCGGGAAACTCCCACATCCCCGCCACCTCCGGCGGGGCGGAGCGCGCACAGGCGAGCACCCGCCCGTCCTGAATGATCGCCGCACCGACGATCACCTTCAGGTCCCGTCGTTCGGCCTGCCCGCCACCATTCGCCCGTTCGGTCTGCACGGGCGTCCAGGGTGCCAGATCAATCGGCGGTTTGGGTACCGTAACCGGCCGCTAGGCCAACAGAACCCGGAAGTGTGGGCGTGGACACCTCTTCCGAGCGGCGAGAGACTAGAGGGCACCGACAAGGCACGGGATGGCGACGATTTGGCCACAAGCCGGCAACGGCGCTTGGGGGGTGCGGTGATGCGCGTGCTGTTCAACAGCCGAGCCAAGCACGACTACCTTTCCGACGCGTTGACCTTGCTATCGGGTTGGACGCGGGAAGACGAGCAGATCCGACGCACGCTCGTGATCGACGATACCCAACACGCGGCGCTGACCGAACGGGTGAAGGTGATCGCCGACGCGCTGCACCTGCGCCCCGAGATCAGCCGTTACGCAGACAGCACCCAGATCCGGGTGGGGCACGGCAACGGTGAACCGTTGACCGAGGGCGAGGTCCTGCTGGCCGCCCGGATCGAGGACGTCTACCGGACGGTCACCGAGTCCTGAGTTTCCTGAGTGGTTCCTGAGATCTGATGTTTTCGCGAAAGACGCGGGGGTATCAATCCGGTGCGGGAGCAGACAACGGCCCCGCAACGGACCGAAACCTCTGATATCGCGCTTTTTCAGGAGCTGACATGAGCACTCCCACGCAGAACCGCGCCACCGACCACGTCGAGCACGCCGACCACGACGGCCGCCGCGTGCACCGGCACGGCGACGAGACCAAGCCGTCCTGGAAGACCACCGAGCTGGCCGTCTACGTGCTGGCCGTGATCGGCGTGCTGATCGCCTCGAACGCCGTCGGCGACGGCGCCGCGGACAACGGTGCCGACTACTTCGCCGCCGACAAGGCCTGGTGGTACATCACCCTGCTGACCATCGGCTACCTGGTGAGCCGGGGTCTGGCCAAGTCCGGCAGCCGCAGCGCGAGCCACGACCCGCGCAGCGACCACTGACGTACCCGCTCCCCCGAGGCCCCGCGCTTCCCGCCCCCGGGCGGGTAGCGCGGGGCTTTCACCTGTCGCCAACCGGTCGGCTCACCGATCGGCACCCGAGTCCTGCGGGTACCAGCGCAGCTCCACGGAGTTTCCGTCCGGGTCCCGCACGTAGATCGAGGTCGCCGAGCCGCGAGCACCGAACCGGCTGACCGGGCCGGTCAGCACCGTGAAGGCCCCCGCGTCGATCACCTGCGCCCAGTCCAGCGGTGCCACCACCAGGCAGAAATGATCCACGTTCGCGCCCTGCCGGTCGCCGCGAACGAGGTCGATGATGCTCTCTGGGCTGATCCGCGCCGACGGGAACGGAACGGCGCCGGCCCGCCACTCGTCGACCCGCACCGGCTCCAGTCCGAGCCGGCCGCAGTAGAAGTCCAATGCCCGCTCCACGTCGGCGACGGTCAGCACCAGGTGGTCGAATCCCGTCACCCGCACCGTGCTCACACCTCCTCCAGCGTGGCCGCCGCGCGCAGCCAGTCGGTGAACAGCGCCGGGTCGATGTCGGCGACGCCGCGCAGCTTCACCGCCGCCATCGCCCGCGCTCCGGGCACCAGTCGCCCCGACGGATCGGTGATCTCCTGCCCACGCCACAGCCCGAAGGTGACCTCCGTCCGGTACGCCTTGAGCAGGCAGACCGGACGCAGGCCGGGCCGATCGCCCAGGCTCCAGACCGGGTGGCCGTGCCACATCGCACCGGTCGCCCCGGGCAGAGCGGCCGCGATGATGGGCGTCAGCTTCTCCCCGATCTCGCGCAGCGGGCCCGGAAGGCCGGCCAGGTAGTCGTCGATGCTCATCGCGAAGCCCTTCAATCGAGTGGTTCCCTTGCCGCGTTCACGATCCGCTGACGGGCGATGCCGACCAAGAGCCGTTGCCGCTACGATCGTTGCCCACAGGTCAACGGTGGGAGCGGTGTGCTGGAGCGGTACGAGGTCGAGACGTTCCTGACCCTCGCAGAGGAGCTGCACTTCGGCCGGACCGCAGAGCGGCTGTTGGTCAGCACCGGCCGGGTCAGCCACGTGGTCAAGAAGCTGGAACGCCGGATCGGGGCACCCCTGTTCGCCCGAACGAGTCGGGTCGTCCAGCTCACCCCGATCGGGCGGCAGCTCGCCGCCGAACTGTCTCCGCTGGTGGCTGAGATGGATGAAGCAGTCCGTCGCGCGGTCGACGCCGGGCGGGGTGTCACCGGGACGCTGCGGGTGGCGTTCCTGGGTGAGTGGACCGCACCGGTGCTACTCCGAGCGGTTGGCCTGTTCACCGAGCGGCACCCCGACTGCCAGGTGGAGGTGCACGAGGCACAGCTGGCCACCACCCGCTCGGGTCTGCTCGACGGTTCCACCGACGTGCTGATCGCCTCGTACCCCTTCGACGGGATGGCCAACGGCCCGGCGCTGCTCACCGAGGAACGGGTGCTGGCGGTGGCCGCTGGTCACCCGCTCACCCGGGAGCCGTCCGTGTCGCTCGAGGTGCTCGCCGAGCATCCGGTGGTGCAGTACCCGACGGTGACCTCGGCGGAGTTCAAGCGGGACCGAACGCCGGAGCGCACCCCGTCCGGCCGGCCCGTGCCGAAGGGCCCCACCGGAAACACCTTCTCCGAGATGCTGTCCCAGGTGGCGCTGGGCCGTGGCGTGCTGCCGGTGGGCGAGCACACCCGGCGCTACTACCCGCGGCCCGACGTGGCGTACGTGCCGATCCATGACGCGCCGCCGATCCAGCGGGGGCCGGTCTGGCTGGCCAGCAACAGCACCGCCCGGGTGCGGGAGTTCGTCCGCGCCGCGACCGACAGCTCCATGATCACTTGATACTGGCACCGGTTGCCTAGCCTGGTTGGCATGGCGAACATCGCGTACGACCGCAAGGAGCAGGTCCAGCAGATCGAGAGTGGGCTCCTCGACGGTGAGCAGATCATCGCCGTCTACGACGCCGTCGGCACCGGCACCGGGTTCATCGGGCTGACCGACCGGCGCGTGATCATCCAGGACCGCTCCTTCGTCGGGAAGCGGCATGCGATCACCAGCATCCCGTACTCGAAGATCACCAGCGTGAGCGTGGTCAGCAACAAGTCCTGGGGTGGCACGTTCTTCTCCACCGGGGCGATCGCCATCCACGTCGGGACGCACACGTACGAGGTGGAGTTCCGTGGCGCGCAGAAGAGCCACCACGTGCACAACGTGATCCTGCACCACATCTCCTGACGGATCCGGCCTGCCGCAGGCCCGGCAGAGGTAAATGCCTTGCCGGGCCCCGGCGGCCTCTGGTGTCCTCACCCCGACAGCCGCGCGAAGGGAGCAACCGCCATGCCCGACTCAACGAAGTCCCCCCGACCGAACGTCATCCGACCTGAGGAATCGAGACTTCGTGAGCAGATCAGCTCCCCTGGCAACGGCGCGGTTGTGCGCCACTGACACCAACACCGGAGGCCGCTGATGTCGGTCTTCGACGATCCCGGCCTCTTCGGCCGGCTGTGGGCCGCCGGCTATGACGACGGAACCAACCCGGACCCGGCTCCGGCCGTCGACTTCCTGGCCGACCTGGCCGACGGCGGGCCGGTACTTGAACTAGCGATCGGCACTGGCCGGATCGCCCTGCCGCTGGCCGAGCGCGGCCTCACCGTGCACGGCGTCGAAGCGTCCGAGGAGATGGTGGCGCAACTGCGGGCCAAGCCTGGCGGCGAGCAGATCCCGGTGGTCGTCGCCGACATGGCGGACGTAGGAGTGGCGGGTGAGTTCCGGCTCGCGTACCTCGTCTTCAACACGCTGTTCAACCTGGTCGACGCCGAGCGGCAGGCGGACTGCTTCCGCAACGTCGCCCGGGTGCTGTCGCCCGGCGGGGCGTTCGTCATCGAGACGTTCGTGCCCGACCCGCGCGACTTCGATGCCGACGAGCAGGTGCAGGTCCGTGCCGTGACCGAGGACTCCGCGACGATCCGGCTGCACCGGTACGACCGGGCGGCGCAGCGGTTCATCCGGCAGACCATCACGTTCGACGGTGACGGCGTACACCTGAAGCCGTTCGCCATGCGGTACGCCTGGCCGCACCAGATCGATGAGATGGCGCAGCAGGCGGGGCTCCGGCTCACCGAGCGGTACGCCGACTGGCACCGGCACCCGTTCGACGCCGAGAGCACGGCGCACATCTCCGTCTACCGCGCGGAGTAGCGACGGTTGGTCGACGCACCGCCTTGGCTCGTTCCTCCGCGTCGGGTGCGAGGAACGAGCCAATGGCGTTGACCGATCCGGCAGTCGGGATACCGACACGGGACCACGCACGCCGCTACACGCTCCTAGAATCGCCTCCCTGGTTCAGATGGGCTCGACCGACCTCCGCCAGCACGTCAGACCCGGGGCGCACAATGCGACGCATGCCTGAGTCTTCTCCCCAGCGACACCACGCCATCGACTACGTGGAATTCACGGTCACCGACCTTCAGCAGGCCAAGCGCTTCTACGCCGAAGCTTTCGGCTGGCAGTTCAACGACTACGGGCCGGAGTACGCCGGCATTCGGAGCCCGCAGGGTGAGTCCGCACCCGAGGTTGGCGGCCTCCGTGTGGACCAGGAAGTCCGGGCGGGCGGCCCGCTCGTGTTGCTCTACTCAAGCGACCTGGACAAGTCCGTGCAGGCGGTGCAGGGTGCCGGCGGCCAGGTGGTGAACGGGCCGTACGAGTTCCCCGGTGGCCGTAGGTTCCAGTTCACCGACCCCAGCGGCAACGAGCTGGGCGTCTGGGCCGAGCGGTAGCGCGAAGCGGAGGTCGTCAGGTCAGCCGACGGGAGGGCCTTGTGCTCAGAGCGGATTCTGCTGCTGGCATTCTTTGTTGATTCGCAGGGCTCCCGCCGGGTGAGCTGGCAGCATGCCCTCGGACGCCGCCCGTTTCCCGCGCTCGTCGCCGTACTGGCCGGTGGTCAGTCACCCACTGCTCCGGCGCGTCCTGCCCGGGCTGGCCGTATCGGCACTGGGCGACGGTATGGCGGTGGTCGCGGTGACCTGGCTCGCCATCCAGCTCGCTCCGCACGGTCAGCGCGGCACATGGATCGCGGTGGCCATGGCGGCGTACACCCTGCCCAGCGCGGCCGGGACGGTCGTCTTCGGCAGGCTGCTGCGCGGGCGCGGCGGCGCCCAGCTCGCCGGGTGGGACGCGATCCTGCGGGCCTCCGCGCTCGCGGCGATCCCCCTCGCGCATCTCGCCGGCGTGCTCACCATCGGGCTGTACGTGATCCTGTTGGCCGCGTCGGCGTTGCTGCACTCGTGGGGTTCCGCCGGCCGGTTCACCCTGATCGCCGAACTGCTGCCGCAGCGACACCACCTGCCGGCCAACGCGGTGCTCAGCACCATCGGAGGGTTCGCCACCATCGTCGGCCCGCCGCTGGCGGGCATCCTGATCGGCTGGGCGGGGCCTGTGTGGGTCATCGCCGTCGACGCCGCCACCTTCGCCGCGCTGGCCCTCACGTACCGCTTCGCCCTTCCCGCGACCGGCAGAGCCACACGGCACGAGCGCGGCGCTTCGCGGACTGACGGCTTCGCCGTCATCCGCCACAACCCCGCCCTGCTGGGCCTTCTGACGCTGAGCCTCGGGTTCTTCTTCCTCTTCGGACCGGTGTACGTGGCCATGCCGGTCCACATCACCGACGACCTGCACGCCTCCGCGACGCTGCTCGGCGTCTACTACACCGCCTTCGGCGTCGGCGGCCTCGTCGGAGGTCTGGTCGCCGGCCACCTTCGCCACCTGCCGCTGCGGGCCACCACCATCGGCATCGTCGTCGCGTTCGGCGTCGCCATGCTGCCACTCGGCCTGGGCGTACCTGTCGGCCTGTCGCTGCCGGCCTTCGCCCTCGCGGGCCTGATCTGGGCCCCCTACATGTCCACGTCGATGGCGCTGTTCCAGCGCAGCACGTCGACCGTGCAGTTACCTGCGGTGCTCGCCGCGAACGGTGCCATCCTCGTGCTGGCGGTGCCATTGGGCACCATGCTCGGCGGGTCGCTGGTGGGGGCCATCGGCGCACGCCCGACGCTGCTGTTCTGCGCCACGGCGATCGTGACCCTCGGCCTGATCGCCGGGGGAATCGCGATCTCGCGGCGGAGCGCGCGATCCCCCGGCGATTCAGCCGTTACGGAGATCAGTGCCAGTCGCTGATGCGGACGTCGTCCGGCGCCGGCCTGCCGCGCCCGGTCTCCACCAGCTCCTTGAGACTCATCAGGAACGTCGCCCACTTGGTGCTGCAGTGGTGCATAAACTCGACCGGCTCTCGCCAGCCCTCGTGCGTGAACTGGACGATCGTGTACTCGCCGCGCTGGTCGAGACGCCAGTTGACCTCGGTGCCGATCCACTCCTCGGGGCCTTCGACGACACGCCACCGCACCCGGCCGGCGGGGTCCAGCTCAAGGACCTCCATGTCGAACCCGCCCGCTTCGCCGAACCGGAAGGCCAACTGCCCGCCGACCTCGCTCTTGCCCACCGTGTCGGTCGTCCACCAGCCGGCGAGGCCCTCTGGAGTTGCCACCGCTCGGTAGACGTCGTCGAGCGGAGCGACGACGCCCACGCGGTGCAGAATGTCGACCATTCTCAGTCTCCCTCGTTGTTGGTGCGGCTGCGTTCGATCGCCTCGGCGATCCGCTTGATCCGACGGAGTCGGGCGTCCCAGGAGGCGCCCACCGCCGACAGTTGGGCGACGGCACGGGCAAGCTGCACCTCGTCGACCTGGTAATGACGTTCGCGCCCGGCCGGCTCGGCGTGGATCAACCCGACCCGGTCCAGGACGGCCAGGTGCTTCGAGACGGCCTGGCGGGTGACGGGCAGCCGCCTGCTCAGCGAGGTGGCCGTGCCCGGCCCGTCGGACAGAAGAAAATCGATCATCGTACGTCGAGTGGGGTCGCCGATCGCCGACCAGAGCTCATCGTCGACCGCCGTACTCATGGGGTGGCAACCAGCCGCGCGACGTACGTGCCCAGCTTGGGAATGTAGAGGTCCCACCCGTTCTCGTGGTCGCGGTACTGCTCCTCAAGGACGGCGACCTCCCAGCCCATCTCGCGGAACCCGGTCTCGGTCATCCGGACCCGGGTCCCCGCGCCGCTCGGGACCAGGTCGAAGGTGACGAGCAGCGCCTGCCCACTGCGGTCCGGGTCGGTGAAACACCACCGGAAGGAGAATCGCTTCGGAGGGTCGACCTCGACGACGGCGAGCGCGACGGTCGTCGTCTCGCCGGTTTTCGCGTCGCGCCACACCAACTCGCCGGGGGCGCCCGCTACCGGTTCGAACCGCGCGTCGTCGGGCCACCACTCCCGCATGTGTTCAGGTTGACTGACGACCTCGAAGACCACCTCGGGTGAAGCGTCGACCTGGATGTCGCGCTCGATCGTTCCCTGCTCCATGCGTATCAACCTTTCGCAACCTTTGGTTGCACTGAACCTACGACACGCGCCGGTCCACGCGCAACCTTTTGTTGCATACCGATGAGTGCTCAGACCACCCCGAGGCTGAAGGCGAGCTGGGTGATCATCGCCGGGGCGTCAGGGTCACGCGCCACCTGCGCGACCACCTCCCGCGATGCCGGCCGGTGCCGTACCTCCGCGGGTGCGATGCTGTCGGCCTGCACCAGGACCCGAGCCGCATTGCCGGGGTCGCCGATCTGAAGGTAGGCGCGAGCCGCGTCGACCAGGTGTGCCGCTCGGTGTTCGACGGGCAACCATCGCCACCCTTCTCGCTGGGTCGCCTTCTCGTGCCGGGCGACCGCGTTCCGCCCGTCACCCAGATCGACGGCGGCGGCGACCCGGGCCAGTTCGACGGCGGTCGGCCCGAAGGCGGTCCGGCAATGGTCGTGCCCGTCGCCCACCCGAGCGGCCATGTCGGTGGCTTCGTCGAACAGGTCGACGGTGACGCGCTCATCTCCGGCTCGTGCCGCCATCAGTGCGGCCTGGACCAGGAGTGACCCGCACAGCGACAGCTCCTGCGGCGTGCCCTCATCAAGGTCGCGCGGACCGATCAGGTACGCGGCGGCGAGCATCACCGACCTCGCCCGCGCCGATGGCCGAAGCACCTGGCCGAGCTGCACCGCCGCGGCAGCCACCAACACCCGATCGCCGGTCGCGGCGGACATGGCCCGGTCGGCGGCCAGCCAGGCGAGGTTGGCCTCGTCCAGCTTCACCAGCAACGACGCCGTCACCCGGTACGACTCCACCAGTGCGACGTGGCAAGCCGCCGGATCCGATGCGTGAGTGCGCTGGACCTCGGTCAACAGCTGTGGCAACAGCTCAATGAGCTGCGGATACCGGGCGTGCTGGTAGCTGGTCCACGCATGCCCGACATCCCGGGCGAGACGGTCAGCCGAAACCGTCGGTCGGCGTGCTGCCGGCCGGCCAAGCGCCATCTCATACGTGGACAGCGCTGCCCGAATTCGCGCGACGCCCTCGATCTGCTCGGTCGCGTCCACGGGCTGCGCATCGCGCCCGAGTAGTGCTGCGGTGTCGACCCGCAGGACGGTCGCGATATCTCGGATGGTCGACACCCGCTCCAACGATCGGACCCCGCGCTCGATCTTGTCCACCCAGCTCTTCGACTTGCCGAGGCGATCAGCGAAGGACTGTTGCGACAGCTTCCGCCGGGCACGCAGATACGCGACCCGCCGCCCGATCGGCAGGTGGTCACTACTCACGACGCCACCGCCGCTCCGGAACAGCCCGAGTCGTCTCCTCGACCGGTATTCGCTCCGCCTCGGCCTGGGCGAGGAGTCGCTGCTTGGCCGCCTCTCGCTCCGCGGTCTGCCCCCGCTCACCTGCGCCGTCGACCGGAACGTCGTCGCCCATCCCTACCTCCGTAGTGCTTCCGCTTCTGCCGCGCTTGGGATCTACTCTGGTGACCGCGTGACTACGCTCGGAAGCACCTCGATGCTTTCAGGACCTTTCACAGGGGATCCGATGGATGACCTCGGTGCTCAACTGAGGCACGCTCGTTTTGAGGCAGGCGTGACGCTGGCCTCCATCGCGGTTCGCACCTGCTACTCGGCCTCGCACCTCAGCAACGTCGAAGCGGGACGCCGGACCGCGACGCCGGACATTGTGCTCGCCTACGCGCGAGCGTTGGGAGAAGCGGACGTGAGACGCAGAGACCTCTTCGCCGCCGCCGCCATCGGCCCGATTGCCGCCAACGAACTCATTCGCAACGGTTTTACCGCCGCACTTGCCGACCACCGCGACAGCGTCGACCGCTGGCGCGACCGCGTCGACCAGTACGGCCACGACTACATGGAAATCGGCGCGGACTCCCTCCAAACCAGACTCGCCAACGACCTCGTCGTCATGCAACAGCAGCTCGACAGCCCGACGATGTGGGCCACCGCAGCCCGCGCCCTGACGACCTATGGCAAGACGACCAAGGACCCCACCGAGGCGATCGGCTGGTACGACACGGCTCGGATCGCTGCCGACCGCAGCGACGACCTCGCAGTCCGGATCTGGGTACGCGGCCGGGCCGCTATCGCGCTGGCCTACGAAGGCGCCGCTCTCCCTATCGCTCAGCGCTACGCGGACGAGGCGATCGCCATGTCGGACCGACCCTCACTGGGCCGCGTCCAGGCGCTGATGGCTCGTGCACATGTCGCCGCTGGGCGAGGCGACACCGCCGGAGCCATCGCCGCCGACGAGGAAGCACAACGGGTCTTCGACCACACGGCCTCACCCGACAGCGAGATCTCCGACGCCGCCGTACCTGTCTGGCGCATGGCCACCTTCCGCTCGATGCTCTACGCCCGACTCGGCATGATCCACCCCGGCGAACAAGCCCAAGCGGACGCCGACCGGCTCCGCCCCGCATCACTGACCCGTTTCGCCACCCACATCGAGCTACATCGTGCACTCATGATGACCAAAGCCGGGGACAGCTCCGGAGGACTGGGACACGCACGACGCGCGTGGGCGGCATTGCCAGCAGACCGACGTTCACAAACCCTCGGACTCGTGTTACGCGAAGTCGAGAAGGCGGCACGGCACCGGCACTGAGCGGCGTCACTCCAATTGGCCGTCCGAGCGGATGAGGGCTCGGCCGCCGTGGCCGCGGACGCCGGAGCGCTCCGACGGGAGGCACGATCGCATATGACGTCCGGCTGATCCTCGCCGCTGCGGTGGCGTCGTAAGCGTTGGGGTGGCGGGGCTTCACGCCTTCTTCCGACGCTAATAAAGCTAACACGGGCTGCTGACTCTCGGTATCGGCCGACAGACTGATTACACGCTCACTGCGATCTCGCTAGATTCGCCGAGCTAATCAACGGGAGGGATCCCAAGTCTGTGCAGGCTCTACAGGGTCAGAAAGAAAACCACCCTTCCGGACGAGACTCGGCCGACGATGAAAAGCAAAAGCCATCAACGCTGGTCCGTCGAGGGCTCATTCCGGAGACGCGCCCGCAGCGGATTCTCGCTCTAGCGACGTTCGTCAACATGATGGGCAGCGGCGTCTTCATGGTCAGTGCCGCGCTCTTCTTCACCCGTGTCGTCGGACTTCCATTGGGTCAAGTCGGTCTCGGGTTGGGCGTCGCGGCTGCGGTTGGTCTTTTTGCCGGCGTACCGGTCGGGCATCTCGCTGACCGACGAGGGTCGCGAGGGGTCTATCTCTGGATGCTCGTCATTCAGGGTGTGGCGATGGCGGCACTGGTACTCGTGCAGTCGTTCTGGCTGGTCCTGGTGGCGCTCTGCGTGGGTGAACTCGCTCGTTCGGCGGGAGGAGCGGCGCGTGGCCCGCTGGTTCGCGGAATCGGCGGCGCCGACCTCACCAGATACCGCGCCTACCTACGCTCGGTCGCGAATCTTGCCGGCAGCTGTGCCGCCGTGGCTGCCGGCTTCGCAGTGCAGTACGACACGCGTCCGGCGTACCTGGCGCTGGTGCTGGGCAATGCGCTCAGTTTCGTCGCCAGCGCCGCAATCGTTGCGGCGCTGCCGCCGATACCGCCCGTGCCCGCACCGCAAACGGCCAACCCCTGGGATGCAATGAAGGACCGGGCATACGTTGCCGTCACCGTGCTCGACGGCATCATGTCAATTCACCACCAGGTGCTGCTCTTCGCGCTGCCACTCTGGATAATCGGGCACACCGACGCACCCCGGTGGCTGATTGGCGGGGCAGCACTCGTCAATACCGCTCTGGTGGTACTACTGCAAGTCCGGGCCAGCCGAGGGGTCGACGACAGTGTCAGCGCCGGGAAAGCCATGCGGCGTTCGGGTGCGGCGTTCTTCGTCGGAATGGCGGCGATGGCCGCAGCGGCGGGACTTCCCTCGTGGCTTGCGCTCATAGGCATCGTCATCGGCGTCATCGTCCACACGGTCGGTGAACTCTGGCACACAGCCGGCTCGCTGGAACTCCGATTCAGCCTCGCTCCCGCTCACGCTCAGGGGCAGTACATGGGACTGTTCGGGTTCGGAGCCGGCCTGGCGAACGTGGTTGCTCCCACCGTACTGGCGCTCCTCTGCATCGCCTGGGGAGCCCCTGGTTGGCTCCTGCTCGGCGGGGTGTTCGTCGTGGCGGGTCTGGTGACGCCGCACTTCGTGCGGTGGGCGGAACGGACGCGCCCGTACGCGAAGCAGCCCGCGTAGCGGGGCTAGCTGTACTGCCCAGGCACGCCCTACCGGGAGCGGTCAAACCTCCGGCCTGTTGACCTCAACCATGCTTGAGGTTCTACGGTCATGCGACTAACGATCTCACTCGACGAGGGCGGGCACCATGACGACCGATCGGATGACCGACGCCGAACTGGCAGCCCAGCCGGCGGCCTACTGGACCCGCCTGGCTTACGAGGCCCTCATCGCCTTCGTTCGCGCCCAGCAGGCCGAGCTCGGCTTCAGCCAGCCCCAGTTCTGGCTGCTGCGCAACCTGTCCAAGAACGACATCTCGCCTGACGGCCACGGCATGACCATTCCTGAACTCGAAGAGGCCATGGCCACCTACATCAAGCCCGAGGACGACCTGCACGCCGAGGCGCAGGTGCTGCTGGAACGTGGCTGGATCAGCCGCGACAGCGAGAGCCGACTGTGGATCACCGAAACCGGCGAGCAGGTGCGCGTCGACTTGAAGACCCACGCCCCGGCCATCCGGGCGCGCATCCATCAGGGCATCGATGACGTCGATTATGTTACTGCACTGAAGGTCCTACGACGGATGATCGAGAACACCGGGGGAAACCCGGTCTAGAGCCATCGCCATCCCAGGGCTGCTGCGCCGGATTCAGACGTTGAAGCGGAACGGCGAGCCGTGATTGCTGCCATGCTGGTGAAGTCCGCACTTCTCGTCTCGGGGTCGCCCTCATCCATGTACGCCCCGCGCAGCGGCTGAACCCGTCCCTCGGCCGATCCCGGCCTGGTCGGAACCGCGCCGGGACGTCGACCAGCCCTCGCCCGCCCGGCCCGCCGCGCCCCCGTCACGCGGTTGCCTGCGCGATCGCGCGGCCGGCCTGGCGGCCGGAGAAGATGCAGCCGCCGAGAAAGGTGCCCTCCAGGGAGCGGTAGCCGTGCACGCCGCCCCCGCCGAATCCGCTCGCCTCACCGGCGGCGTACAGGCCGGGGATCGGGGTCGCGTCGGATCCGAGCACCCGCCCCGACAGATCGGTCTGCAGGCCACCGAGGGTCTTGCGGGTGATCACGTGCAACCGGACCGCGATGAGCGGACCGGCCTTCGGGTCGAGGATCTTGTGCGGGGTCGCCGTACGGACCAGCTTGTCGCCGCGGTACCGGCGGGCGTTGTGAATGGCGGAGATCTGGCCGTCCTTGGTGAACGCGTTGTCCAACTCCCGGTCGCGGGCGACGACCTCGCGGCGGATGTCCTCGACGTCGAGCAGGGGCGTGTCGGTCAGTGCGTTCATGCCGGCGACCAGCTCGTCGAGAGTGTCGGCGACGACGAAGTCCTCGCCGTGCTGCTTGAACGCCTCGACGGGTGCGGGTGCGCCGGGGCGGATGCGGCCGAGGGTCTGCCGGACCGACTTGTTGGTGAGGTCGGGATTCTGCTCGGACCCGGAGAGCGCGAACTCCTTCTCAATGATCTTTTGGGTGAGTACGAACCAGCTGTGGTCGTGCCCGGTGGTCCGCAGGTGCGCCAGCGTGCCGAGGGTGTCGAAACCGGGGTAGAGCGGTCCGGGCAGCCGCTTGCCGGTGGCGTCGAACCACAGCGAGGAGGGCCCGGGCAGGATTCGGATGCCGTGGCCCGCCCAGATGGGGTTCCAGTTCTGCACGCCCTCGACGTAGTGCCACATCCGGTCGGGGTTGATGACGGTGCCGCCAGCGTCCTGGGTGATCCGCAGCATCCGCCCGTCCACGTGGGCGGGGACACCGGTGATCATGCGCTCGGGTGCGGTACCGAGCCGGGCTGGCCAGTTCCTGCGGACCAGGTCGTGGTCGGCACCGATGCCGCCGGAGGCCACCAGGACGGCCTGGGCGGTCAACTCGAAGTCACCGACCACCGTGCGGCTGCTGGCCACCCCGCGAGCGGAGTCGCTCGGCTCCAGGACAGCACCCCGTACGCCGGTCACCACACCGTTGGTCACGACGAGTTCGTCGACCCGGTGCCGGAACGCGAAGGTGACCAGTCCCTTCGCGGCGGCGTCGCGGACCCGACGCGCGAACGGCGCGACGACCGCAGGTCCGGTGCCCCAGGTGACGTGGAAACGTGGAACCGAGTTGCCGTGCCCGGTGGCCCCGTACCCGCCGCGCTCGGCCCAGCCGACCACCGGGAAGAACCGAACGCCCTGGGCGTGCAGCCAGGACCGCTTCTCCCCGGCCGCGAAGTCCACGTATGCCTCAGCCCACCTGCGCGGCCACTCGTCCTCGGGCCGGTCGAACCCGGCCGTGCCCAGCCAGTCCTGCAGGGCGAGCTCGCGCGAGTCCCGGATCCCCATCCGGCGCTGCTCCGGCGAGTCGACCAGGAACAGGCCACCGAAGGACCAGAACGCCTGCCCACCCAGATTCGTCTCGGGCTCCTGGTCCAGCAGGATCACCCGGCGGCCCGCCTCCGCGAGTTCGGCGGCGGCGACCAGCCCGGCCAGCCCGGCCCCGACAACGATGACCTCTGCGTCCATGACAGGCACTCTCCCCACCGTCGTATTCGCTGACGATCAGAACCGCAGCGGATGATGACCCAACCTGTTGCTCCACCTCGCCCGGACGGTGGGCGAGGTGGAGCAGACCGCGACGGTACGCCGACCGACCCGCCGACCACCCGTCAGAAGGTAGCCACCCCATGCGCATGAAGCTCGGCCGGCCCGACCTGGCCGCGTACGCCGACCGGTTCGACGTCCCGCCCGCTGCGGAGGGCTTCAACGTCACGTTCCTCGGCGTCTCCAGCCTGCTGTTCGACGACGGCGACACGGCGGTGCTGACCGACGGGTTCTTCTCCCGGCCGTCCCTGCTCAGGGTCGCCCTCGGCAGGCTCGCACCCGACGAGGCCCGCATCGACTCCGCGCTCGCCCGACTGGGCCTCGACCACGGGGGCCGCCGGCTGGCCGCCGTGATCCCGGTGCACACCCACTTCGATCACGTCATGGACTCCGCGACCGTCGCCCTGCGCACCGGCGCGGTGCTCGCCGGCGGCCACTCCACAGCCAACGTCGGCCGAGGGGCCGGGCTCACCGACGAACGCATCCACGTCGTCACCCCCCACGAGCCGATGTCCCTGGGTGCCTTCACCCTCACGTTCGTCGAGTCTGAGCACTGCCCACCGGATCGTTTCCCTGGCACCATCACCGCGCCCGTGGTGCCCCCGGCCAGGGCGTCCGCTTACCGGTGCGGTGAAGCCTGGTCAGTGCTCGTCGCGCACGCGAGCGGCCGGACCGCATTGGTCCAGGGCAGCGCCGGCTACCGGCCAGGAGGGCTCGACGGATACCGGGCCGACGTCGTTTACCTCGGTGTCGGCCAGCTCGGCGGGCAGGACGAAACCTACCTCCGCACGTACTGGGCGCAGACCGTACGAGCCGTCGGGGCGCGTCGCGTGGTCCTCGTCCACTGGGACGACTTCTTCCGCCCGCTCGACCAGCCGCTGCGCGCCCTGCCGTACGCGGGCGACGACCTCGACTTCACGATGCGGGTCCTCGGCCGGTTGGCCGAACACGACCGGGTCGCGCTTCACCTGCCGACCCTGTGGCGTCGGGAGGATCCCTGGGCGGGCTGAGGTAACACGTCCCGGCAGACCTGCCTGCTCTGCCGGGTGCGCACTTGACAGCGGGAGGCGTTGCTGACGGCCGCTAGGGTCGCGTGCGAGCCGGCCGGCGGAATTCACGATGGCCGCGCCGCCCCAGCAGAGACACACGCGGTGAGCCGTCTCCGGGTCGCCCCCGGCGGTCCCGGGTACCGGGCAACGGTGGGCGGGGCGGGGCCGTACCGTCCTCGCCATGTCGGAAACTGACGACGCCGGGTCGGGCCGGGCCAACTGGCTGGACCGACGTCGTGATCTGGCCGGCTGGGTGCTGACTCCGCTCGTCACACTCGTGGTGACTCCGGTGCTGGCCGGCTGCACCGCGATGGTCACCGTGCTCGGAGCCGATCAGCCGCCGGCCCTGTGCGAGGCGGTCCGCTCCGAGAACGGCTGCGAGGAGGCCACGCTGACCGTGCTGGGCGCGCACCTGGCGGTCGCCGCCGGGATGTGGTTGCTGCTCTGGCTGGTGCCCTGGTGGCGTGGTCTACGCGTACCGCGTGTCCTGCTCGCCGTCGCCGTGGCCGGCGTGGTCATCGCCGTGCCGCTGCGGCTGGCCGGCTGAGGCACTCGAAGGGGTCGCCGTCGATGGCGGGCCTTGTCCGGCCCGGGCCGGACCAGACATCAGATCCTCGGAGCGGGCCGCAGCAGCAGCGTCACGACGTCACCCTCGCTGATGCCCTGGGCCTTTCGGACGGCGTCCTTGAGCGGAACCAGGTAGCGGCCCTGCCTGGGAAACAGCGCCGTCCTGAACTCCGTGCCCCCGATGACGACGTGCACCGGCACCTGGCCCCAGTAGGCGAGCGACCGCGTCGCCTCCTTCAGTTCGGCGCTGTCGGACTCAGGCATCGCCACGAAGAAGTACGGCGCGGGTCCACGCCACTCGATGATCTCACCGTCGAAAGCCCACTCCACGAGGGCAGCCTAGGCGGCCGACGCCGGCCCGGGAATCACACGTTGAAGCGGAACTTAGACCCGCCCTCGCGTGACCTGCGGCAGGCTGGCCGGCATGCTGGTCACGTCCCGTCTTGGCCTCACGTCATTGGTGGCTGGTTGCCGACGTTTCACGCTGTCTTGTGCCCCGTGTGTGCCCCAAGCCCGAGGAGTGGTACTTCCTCCAACGGTGGAAACCCGCCCCGGCCATGCTCCCGCCTAACGCGCCCAGTATCGCCTCGTTGAAGGGCCCTGGCTGCTCGACGTGTCCCAACGCGACCATCAGTCCGGTCCCTGCCGTCATCACACCCGCAACCAGCAAGGTGACGCAGAGAAGGAGGCGAGCGCGCATCGCATCAGTAGAGCAGCTACCCAAGCCCGAGCGCCAGGCCATGGAGAGGGCTTGAACCCCTAAACCGCAAGCCGTCCGCGGATCGACCGTAAAGGGACCGATCGACGCTCCGACGTGCGCCGCGATCCTCGCGAGCTCTCGACGTTTCACAGCCGTTCTCGTGCTCGGCTGTGCCCGATGTGTGCCCGTTGATCATGGCGGAGTGGTCCTGGAAGCAGTCCGACAGTCGGTTCATTTCAACCGCCGACGTCTGACCCGGTGCTCTGAGACCCCAGCCGCGCTTGCACTGTCGCGCCCGACGGCCACTGATTTTCCTCGTTTCCACCCTTTGCTGTCACCGTTGCTGTCGGCAGGGCGTTGCCTGCCGACATCATTTCGGCTACAGCAGCCTCGCGACGCCATCGGCCGCTGCCTCGTGTTGATCGCTGGTGAGGCCGTACAGAGGTTTTCGGTCTGCCGAACCAGCGGGCCAACGGACCCCGGCGGTGGCCAACTGGTCACGATCGACGACTTCGCCGGCCAGCACTGCCGCGAGCAGTTCGGTCTGTGTGGGTTCCAGTTCAACGAGCCGGGTCAGGACGGTGAGCAGGTCGATGAACTCGCCGGTCCAGCTCGGCTCCCAGGCGTCGACGTGCATGTCGTCGAGCGGGGACCCTCGCCGCCCGCCTGGCTCCTTCTTGCGGTAGTTGAACCAGGATTTGATGATGTTCCGACCACCGACGGCGTAGTCCCACGCGTCCAACCCGACCGGCCCGAATTCGCCGTCACCGACGGCGATGACCTGCCGTTGCGGGTCGTAACTGATCGTTTCAGGCACCAGCGTGACCGGGGTCAGCGACAGCGGCTGTCGCGCATCGCCGGAGGGGAACCGGATCGAGCCGGCTGGCCGCTCCGGGGCTGTAAACCCTTCGCCGTAGGTGTGCAGCCAGAGGACCTGGCGGCCAACCTCGACTGCGGTGCACCAGAGCGCGGAATCGGTGGTGATGGGTACTCGGACGCCGGGCGTGGTCAGTTCGTCGGCGAAGGTAGCGGTGAAGGCCGGGTGAGCCGTGACCCCGGCGACGTAGGCGAGAACGTCTGCACCGCGGGCCTCTACGCCGATTCGTTCAGTCAGTGCAGACAGGAGCCCTGGGGCGAGATTCGGGGTACCGCCCGGGTGCAGGTGAGGTAGCGTCCGGCCGCCTTCCGATCCCTTGAAGTGATCGAAGTCTGGGATTAGGGACGTGAAGACGACCGCTGGACCCGACTGAATGGCCTTGCGGTGCTGCTCGATGACGAAGACCTGGCCGGGCATCCGAGCTGACCAGAGCTCTCGCCGGGGTCTGTCCATCAGGCGAGGGTCGGCGAGCACCCATTGCCGGTCGAAGGCTCGGTAGCCAACCTGCACAAAGGCCACATTCGGTTCAACCTCGTCAATCACCGGTACCCTCGGGTTCGGGTGCGTGTCGTTACCCGGCAGGCGAGGTTTCACCTTCACGAGGTTGGCGTCACTGCCTTCCTTGAACAGTTCGGCCTTCCGCTCACGGTCTGTCTCACCAATGAGCTTCGCCCAACGCCGCCTCAGCACGTCCCGGCTGGGCGCATAGACCCACGTGCGAGTGGGGAACAGCCCTGGGGAGTACCAAGGCATTAGGTCGTCAAGCGCGGGGTAGGTGTCCCAACTGCTGGCGGCGGCCGGAGTGAGCGAAGATTCCCACTCGGTCCGGCAATCTCGCCAGCCGTCGTCGTCGAGTTGCACCTCTGCCAACGCGGCTAGCTTGTCCGCTCTGCGACCGGTCAGGCTCCGGTGATGGATCAGCGCTGGCTTGTCCCGGGTGGCGTCAGCGGTTCGGACGAAGATGCCAATGGCGAGCGGCTGCCGGACGCCGGGAAAAATGCGGGTTGGAATGTCGGGGGTCTGTCCCTCGGGCGTGAGGTCGATGATCCAGCCCTCGGAGGCGTGCCGGCGTAGGTACTCGCGCATGCCCGTGAAAGCTGGCCCGGAAAGGTAGCCGGAGGTGGTGACGAAGCAAATCACCCCGGCGTCTCCGTCAACCTGGTCAGGCGTCGACTCCCACACCTTCCAGGTGGCCCAGCGCCAGAAGTAGATATAGAGGTTCTTCAGCTTCGCCTTGAACCGTGCGATACCCGGGTTGTACCAATCCTCTAAGAGAGCTGGAGCGCGTCGCTTGCTGTCGAGGCCGGTCGTGCCGTTCTCGACCCAGCCGCCGTCGCCGTTGGCGAGTTCCGCGTATGGAGGGTTCCCGATGACCACAGTGACGTTGGCGCGGGCTTTGATCTCGTTGGCTTTGCGCCGGGCGCGGGCGATGAGCTGCATTCCCGAGCCGAGCTGGACGTCACTGGCGTGGGGGTCGTCGAGCGTGTTGGTGACAAACAGCTTCATCCCCCCTGGTGGAGGAGACGCCTCGTGCGATGCGAGCAGGTCTGCCGCGCGCAGCTCGGCAACCGCGTAGGGACCCATCTGAAGCTCGAAGCCGATCATCCGCTCGGCGGCCAGACTGACCGCTCCGGCTACGGCTCCCGGACCGTCGTGAGCTTCGGCGACCTTGGCGATGCGTTCAAGAACGGTTTGCAGGTATGTGCCGGTGCCCATCGCGGGGTCAACGGTGAGCACGTCCGGGTCGGCAAAGCCTCGCGGCTTGTCCAGCCGGGAGACGAGAACGTTCTCCGTCAGCCGGACCATCTGCTCGACCAGTTCGAGCGGGGTGTAGTACGACCCGGATGCTCTTCGGAGGTCGGCGTCGTACTCGTCGAGGAAGTGCTCGTACAGGTGTAGGTAGGTGTCGCGGCGGCCTCGCCGTACCCTCGTCCAGTCGACGGCGTCGACGACCCGGGCGAGTAGATCGAGGGTGACCTTGAAGGCGGCGACGAGGTCGTCGGTGAGTAGCTGCAACGCCCGGCCCATGAGCGAGTGCTCGGCACGGAGCTGTTCGCCGATGGTGTGCAGTGAGTGACCCGTGACGGTGATCGAGTTGGTGCGGGCCAGCAGCAGCGCAAACGTCACCGTCTGCGCGTATCCGTCGGCGAAGGTGGCGTCGTCAGCCTGCGGGAACAGCATTCGCCGCCAGTCCTGCGCCAGTCCCAGGAAAGGCTGAACCTCCCGCTCGGCCCCTCCCCGGACAGCCTTTCGCTCGGCGGCAAGCTGGTCCAGTACCTCGCCGCGCAGTAGCCGCGTTAGTGGGGCAACCGCCCGTACCAGCGCACCGACGCTGTTGATAGGCGCTGGCCGCCATTTCAGGAATTCGGTGAGCAGCTTCTCGAAGGCCGGCGGGGCGGTGATGCTGCCGCCGTCGAGACTGCCGGTGAACCGTACCGGCGCGTCGACCAACTCCTGGTCGCGGTAGAGCCGCCAATCCGTGCCGTTGGTATAGAGCAGGTTCGGTAAGTCGCGTTGGCGCTCCCACTGCACCCGGTCATGGCCGCGCAGCCCGCCCGGATCGATGCTCTTGCCGGGTGCCTTGATTTCCACGTATCCGGTGATTGCCCCGCCGACACTGACGCCGTAGTCCGGCCGGACCTGTCGCTCGGTGTCGCGGACCTCATCGTGAAAGACGGCCGTCACGCCTAACTGCTTGCCGGCGGCTCCGAGAAGCATCTCTATCGGGCTGCGAATCGCGGCCTCACGCTCGCCAGGGCCGGCGAGCTTTGAAGCACACGCCGCGCTGAAGTCGCGGACAGCGCTGTCCAACCACCCTGCTGTCCCTGGCACCCTTACCCCCGCTGATGAACCTGGGCCTGATCTTTCCGCCAAGCTACCGGATGCACACCCGGCCGTCACCGCTCGCGCACCTCCGCCGCCGTCCCCATGCGCAGCCGCCCGTTCATCGGGCACGTCCCGCAGCGCCCACCTGCCATCCCGTCTGCCATCGACCCGCCCACCTGGGGAGCGGGCCACCGCCCGGCCCGCCACGTCAAGCGGGCCTTGACGCAGGTTCGGACGCTGGCGGGTCGGGCGGTGGTGTGCTCGGCTTGCCCGGGTCGATGGCAGGCGGGATGGCCTACCGCAACCACCCACGGACCGCGCCCCGCCGACGCAGCCCCGGCCATCCTGGAGCCGGAGCGCCCCCGCCAGAGGCGCAGTAGCCGCGTCCCACGACCGCCGCCAGCCCGCCGACGCGGCCGACGTGCGCTCCCCTGCGCCGCGCGGGTCCTGGCCGCGCGGCCCGGCCGGCTGCCGGCTCATACACCCACCACCCACCAGCCTGTCGTTCTGCGGCGGCCCCTTGGGCTTTCCGCTTTCCGCGCCAGCCGCCGGGCGTGTTGCGTGGCCGGAGTCGGAGCGCCAGCGGAGCGACGGACGCGCGCCCAGGCGGCGGCGCGTGCGGCCCGTTCAGGGCCGCCTTGAAGACGTACAGAAACTTTGCACAACATCGCCGGCAGCCGGCCGGCTCGTACATGCGTTCGATAGACTCTCGCCGTGGACGTGCAGGGCCGCTGGTGGAACGGCGTGTGGGGCCGGATGGGACGGCGCGACATCTGGTTGATGTCGGACGGGGATCGCTGGATCGTCCGGGGCCGCCTCGGAGGTGACGAGGGCCAGGAGGTGAGGCACCAGTTCGACAACGAGGACCGGGCACGGGACGTGGTCAAACGCATGATGACGTTGTCCGCCGGCACATGGAGGAGCTTGCTCGACCCACTGCGCCGTGAGTCGCAGCGACGCCAGGTTGGCGACTGAGGCTTGACCCTGTCGGTGTCCGGCAGCCAGCCGGCACCCTCAAGGCAGCGATGGGCTGATGCCGGAGACGTCTCGGGACGCGTAGCCTGAATGCGTGGACGACCTTCTAGTGCAGGCCGCTGAGCTGGCAGGGCGTCACCTGGCTGGTGGACTGCCGCGTAGGTGGAAGCATGTGCAGGCTGTCGCTTTGAAGGCTGACCGCATCGCTCATGTTCTTGACGACACTGATGCTCAGGCGTTAGTGGCTTCGGCCTGGCTACACGACCTGGGCTACGCCCCTGGCATTGCAGACACCGGCCTACACGCTCTCGATGGTGGTCGTTGGCTACTGGCCAACGGTTGGCCTCGCAGGATTGCTGCGTTGGTCGCCCATCACTCCTGCGCTCAGTTCGAGGCCGACGAGCGAGGGCTCGGCAGTGTCCTTGCTGAGGAGTTCGACCAGGAGCAGTCGTCAACCGCGGATGCCCTTTGGTTCGCTGACATGACCACCGGTCCCGACGGTCAGGACCTGGATGTGCTGGATCGGTTGGCCGAGATCCACCAGCGTTACGAGCCAGACAGCATCGTGGTTCGCTTCTGGGCTCGGGCAACGCCGACGCTTCTTGAAGCTGTCAAACGGACCGAAGCCACACTCGCCGCTCAGCCAATGTAGGGCTTGGCTCGATGCTCGTACCCGTGATCGATCCTAAGCCGCATCGACTGGTGGATCGGCAGGCTATCCAGCTCGTCCTGGGACACCCATCGCACCTCGGCTGACTCCTCGCTGGTGCGCAGCTCGCCGCCGACGTAACGGGCGCGGAAGCAGATGGAGAACTGCTGCCTGACCTCGCCATCGCTGTACTCCACCACATGCTTCGGGTCCGTGTAGGTTCCCACGACGTCGACGACCTCAACGTCGACACCAGCTTCTTCCCGAGTCTCACGCGCGGCTGTTTCGGCGATGGACTCACCGAAGTCCTGGGCGCCGCCCGGTAGCGCCCACAGGCCGTTGTCGGTGCGCCGAATGAGCAGGACACGCCCGTGCTCGTCCTGAACGAAGACCGTCACAGCTACCACGATGCTGTTGGCCTTCGGCGCGTCCGGGTCGTCGTAGTGCTCGATCCTCGCCATCCCTCTAGGCTGCCACGGTTGGTGCCCAGATCGGGTGTCCGCTCGACCACACGCGGTCAAAGCTGTCGGCGTAGGTATCGAACAACTCGCCTGCCGAGAGTCGCCGAAGGTGCAGCACCGGAGCATGGGCCGCTGGAAATCCGTAGGCGTGCGTGTTGACGAGTAGCTCGTTGTCGAACCGGTAGATCGAGTTGTAGAGCGTGGTGCCATGGAACCGTGCGAAGACGCCTTCAACACCGCGAAGCTGGTTGTAGAACGCCAGGACGTTGTGCACCTTCCCTGCCATAGCGTGCCCGATCCCCTCCTCCGCTCCTCGCGCCGCGACCGCTTCCGAGTCCGGGTCACCCAGCAGGATGCGTACCCGGACTCCTGCCTGCGCCTTGGCAGTCAGATCCTTGATGATGGTTGGGACCTGTTCCGGCAGGAACAAGCCGGCGTAGACCAAGACCCCAATCTCTTTGGTGGCCTGAGTGATCAGTCGGCCCCAGAGGTCCAACGGAACGGCCGCGCGACGCGGGTAAACGTGGACGAGCTCCGAGTCTGCGATGCGCGTGGCCCTCTCCGCTGAAACGGCCTTCGGCCACAAGTACGCCTCGCGCTCCTGGACGATGGCGGCGATCGCATGCCGGTGACGTGGATATGGGGCGCGATCGAAGGTCACCCATCGCTCCGCCGTCTTCGGGTTGACATCGAGCTTCTCGGCCAGCTCGTACGTGGACAGACCAGTCTTGAGCATCGCTTCGCGGAGGCGTTCATTTGCCATCGTCTACTCCCTTGGACGTGAGGGACGACTTGAGCATAACGGGGACGTCCCAAGACGTACAGCACTAGTAGTGACGTCGTGACCCGGAGTTTGGCGAGAGTGGACTCATCGCCGAGCAGTCATCCAACAAGGGATGCGCTCAGACACAGGAGGTCTGTCGTGAAGCTGTACGTGGACACCACGAGCAAGCAGGTGACGGCGTCGAAGGACCCGGAGCCGAAGAACGACCAGAACGGCAATCAGAAGTCCGAGAAGAACACGGGCCGGCTCATGTGGTCTACCCAGGTCTTCGTGCTCGACGAGAACGGTGGGGAGGTCATCACCATCACCACGGCGGGAGAGAAGCCGAGCGTGAAGGTGGGCGACTTCCTGGCTGTCGAGCAGTTGGAGGCCATTCCGTGGGCGACCAACGGGCGCAACGGCGTCGCGTTCCGGGCGGTCTCGCTGAAGCCGAAGACTGGTTCTCCGGCCAAGTAGGTCCCTCGCACGCTGTGCTGTGTGAGCCGCAGGTGTCCGTGGCTCGCCGAAGCGGCCTGATGGTCCGCTGAACCAATCCACACCATGGGTCCGGGAGTGAATCTGACTCCTACATTCCCGAGCCTGGTCATCACCTGTGGTGGTGGCATCCCCGTAAGAGCTGGCGCGGGGTCGGTCTGACTCCTACATCACCCGACCCCGTGCCTTCCAACTCATCCAACCCAATGTGCTTGGGAGGACTCGTCGTGTCCAAGTCTAGCCCCCGCCGGTTCGCTGGCAGGTCAACCGGAACGGTGACGGTCATCGAGGCCAAGGTTCACCGTTCCTCCGCGCGCAACGCCCGGATGGCGTTCATCCTGACGGCGGTCATCGTCGGCATCCTGTCGGCCGTGGTGGCCGCTGCCTACATCCACCCGATTCTCGCCGTCTTCGTCGGCGCGCTGATCGGCGTACCGACCGGCGGGCTCGTCTGGGTGCTCGTCCGCATCTGGCCGGTGATCCGGCTGCTCTGGTGGTGGACCCCGGAAACCATCCTCGGTGTCCTGCTGCTCACCGCGTGGGTACAGCTCGCTGACCACACCCCAACCGTGGTGACCCTGCTCGTGGTCGCCCTGGTCGTCGGCGTCCCCGCCGCCATCCGCCCGGTTCGCCGCCAGGTCAAAGCCTGGACCTGGTGCCTGATCGTTCGGCATCGACTGCGCGTGTGCTTCGCGCAGTTCATCATCGCCAACCAATCCGGCAGCCTGCCGCTGATCCTCTGGGCCAAGCCGACCCCTGTCGGCGAGCGGGTCTGGGTCTACCTACGCCCCGGCCTGTCCGAAAAGGACCTGGAGGGACGCCTCGACAAGATCGCGGTCACCTGCCACGCCTCGACCGTGCTCATCGAGCGCGCCTCGGAGAACAACGCCGCCTACCTGCGGTTCGACATCAAGCGCCGCGAGGTGCTGACCGCCCACGTCGGTTCACCGCTGGTCGACGTGATCGACCCGACCGCCCCCGTCTCGGCTTCGCCGTTGACGGTCCCCACCGCCCTGGACCTGCCGGACGTTCACATGCCGACGGTCACCCTCCCCACTCAGGGCAAGCCCGCCGGCAAGAAGCCGGCCGCTACTACGGCCAACGGCAGTAAGCCTGCGGCTTCGTCTGCGTCGTCCGTGGAAGACGACGACACCTCCGACTGGATCTGACCCAACCCAACCAAGGACGCGAGGAGCCATGGCGGCTCGTTCGTGTGGCTTCTCGCGCCCACAACGCCCAGGAGGGCACCTGATGAGCACCACGATTCCCACCACTGCTGATGCGGTGCCGGTGGGTCCTGGCCTGTCGATGTTCGACCCGATCTTCATCGGCATCGACGAGTTCGGCCAACCCGTCTACCTCGACGTCATCTACCGCAACCTGCTCACCGCAGGCGAACCCGGCGGCGGCAAATCCGGCCTCATCAACAACATCTGCGGCCACGCCGCCCTGGCCGACAACACCCGCCTCGTGCTCTTCGACGCCAAACTCGTCGAACTCGGCCCCTGGCGCGACCTCGCCGACGCGTTCATCGGCCCCGACATCGACCAAGCCATCGACGTCCTCCGTCGCCTCCTGGTCGTCGCCACCAACCGCTACGCCTGGCTGCTGGCCAACCGGCGCCGCAAGCTCGCCGACGGCGACGGCATGTCCGTCATCGTCACCATCATCGACGAACTCGCCATGTACTCCACCGTCCTCGGCACCAAGCAGCAACAGGAAGAGTTCTCCACCCTCCTGCGCGGGCTCGTCTCCCTCGGCCGCGCCTGCGGCATGCCCGTGGTTGCCGCCACCCAACGCCCGAGCTGGGACATCATCCCCGCCTCGTTGCGGGACCTGTTCGGCTACCGGGCCGCGTTCCGGTGCACGTCGCTGAACAGCTCGAACATCATCCTCGGTCAGGGCTGGGCCGAGCAGGGCTACACCGCCTCCGACATCTCACCCACCAACCAGGGCGCGGCTTACCTCCTGGCCGAAGGCGGCGTTCCCCGCCGCATCAAGGCCGCCTACCTCACCGACACCGACATCTACAACATCGCCGACTACGCCGCCTGGACCCGCCGCCCCACCTCGGCCACCAGCATCCCGGCGGTCAACCCCACCGAGTGGGAGATGGCGGCATGACCACCCGCGAACGTACCTACGCCAAGGCCAACAACCAGCGGGCCGCGCAGTTCACCGAACTGTGGATCACCGGCAGTCCCGAGGACATCGCCGCCATGGTCCAGGCCGTCGCCCGCAGCGGACGACTCGTCTACGTCTCCGCACCTACCCAGATGCCGGGTGACGACAACAGGCACCGCCGCTACCTGCGGCTACGCGCCCGCTAACCGGCCGACAGGACCAGTCAACGCCTGCCAGCAACCGCTGGTCCTGCCGACCACCAACCGACAGCCCCCGAAAGGACGTGGTTGCCATGAAGGCTACCCACAACCCACCCACCACAGCACCGGTCACACCCGCTGACCTGCTGCGGATGGCTGCCCTCTACCTACGCCGGCACGGCTGGCACCAGGGCACCTACTACGCCAAGAGCGTTGGCACCCTCACCCCGCCGGCCTGCGCCGCCGGGGCCATCGGCATCGCCTGCGCCGGACACCGCGTCGAGCACTTCTCCCAACTCGACCCCGACGCCCTCGCCGACTACCTGAACACCCTGGGCGTGCTCGTCGACTACCTCGACACCACCGCGCCCGTGTTCTTCATCGACGAGGACGGCTACCTGCTCGACGAGCACACCTCCCCGTACTCGTGGAACGACGACCCGACCCGCACCGCCGAGCAGGTCATCACCGCCCTTGAGACGGCTGCCACCGAATGGGACTCCCTCCACAACGGGGGAGGCGAGATCCGATGAACACCGTCAAGCAGTCCTTGACATCCATTCCGCGCCAGCAGCGTCGGGACGTCGTCGAAAACGACCAGTTCGCCGGCTTCGCCCGACGCATCATCCGCGCCCACGGCCGCCGCGTCGCCACCGGAGACGTCGAAGCACTCCGCGACCTCGTCGCCCTCTCATCCGTCATCGACGACGCGATCGGTGAAGCCGTGATCGGCCTGCGGGCCTTCGGCTACTCCTGGGCCGAAATCGGCTCCCGCCTCGGCATCTCCCGCCAAGCCGCCCAACAGCGCTGGGGAGACAAGCCATGACCAACCTTCGCAGCGTCGACCTCGACAACCTCGCCGACCGCACTGGCATTCGGGTCGAGTTTTACGACCCGCTCGGCACCCGCTACGGGTTCCCCACCTTTCCCTACCAAGGGGCACCGTCCGGCCTGGCCACCGTGCGGCAGCTCCGCGCCGCCGGCCTTCGCCCCGGAGGACAAGACCCGGTAGCCCAAATCTATTGGCGGCACCGCAAAAACCGCCGGGTCGCCTACCTCTACCGCACCGACCTCGCCGCACCGAAGCGCACCGCTACACCCGCGCAGCGGGAGGCCATCGCCAAAGCCCTGCTGGCTCGCCGGACCTGTCGCTACTGCGACCAGGTGAAGCCCTACTACATCCCCCGCCGCTACGGCTGCTGCCTCGACTGCCACGGAGGCCACTGATGGCTGTCCTGATCACCTTCGCCGTCATCCTGCTCATCGGCATCGCCATGGCCTACATGGGCGGTGTCCGATGACCCGCCAACCTGCCGGCCCTCGCATCGAGGGCGTCGCCCTGGTCCTCATCCTGCTCACCGTCGCCGGCTTCGCCGGAGCGGCCTCATTCACCCACGTCAAAGACTGGACCCTCGCCAATTCCCCCACCGGCACCGGCGAGTGGTTCGGCTGGGCCAACGCCGTCATCTCCGAACTCGTCCCCGTCGCCGCGCTGCTGACGATCCGCCGACGCCAACGCGTCGGTGCATCCATCACCTACCCGATGCTTCTGCTCATCGGCTCCGCCGGCCTATCCCTCGCTGCGCAACTCGCGGTCGCCAAGCCCGGCCCATCCGGGTGGCTCCTGTCCGCTGTCCCCGCCCTGGCGTTCATGGCCCTGGTCAAACTCGTCCTCGCTCCGGCGACGACCCGGACTGCCGAAATCACTTCGGTTACTCCGCCCGCCGTCGACACCCCGCCGGCATCTGAGCCGGTCGTCGACACCCCGCAGGCACCGACGCCGGCTATCGTCCAGGCCCCTGCCTTCACCCCGATTTCGGTCGCCCGGCCCGAGGTTCCGGCGCACCTGATGCCCACCGCCCGGTTCGTCATCGGACGCCACGAGCAGAGCACCGGCCGACCCATCACCACCGATGAACTCGGCGGCCTGCTCTCGGTCACCCCGGACATCGCCCGGGAACTGCTGCACACCATCACCGGCCACACCCCGGCCGTCAACGGCACCCCGGTCGGTGGTACCCGATGACCATTCACGTCGTCGACATCGAGCAGGTCACCCACACCTGCCCGGCCTTCACCCAGGCGCACCCCTACGACACCCGACGCACCGTCATCCACGTCATCCCCGGGGGGGCATGCCGGACTCCGGTCACCATCCGCTGCGGCGAAACGACCGCCACGATCGCGTGCCACCGGCACGAACCGGCCGACCGCCAGTGCGGCGCCTGCCGCATCATCGTCACCCAACACACCATCACCACCCGGCACCTCCCCGGTGAGGCTGCCTGATGGTTTCGACGCTGGACCTCACACCCCGCGCTTCGGCCCGGGGTGTGGGCTCGAACGCCGACACCACCGGTCCCTATGTCGGCTACACCGCCGCCGGCTCCGCGTTCACCCGCGCCCAGCACCCCGACTACTTCGGTTGGCTGGAACACATCCGGGCTGCCGCCGCCTGCACCCGACCCATCCGCCTCGCCGGCCAACTCCTCACCGTCGAACCCACCACCGGCCGACTCCTTCACGCCCGGCACACCGACGCCATGCCCGACGCCGCGATCTACAAGGCGTGCGGCAACCGCCGCGCGACGGTCTGTCCCGCCTGCGCCCAGACCTACCAACGTGACGCCTACCAACTTCTGCGCGCCGGCCTCGTCGGCGGCAAAGGCATCCCCGAAACGGTCGCCGCGCACCCGGCGGTGTTCGCCACGTTCACCGCCCCGTCCTTCGGCACCGTGCACAACCGGTCGGCCAAGCGGCACACCTGCGCCAACCGCAAACGCTGCGACTGCCGGGCCGAACCGTGCCACGCCCGCCGTACCACCGATCCCACCGCCGGCCTCTGCACCCATGGTCGCCCGGCTGTGTGCTGGGCACGCCACGAGTCCGGCGACCTGGTGATCGGTCGGCCGTTGTGCCTGGACTGCTACGACCACGACCACCAGGTCGTGTGGAACGTGTTCTCCGGCAAGCTGTGGCACCGCACCAAGCAAGCCGCGGAACGCCACCTCGCCCACCTCGCCCGGCAACGCGGCATCCCACCGGTCGAGGTGGTCACTGCCTCCGGCAACACCCGCAAAGTCGCCCCGGTCCGGCTCTCACCCGGGAAGGTCGCTGAGCTTCAAGCTCGGGCAGCGGTGCACTTCCACGCCATCGCCCGCCTCGACGGTGTCAACCCCGCCGACCCAGACGCGATCGTCCCCCCGCCGCCCGGGTTCACCGTCGACGATCTGGTCGACGCGCTGCGCCACGCCGCCACGCAGATCGCCTACACCACCCCACCACACCCGGACCGGGCCGGCGGCTGGTCGATCATCTGGGGCGAGCAGCTCGACCTGGAGCCCATCACCACCAGCGGCGCGGGAGAAGTCACCGACAGCCTCGTCGCCGGCTACCTTGCCAAGTACGCCACCAAAAGCACCGAGGTAACCGGGCACCGCTCCGTCAGGCTCGACGCCGATTCGATCGGCGACTACGCCGACCCCGACGGCGACCACATCGCCCGCCTCATAGACGCCTGCTGGCGCATCGGCCGACCGGTCGGCACACCCGTCCCGCTCTCACAGCGGCCCCGGGACCACCGGCCCGCACCCGGCTTCGTGAAGCGCTGGGAATGCCCCGACTGCGGCACCCACACCCGCTACGCCGCCTGCCCCGTCTGCGTCGCCCACCGTCAAGCCACCCTTGACGCCGAACCGACGAAACCAACGACGGGCAACCCCTACGCCCGGCTGCGGCGATGGGCACACATGCTCGGCTACGGCGGCCACTTCCTCACCAAAGCCCGCCGCTACTCCGTCACCTTCCAACTCCTGCGCAACACCCGCGTCAGCTTCCGACGCCACGAGCACCAGGACCAGGCCGACGAGAAACCCGGCACCCTCCGCGCCGTCGACCACCTCGACGACACCACCCCGCTCATCGTCGGCACCCTCACCTTCGCCGGCGTCGGCTGGCACACCACCGGAGACGCACTCCTCGCCAACACCGCCGCCGCCATGGCCCGCGCCCGACACGCCGCCGGCCGCGAAGAACTCGCCCACGAACTCAGCGCCACCCCCGCCGGTCTGTCGCCGGCCGCCTAGATAGCACCGACAAGGAGGACTGACGTTGGCAAGCCGAGCAGCAATGAGTACTGATGATCTGTGGTCGATCGAGGACGTGTCTGCGTTCCTCCGGGTGCCGGTGGGAACGCTTTATCAGTGGCGCTATCGCCGGACGGGTCCACGTGCCTTCAAGGTCGGTCGGCACCTGCGGTACGACCCGGTCGACGTCCGGACTTGGCTCGCCGGACAGGCGGCCTGACATGGGCAGCGTCGAGAAGCGCCTCCGCGACGGCAAAGTCAGCTACCTTGCCCGCTGGCGGGATGACGCTCGCCGGCAGCGGAAGCGCTCCTTTACCCGCAAGGGCGACGCTGACCGGTTCCTCGCTCAGGTCGAAGGCGACATCCTGCGCGGCCAGTACGTCGACCCGTCCGATAAGACGACCGTCGTCGAGTACGCCCGACGCTGGGCCGCTGGCCGCGCCCACCGGCCGACGACCGCCCGCCGGGTGTCCGGGCTGATCGAAACGCACATCGCCGGCACTCCGCTCGGCTCTCGTCGCCTGGCGGCCGTCGTGCCCTCCGAGGTCCAGGCGTGGGCGGCTGACCGGTCCAAGATGCTCGCGCCATCGACCCTGCGGAACCTGGTTGGCCTGTTGCGGTCGGTCTACGCGGCTGCGGTGCTGGATCGGCTTGTCGGCCGCTCTCCCGTGGTGAGAATTAGCCTGCCGTCAGCCCACCGAGAACGCATCGTGCCGCTCACCGTCGACCAGGTGCGCGACCTCGCCGCCTCGATGCCCGCCCGCAATCAGGCCATGGTGATCGCGCAAGCCGGCCTCGGACTTCGCCTCGGCGAGCTGCTTGCACTGCGCGTCCAGGATGTCGACTACGTCGCCCGGACGGTTCGGATCGAATGGCAGTTCGCGCCACAGTCCAAGGTGCGCACCGAGCCGAAGACCCGCCGCTCCCGCCGAACCGTCCCACTGCCCCAGGTGGTGGCGACTGCCATCCGCGAGCACTCGGCGCAGTTCCCGCCGGCTGCTGACGGCACCATCTTCACCACCCGCTTCGCCGGCCCGTACCGGCACGACTACTACGGTTCGCTGATCTTCTCGGCGGCCGTCGAGCGGGCCGGGCTGCCCAAGGGCACCACGAGTCACGACCTGCGGCACCACTACGCCTCGGTATTGCTGATGCAGGGCGAGTCGGTCATCGTGGTCGCTGAACGGCTGGGGCACGAGAACGCGACCTTGGTCCTGTCGACGTACGGCCACCTGATGCCGGACTCGGAAGAACGCACCCGCCGCGCCGTCGATGACGCGTGGGGTTGTGCCCCCGACGTGCCCCCGGGCCACGGCTCAACCGCCTGACCTGCGGGAACAGGCCCGATTCAGACGTTGAAGCGGAACTCCACCACGTCGCCGTCCTGCATGACGTACTCCTTGCCTTCGATGCGGACCTTGCCCGCCGCCTTGGCCGCCGCCATCGAACCAAACTCGACCAGGTCGTGGTAGGAGACCACCTCGGCCTTGATGAAGCCGCGCTGGAAGTCGCTGTGGATGACGCCCGCGGCTTCCGGCGCGGTGGCGCCGACCGGGACGGTCCAGGCGCGCGCTTCCTTGGGGCCGGCCGTGAGGTACGTCTGGAGGCCGAGGGTGCGGAAGCCGACGCGGACGAGCTGGTTGAGGCCGGGCTCGTTCTGCCCGATCGACTCCAGCAGCTCGCGGGCCTCATCGTCGGGCAGGTCCACCAGTTCGGATTCGATCTTCGCGTCCATGAAGACGGCCTCGGCGGGGGCGACCAGGGCGCGCAGCTCGTCGAGGAACGTGGCGTTGGCCAGCTCGGCCTCGTCGACGTTGAAGACGTACAGGAAGGGCTTGGTGGTGAGCAGGTGCAGCTCGCGCAGGTGCTCCAGCTCGATCTTGGCGGCGGCGGCCCCGGAGTAGAGGGTGGTGCCGCCGTCGAGCACCTCGATGGCCGCCTTCGCTGCGGCGACCGCGGCGGCCCGGTCCTTGCGGAGCTTGGCCTCCTTCTCCAACCGGGGCAGCGCCTTGTCCAGGGTCTGCAGGTCGGCGAGGATCAGCTCGGTGTTGATCGTCTCGATGTCGTCGGCCGGGGAGATCTTGCCGTCGACGTGGACCACGTTCGGGTCGGAGAAGGCCCGGACGACCTGGCAGATCGCCGAGGCGTCCCGGATGTTGGCCAGGAAGGCGTTGCCCCGACCCTGCCCCTTGGACGCACCGCGAACCAGGCCGGCGATGTCGACGAACGACACCGGGGCCGGCAGCACCTTCTGCGAGGAGAAGATCTCGGCCAGCTTGCCCAGCCGCTCGTCAGGCAGCCCGACCACGCCGACGTTGGGCTCGATGGTGGCGAACGGGTAGTTCGCCGCCAGCACGTCGTTCTTGGTCAACGCGTTGAAAAGCGTGCTCTTGCCGACGTTGGGCAGGCCGACGATGCCGATGGAGAGACTCACGACGGGCCAGCTTACGCCGGTCGCGTCCAGACCGGTCCAGGCGGCTCCGATCGGGTCGCACCGGACCACCGGTCGCCGCGTCGGCGGACCCCGACGGCGCGGTCCCGTTGCTACCCTTTTCGATGTCGCGTGCGGCGTTAGGGGGCGTTGTGGACCAGGTGACGGAATTCGACCGACTGTTCCAGCAGACCCGACAGGCACTGGCGTCGATGAGGTCGACAGGTCAGGTTCCCGGCGACGATCTGGCCGTCGAGCAGGCGCGGGGCACGGGATCCGCAGCGGGCGGCCAGGTCGAGGTGGTCATGGTCGGCCAGCGGGTCGAGTCGGTGACGGTGGACCCTCGCGCTCTGCGGATGGGTGCCGAACTGCTCGGCGAGCAGATCACCCTGGCGGTCAATGCCGCACTGGACGACCTGCGACTCCAGGCCGGCGAGGCGGCCGTGGACGCGCCGCCGGTGGACCCGGTGGTCCTTGGCGAGAAGCTCGACGAGTTGCAGAACGAGTCGGTGCGCAGCATGGCGGCGATGACCGACGCCCTCACCGATGCGGTGCGGCGCATCCAGCAGTCAGCGAGGTGACGACATGCGCGACGGCCTACAGGTGCATCCACCCGCGCTGCGCCAGGGCGGCGGCCACCTGACGACGGTGGCCGAGCAGCTCGCCGCGCAGTGGGAGGCGCTGCGCGCGCGGACGGCCTCGATGGGCGACATCTTCGGTGACGACGACGTGGGCGGCCTGATCGGCATGTCGTACCAGGCGGCCGAGGAGATCGCGGCGGAGTGCCTCGGGTCGGTCGTCGACGGGCTGCGTGGCTTCGGTGACGGCCTGAGCCTGATGGCCGACCAGTACGACCTGGTCGAGCAGGACAACGACGCCCAGTTCACGACGATGAGCTGGTAGGCGGGTCGATGGGCATCATGCTGCCGGGCGAACTCGCCGGCCTGCTCAACGAGCTGGGCTACACGTGGCCCAAGTCGGACGAGACGAAGATGTTCGAGCTCGGGCAGATGTGGATGGAGATGGCCGACTCGCTGAACAGTGCGGCGGCAGAGGGCACGGCGGCGGCGCAACGGGTGTTGGACGGCAACCAGGGCGACGCGCTGGCCGCGTTCCAGCAGCGCTGGGAGGCCGGCGGGTCGGCGATCTCGGTGCTCCGTGACGGGGGCACCGGTGCGCAGATGGTGGCCGCGACGCTCTTCGTGTGCGCGCTCATCGTCCTCGCCCTGAAGATCAACGTGATCGTCCAGCTGATCATCCTGCTGGTGCAGATCATCCAGGCGATCGCGACGGCCGCGCCGACGTTCGGTGCCTCTCTGCTGGAGATCCCCATCTTCAAGAAGCTCACCGACATCGTCCTCAACATGCTGATCGACCAGGCCATCGGGGTGGTGCTGGGATGACCTCTCCGCTGCCCGAGCTCTACATCGCCGTCGATGTGGAGGCAGACGGCCCGATCCCCGGGCCGTACAGCATGATCTCGCTGGGGATGGCCGTGACCGGTCACCCGGACATGGCCTTCTACACCGAGTTGCGTCCCATCTCCGACGAGTTCGTGCCGGCGGCCCTCGCCGTGTCCGGGCTGGACCGGGAGCGTCTGCTCCGGGAGGCACCCCAGGCGCAGGAGGCGATGGCCGCGGCGGCGGCCTGGGTCAACGGGCTACGCCGGGTCGGGCGCCCGGTCTTCCTCGCCGCACCGGCCGTCTGGGACGGCATGTTCGTGCACTGGTACTTCGTCCGGTTCGTCGGGCACAGCCCGTTCGGTGCGACCGGCTCGGGCGTCGACCTGCGGAGCTACTGGATGGGCCTGACCGGCAGCGAGTGGGTCCAGACCCGAAAAGGCAAAATCAAGCACGAGCTGGGCCTGCACGACGTGCCCCACACACACCACGCCGGGGAGGACGCCGCCGAGCTGGCGCAGGTCTTCGACGCGGTGCTGCGCCGCCGGCAGTCGGACGAGCCGGCGTGACCGGGCGACGCCGGGACCTGCCGGACGGGGCCACAGCGGCCGCCCGGGGCATCGTGGCGAAGGCCGCCCGGAGCATGATGCGCAAGGCCGACGACGTGGCCGGCGAGGCGGCGGAGCAGGCGACCACCCGGGCCGCCCGGCGAGTTCCGCAGGGCTTCACCGAGCGACAGTGGACCCGGTTCGCCCGAGGCGCCCGGCAGACCCAGCGGCAGGCCGGGCTTCCCGACGGCGACCTGGTCGCCCACGGCAGCCGGGTACGCGGCACCGCCCGCCCCGACTCGGACATCGACGTGGCGCTGATCGTCGACGACGACACCTTCTTCAACCTCGCCGAACGCTCCCTGTCGCGGGCGCCGGACGGGACTCGGCTGCGCAAGACCATGTTGCGCCGGATCAACGTGAACGGTCAGCTCGCCAGCTTCGACCTGGGCACCGACTTCACCCATCTGCGCCGCGAGCTGATGGACTCGCACGTGCCGCACAAGGTGCAGTTCTCGGTGCTGCGCCGCGGCGGCAAGTTCGACAACGGCCCGTTCCTCCCGCTCGATTGAGCGGACCCGCATCTGGCAAGGTGGCAGACGTGCAGACGACGTTGCAGTTCCTCATCATGGTCGACGGCCCGCTGACGGCGGCGGAGTTGCTGGACCGGATCCGCACCCGGCTGCCCGACGCGGTGCCCTACCGGCGCGACTCGGTGGACGTACGCGGCAACCTGTTGGAGATCAACCCCAACGAGGACGCCGACCCGCAGCTCGCTGCCACGGACGAGGACGACTACCTCTACTTCCGGTGGCGGGTGGAGCTGACCCCGATGGACAACACCGTCGACGAGGGGCACCAGATCGGCCTGGCCCGAGAGCTGCTGCGGGCGATCGAGGGCCCGCAGGCTCGGGCGACCGTGTGCGCCGCGTTCGAGGACCGGGTCTGACCCGCTCTCAGCCGAGCAGGCGCGGAGCGATGACCGCCTCCCGGACGCTGCCGTCCGCGCCGCGGCTGACCTCGTACGCCGAAACGCCCTCGCGGTCCGCGATTGCCTCGACGAGCCGGGTGCCTCGGTAGACCAGGCCGACCCCGTCGTCGGTGCAGTGGCTGGTCGGCAGCGTCCTGTTGCCGACCAGCTCGTGCATGAGCGGGCGCCGCTGACCCTCGCTGTCGTAGTGCACCCCGTTGCCGTACGGCAGCCAGGCCAGGCCCTCGGTGAAGCCGCGCAGCCGCGTGCCGAAGCTGTCGGTGGCACCGCCGACGTGCCAGCAGATCGAGCCGGCGGAGACGCCGGCCAGCACTACGCCGGCCTGCCAGCATTCGTGCAGGATCTCGTCGAGCCCGTGCACCCGCCAGACCGCGACCAGGTTGGCCACGCTGCCGCCGCCGACCCAGATCACGTCCTGGGCGAGCAGGTGGGCGCGGACGTCCTCGACGTTCGGCATGGGAAACAGGGCGAGGTGCGACAGCCGGAACCGGGTGTCGGCGAACGCGCCGTAGACGGCGGTCAGCGAGGTGGGCTGGTCGCCGACGGCCTGCCCGAGGTAGCAGACCCGCGGCTGCGGACCGGCCTCGGCCAGCTCGGCCGCCAGCTCGAAGACCGGGCTGGGGCGCATGTCGTAAGGCCCCCGGTCGCCCCGGAAGAAGCCCATGCTGGTGGCGACGATGGTCGGTTCGCTGGCGGGCACTGTGGGCGTCCTTCCGTTGGGGCGGTGCGGTGTCCATCCTGCCGCAGCCACCTGGCGGCCGGTCGTCCGCCCGCAACACGACCGACCCAGCCAGGGAGCCGCGATGTGTCACCGCAACCTCAGTCAGTCAGGCCGCCGCTGGCGGGGCACCTGAACCTCGGGCCAATGGCCCGGGGGCAGCTCGTCGAGCGGCCGGTCGGCCGGGGGCAGTTGCGCGGCGGCGGCCCGGGGCAGGGTGAACCGTTCGGCGGCGGCCGGGCCGGCTGCGACCGACTCGCGCAGCATCCAGCGCACCTCGTCGGCCGTCCAGCCCAGCGCTGGCCGGGCCGCGATCTCCCGGACCAACCGTCGGCCGGCCCGGGTGTCGTCGTCGTAGAAGCGCATGCACCAGTGGTGCGTCCACATGCCGAGCGCCCGCAGGCCCGCGTCGTCGAGTGAGCCGGCCAACCGGCCGCAGGCGGTGTCGGAGAAGATCTGCTCGGGATCGCCCGCCCGGTCCCGTTCGATGGCGCCGACCGCGGCCGGCGCCACGGCCCGCATCCGGCGGTAGAAGGACTGCGCCACCGCGCGAGGCAACGGCGGGAACGCGCCCTGTGTCGATGCCGCCGCCCGACCCGCCACGCTCGCCATTCGCCGCACCCCTTCTTGAGTTGGTGGCCGGACGTTACCCGCCACGACCGACACTTTCGGGCGGAAAATCCGCCCTCCACCGTGGATAGCCAGGATGACCTGGGGCGTCTGTCTGGGTGACAACGAAATGGGGTGGTGGGTGGACGAGGACGAGCGAGCCCGGTTGGCCGAGTTCGTCGCCAGCCGGACTCCGGCGCTGATGCGGGTCGCGTACCTGCTGACCGGGAACCGCAGCGCCGCCGAGGACCTGTTCCAGTCGGCGTTGGCGCGGACCATCCCCAGGTGGGGAAGCATCCGGCACGCCGACCCGGAGGGGTATCTGCGCGTGGTGATGTACCGCGAGCAGATCAGCTGGTGGCGGCGACTGCGTCGGTGGCGGGAGACGCCGCTCAACCCCGCCGACGAACCGGTCGGCGCCGACCCTAGCGGCGGCTCAGACGTGCGGTTGGCGATGCGTGCCGCGCTGGGCCACCTGCCACCGGCGCAGCGGACGGTGGTGGTCCTGCGCTACTACGAGGACCTGCCCGAAGCCCAGGTGGCCGAGTTGCTGGGCTGCTCGGTGGGCACGGTGCGCAGCCGCACCCACCGGGCGGTCAGCCGACTGCGGGCGCTCCTGCCGGAGATCGAACTGCTGGAGGTACGGCGATGAGCGACCCCGTCGAGCACCTCATCCGCACCACCCTCATCGACCTGGCCGAGGAGGCACCGATCGTGCATGACCAGTTGAATCGAGCGGAACGGCGGGTGCGCAACCGGCGCCGCACCACGGTGACGATGGGGGCGGTGGGCACCCTGGCGGCGATCCTGATCGCCACTCCGATCGCCCTGGCCGCGACCGGCTCGGACGGACCTCCACCGGCCGCGCCCAGCCCGGCGGGCCCGGCGGGCGCGCCAGTCCCCAACCCGTCCGGGCCGCCCGGCGTGCCCAGCCAGCCCGGCCCGGTGCTGCCAGGCACGCCGAGCCCGTCGGGACCTCCCGGCATGCCTGGCAGGCCGGGCGAACCCGGCGTGCCGGGCAAGCCGAGCCCAATGCGACCGTCGGCATCGCTGAGCCCACCCGTCCCGCCCGGCGAGCCGAGCCCGATGCGGGCGTCGGTCACCCGGGTCCCCGCCGAGCCGGGTGGGGGGCCCGCCCCGGCGAGCTGATCAGATCCGGTCGGGCCGGGCGGTCTCCCGCCCGGTCCGACCGCCCCCTGAGCTGTCGAGCGAGGAGCCGTCGGAGATCCCGGTCACCATCACCCGGCATTTCCCGCACCGGCATGCGCTGCCCAGCACGGCGAACAGGGCGTGGTTTGCCAAGGCCGGCGCGGCCGACCCACTCTTGAGCCATGACCGAGCACGGACACCCGACGACGCGCGAGCTGCGGGGGCAGGGGTGAGCGCCGCCCTGGCCCGGGTGCCTGGGTCACTCACCGGGCAGATCGTCACACCCGGAGATCGCCGGTACGCGCAACTCCGCTCGACGTACACCACGACCGCGTCACCGGCCGCCGTCCTGCTGCCGAAGACCACCGCCCAGGTGGTCGCGGCGATCCGTTACGCGCGGGAACAGCGGCTGCCCATCGCCGTCCGCAGCGGCGGGCACGGCTTCTCCGGCGTCTCGTCCAACAACGGCGGGCTGGTCATCGACCTGTCGATGCTCAACCGGGTGCAGGTGCTCGACGAGCGGTCCGGGCTGGTCCGGGTCGAGGCGGGTGCCCGCTGGGCGAATGTCGCGAAGGCGCTGGCCCCGTACGGCCTGGTGATCAGCTCGGGTGACCACGGCGGTGTCGGCGTCGGCGGCCTGGCCACCGGTGGCGGGGTCGGCTGGCTGGTCCGCTCCTACGGCCTCACCATCGACCGCGTTCGCGCGGTGGAGGTGGTGCTCGCGGACGGGACGGAGGTACGCGCCGACGCGGAGCACGAGCCGGAGCTGTTCTGGCTGGTCCGGGGTGCCGGCGCGGGTGCGGGGATCGTGGTGGCGTTCGAGATCGAGGCCACCGAGCAGCGCAACGTCGGGGTGGCACAACTGGTCGTCGAGGCGCACCCGGATGGCCGAACCGTTCGGGAGTGGGCGGCGTACCTGGCGCAGGCCCCGCGGGAGCTGTCCGCGGCCGCCATGCTGTACGCGGAAGGCCGGTCGGCACTCATGTCGATCACCGCCGTGGTCGCCGCCGAGAGCCTGCGCCGGGTTCGGCCCGTGGTGGAGCCGCTGCTGGCCATCGGGAAGGTCCTCGAACATCGGACCGACCTGATGCCGTACCCGACCCTGGTGCCGACCGCGCACCTGCACCCGAACGTTGGGCAGCAGCGGGGCACGACCACCAACGGCCTGTTCAGCGGGTTGGACGAGGCCGGTGCGCGGGCGGTGACGCGGGCGGCGACCGGGCCGGGGCGGGCGGTGATCCAGCTCCGTTCGCTGGGCGGAGCGGTCAACGATGTCGCCCCCGACGCGACCGCCTACCCGCACCGGCATCAGGACACGATGGTCATCGCCTCGGTGTTCCCACCGCAGGGTGGCCCGGCGCTGGACGCCGCCTGGCGGGCCGCCGGCGCCCGTGCCGACGGTATGTACGTCAACTTCGAGAGCCGGCCGGACCCGGCGGCGTTCGACCGGATCTACCCGGGCGAGACCGGGGCCCGGGTGCGGCGGCTGTGGCGACGGTACGACCCGGACGGCGTGTTCCGGTCGGCCCTGCTGACCGCCCGACCCGGGCAGCCTTCCCGATCCGGTCAGCCCACGCGGTCCGGTCAGCCCGCCCGATCCGGGCAGCCTTCCCGGTCCGGCCAGCCCACGCGGTCGGGGCAGCCCCACCGACGCCGCCGCTGATCGTCGGGCCGTCGGGCCAGCGGCTGACCCGGCGGCACGCCCAGGTCCGATTCCCGCCAGCCGGAGGCCCGCTGCGCGGGGCATCATCGGTGACATGGAGATGGACTTCGAGCGGTGTTACCGGGCCGTGGACAGCCGTGACCAGCGGTTCGACGGCTGGTTCTACACCGGCGTGACGTCCACCGGGATCTACTGCCGGCCGTCCTGCCCGGCGACCACCCCCAAGAGGCAGAACGTCCGGTTCTTCCCGTCGGCGGCCGCCGCACAGGGTGCCGGGTTGCGCGCCTGCCGCCGCTGCCGGCCGGACGCCACGCCCGGCTCACCCCAGTGGGACGTCCGCGCCGACGTGGTCGGCCGGGCGATCCGGCTGATCGCCGACGGGGTCGTCGACCGGGACGGCGTACCGGGGTTGGCCTCCCGCCTGGGCTACACGGAGCGGCACCTGCACCGGATGCTGAGCGCCGAGATGGGCGCCGGGCCGCTCGCGCTGGCCCGGGCCCAGCGGGCACAGACCGCCCGGATCCTGATCGAGACAACCGACCTCGGGATGGCCGAGATCGCGTTCGCCGCCGGGTTCGGCAGCGTGCGGCAGTTCAACGACACGCTCCGCGAGGTGTACGCGAGCGCCCCCTCCGACCTGCGGACGGCCCGTGGCCGCCAGCAGGCACCGGCCGGGGCGGGGACCATCGCGCTCCGGCTCGCGTACCGCCCGCCGCTGCACGCCCAGGCGCTGCTGGACTTCCTCGCGGCGCGGGCGTTGCCCGGCGTGGAGGAGGTCCGCGACGGGACGTACCACCGGGGTTTGCTGTTGCCACACGGCATCGGCCAGGTGGCGCTGACCCCGGCGGACGGGTACGTGGCGGCGACGCTGCGGCTGGCCGACCTGCGTGACCTGGCGCCGGCGGTGGCACGCTGCCGCCGGCTGCTCGACCTGGACGCGGACCCGGCGGCCGTCGACGCCACGCTCGCCGCCGACCCGGCGCTCGCCCCGGCGGTCGCCGCCGAACCCGGCATCCGGATCCCCCGCGCGGTGGACGGCTTCGAGCTGGCCGTTCGCGCCATCATCGGCCAGCAGATCTCGGTCACCTCCGCTCGAACAACCCTCACCCGCCTCCTGGCCTCCGCCCGCGTTGATCATGAAGTTATTGCCAACGGCACCGGCGTGTCGCGACAACAACTTCATGATCACCGGAGCGAAGGGGGGCCTGGGGAGGCCGGGGAGGGTGGGGGGGCTGGGGAGTTGGGGTGGTTGCGGGGGTTTTTGAGCGCTGAGGAGGTGTTGGGGGTGCCGGACTCTGGGTTTGGGATGCCGGTGGGGCGGCGGGAGACCTTGCGGGGGCTGGCTCGGGCGGTCGTTGACGGGTCCGTGGACTTCGCGGCTGGTGTCGATCGGGCGGAGACCGTGCGGCGGCTGCTGGCGCTGCCCGGCATCGGCCCGTGGACCGCCAACTACCTGGCCATGCGCGCCTTCGGCGACCCGGACGTCCTGCTCAGCACCGACCTCGCGGTCCGGCGCGGCGCCGCCGCGCTCGGCCTGCCCGCCACCCCGACAACCCTCGACGGGTACGCCGACCGCTGGCGTCCCTGGCGGTCCTACGCAACGATCAGACTCTGGAGAGCGGCATGAACATCGACAGCACCGTCCTGAGCACACCGACCGGCCCGTTGAGCATCCTCGCGGGCCCGGACGGCGACGTACGGGCGGCCGGCTTCACCCCGGACCCGACGGCGCTGCTGCCCCTGGTCCACCCGACCCTACGGGCGACGCTGCGGCAGCGGGCCGACCTCGGCCCGGTCAGCGCGGCGGTCCGGTCCTACCTGGACGGTGACCTCACCGCCATCGACGCGGTGCCGGTCCGTCAGCTCACCGGCGGAGAATTCATGGCGCACGCCTGGCAGGTGCTGCGCGAGGTGCCGCCGGGCACACCGGTCACCTACACCGGGTACGCGGCGCTGGCCGGCCGGCCACCGGCGGTGCGCGCAGCCGCGGCTGCCTGCGCCCGCAACGCGGCGGCACTGTTCGTGCCCTGCCACCGGGTCCTTCGCACCGATGGCACCCTCGGTGGCTACCGCTGGGGGCTGGACGTGAAGAGGTGGCTTCTCGGTCATGAGCAACGCGTGACAACAACCTGACAGGGGCATCGACACCTATTGACGCTACCGTCGGGTAGTGCCTGTGGAGAGCGACGGCGACCCGGCTGCCCGGGCCGCTGTGGGCCCCCACCCCGTGCACAACCTCTGGCGGCTGCGCCCCTACCTGCGTCCGTACGCCGCCGAGTTCGCCTGGCTGCTCGTCGCGGGGCTCGCCGGCACGGCGGCCGGGATCGCCGTGCCGCTGGTCGTGCAACGGGTGGTGGACGGGCCGGTGGCCCGACACGAACCTCGCGGGCTGCTCCAGCTCGGCGGCCTGGCGTTGCTGCTCGGGGTGGTCGAGGCGGTCCTCATCTTCATCCGCCGATGGGTGCAGTCCTCCTCGGCGGTGGGCATGGAGGCGGCGCTGCGCGCCGACGTCTACGCCCACCTGCAACGGTTGCCGACGAGCTTCCACGACCGCTGGCAGTCCGGCCAGTTGCTCTCCCGGATCACCAGCGACCTGTCGGTGATCCGCCGGTTCCTCTCCTTCGGCGTGTTCTTCCTGGTGCTCAACCTGACCACCTACGTGGTCGTGATCGCGCTGCTGATCGACCTGCACCCGGCACTCGGGGTGCTGGTCGCGGCCAGCGCGGTGCCGCTGCTGCTGATCAGCCGCCGGTTCGGGCGGCACTACCATGCCGCGTCCCGGCGGATGCAGGACCAGCAGGGCGACGTGGCGACCCTGGTCGAGGAGACCGCGCAGGGCCTGCGCACCATGAAGGCGTACGGCCGGGGGCCCGAACTGGCCGCCCGCTTCGCCGGTGGAGCCCGGAGGCTGCACGACACGGGCGTCGGCAAAGGGCGGTTGCTGGCCAACACCTCGGCGCTGCTCGACCTGGTGCCCAACGTGACCCTGGGCGTGGTGCTGGTGGCCGGGGCGGCCTCCGCCGCGGAGGGCACGCTCACCATCGGCGAACTGGTCGCGTTCGTCAGCCTCCAACTGATGCTCATCTGGCCGGTGCAGTCGCTGGGCTGGATCATCGCCAACGGTCAGGAGGCCGCCACCGCCGCCGACCGGATTCAGGAGGTGCTGGACACCCCACCCCAGATCGTGGACGTGCCGGGCGCACTCGCACTGCCCCGCGACGCGGTCCACGGCCGGCTCCGCTTCGAGCGGGTCGCGTTCAGCTACCCGGGCGCCACCACACCGGTGCTGCGCGAGATCGACCTGACCATCGAGCCGGGCGAGACACTGGCCCTGGTCGGTGCCACCGGCTCAGGCAAGAGCACGCTGCTCTCTCTGGTGCCCCGGCTGCACGAGGTGACCGCCGGCCGGATCACCGTGGACGGGCACGACCTGCGCGAGCTGCGACTGGCCTCACTGCGCCGACTGGTCGGGGTGGCGTTCGAGGAGCCCACGCTCTTCTCCATGTCGGTGCGGGAGAACCTCACCCTGGGTCGCCCGGACGCCGGCGACGACGACGTCCGCGCGGCCCTCGCGCTGGCCCAGGCCGATTTCGCGTACGACCTGCCGTGGGGGTTGGCCACACGGGTGGGTGAGCAGGGGTTGTCCCTCTCCGGCGGGCAACGGCAACGGCTCGCGTTGGCGCGGGCCGTGCTCGGCCGACCGGCGGTGCTGGTGCTGGACGACCCGCTCTCGGCTCTCGACGTGCACACCGAGGCGCTGGTCGAGGCGGCTCTGCGGCGGGTCCTGCGCAACAGCACCGCGCTGTTGGTGGTGCACCGGCCGTCGACGATAGCGCTGGCCGACCGGGTCGCCCTGCTCGAAGACGGGCGGATCACCGCGATTGGCCGGCACTCCGAGCTGCTGGCCACCGTGCCGGCGTACCGGGCGCTGCTCGCCGCTGAGCCACCCGCCGGGCATCCCCCGCCAGCCGGAGCCGCCGGGCCGAGGCCGTCCCCTTCGGACGGATGGGGGCTGGTGCACTCGTGACGGTGCCGAAGCAGGCCGACCCACCGCCCGAGGAGGAGCCGGAGCTCACCCGCTGGCGCGGAACCGCCACCGACCCGGAGGCCGACCGGAGCCGAGCCGAGGACACCGCACCCGAGGCGGTGGCCCGGCTGCGGCAGCTCAGCCGGGCGCTGCTGGCCAACCTGCTCCACCCGCACCGGAGACGACTCACCGCCGCAGTCGGTCTACTGCTGGCCCAGAACGCCGCCGCGATGACCGGCCCCTACCTGGTCATGGTCGGCATCGACCGGGCCGTCCCGCCGCTGCGCGCCGGCGACCCTGGCCCGCTGGTCGCCGTCGCCGGGGCGTTCGCGGCCGCCTCGGTGACCGAGTACGCGGCCCGCCGCGGGTTCCTCACACTCTCCGCCCGGATCGGCCAGGCCGTCCTGCTGGACCTGCGGCAGCGGGTGTTCGGGCACTTCCTGCGACTGTCGGTGGGTTTCCACGAGCGGTACACCTCCGGCCGGATGGTGTCCCGGCTCACCAGTGACCTGGACTCGATCGCCGAACTGGCCGACGGCGGGATCGACAGCCTGGTGCTGGCCGGGCTGTCGATCGTGTCGGTGGCCGCCATCCTGCTCTGGCTGGATCTGCCGCTGGCTGCCGTGACGCTGTTCGCCTTCCCGTTCCTGTTCGGGCTCTCCCGCTGGTTCGCCCGGTCGTCGGCCAGCGCGTACCGGCGAACCCGGGACGCGGTCGCGCTGGTCATCGTGCACTTCGTCGAGTCGATGCGGGGCATCCGGGCGGTGCAGGCGTTCCGCCGGGAGCCGCGCAACCAACGAATCTTCGTGGCGCTCGGCGACGACTACCGACGCAGCAGCCTGCACGCGTTCCGGCTGATCGCCACGTACTCGCCCGCGATCAAGCTGATCGGCAACGTCACGGTGGCGGTGGTGCTCTGCTACGGCGGCTGGCGGGTGCTCGACGGACGGACCGAGGTCGGTGTGCTCGCCGCGTTCCTGCTCTACCTGCGCCGCTTCTTCGAGCCCATGCAGGAGCTGAGCCAGTTCTACAACTCCCTGCAGTCGGCCACCGCCGCCCTGGAGAAGCTGGCCGGGGTGCTCGACGAACGGCCCGCTGTCGTCGAGCCGACCCGGCCCACACCGCTGCCGACCGGCCCCGGTCGCGGCGAGTTGACCTTCCAGGCGGTCTCCTTCGGATACCGCGCGGACACCCCGATCCTCGCCGGGCTGGAGCTGACCGTGCCGGCCGGGCAGACCGTGGCGCTGATCGGGCCGACCGGTGCGGGCAAGTCGACCATCGCCAAGCTGGTCGCCCGGTTCCACGACCCGGACACCGGCACGGTCCGGCTGGACGGGGTCGACCTGCGCGACGTGAGCGACGCCGACCTGCGCCGCGCCGTGGTGTTGGTGACGCAGGAGAACCACCTGTTCAGTGGGACCGTGGCGGAGAACATCCGGTTCGGCCGCCCGGCCGCCGACGACGCCGCCGTCCAGGCCGCCGCGCGGGCGATCGGCGCGCACAGTTTCATCGCCGCCCTACCCGAGGGGTACGCCACCCAGGTGCACCGACGCGGCGGCCGGCTCTCCGCCGGGCAGCGGCAGCTGGTCGCGTTCGCCCGGGCGTTCCTGGCCGACCCGACCGTGCTGATCCTGGACGAGGCGACGTCGTCGCTGGACGTGCCGACCGAACGGCTGGTGCAACGGGCACTCGGCACCATCCTGCGCGACCGCACCGCCGTCGTGATCGCGCACCGACTCTCCACCGTGGAGACCGCCGACCGGGTGCTCGTCCTCGACGGCGGGCAGGTCGTCGAGGACGGCCCACCCGCCGTGCTGGCCGAGGCCGACGGCCGGTACGCGACCCTGCACCGGCAGTGGCGCGATTCGCTGATCTAGCGGGGCGCCCCGGTCGGTGGCCGTTTCCGCTGGCCGGTGTGTTCGGCAGCAACTACGTGGCTCCGCACCCGCGAGGTGCCTACGATCGCAGGATGACCGATACGGCGAGGACGGCCCGCGCCGGCGTTCCCGAGCGTCCGACCCTGGACGGGCTCGAGGAGAGCTGGGCACGCCGCTGGCAGGAGGAGGGCACGTACGCGTTCGACCGCAGCAAAGAGCGGGTCGACGTGTACTCCATCGACACCCCGCCGCCGACCGTATCGGGCGAGTTGCACATGGGGCACGTGTTCTCGTACACGCACACCGACACCGTCGCCCGGTACCAGCGGATGCGCGGCAGGGCCGTCTTCTACCCGATGGGCTGGGACGACAACGGCCTGCCCACCGAGCGTCGCGTGCAGAACGTGTACGGGGTGCGCTGCGACCCGGCGCTGGCGTACGACCCGGTGTGGCGGCCACCGGCGGCCCCGGTCGACGACGCTGCCCGCCGCGACCCCACCCCGATCTCCCGGCGCAACTTCATCGAGCTGTGCGAACGGCTCACGGTCGCCGACGAGCAGGTCTTCGAGGCGCTGTGGCGGCGGCTCGGGCTCTCGGTCGACTGGTCGTTGACATACACGACGATCGGCCGGATCGCGCGGGCCACCAGCCAGCGGGCGTTCGTGCGCAACCTGCTCCGGGGTGAGGCGTACCAGTCGGAGGCGCCGACCCTGTGGGACGTCGGCTTCGCCACGGCGGTCGCCCAGGCCGAGCTGGAGGACCGGGAGCGCCCCGGTGCCTACCACCGGCTGCGGTTCAGGGAGCCGAGCGGGCGCGAGGTGCTCATCGACACCACCCGGCCCGAACTGCTGCCGGCCTGCGTGGCACTGGTCTGCCACCCGGATGACGATCGGTACGCCGAGCTGGTGGGCGGCACGGTGCGCAGCCCACTGTTCGACGTCGAGGTGCCGGTGTACGCCCACCCGCTCGCCGACCCGACCAAGGGCACCGGCCTCGCGATGGTCTGCACGTTCGGCGACCTGACCGACGTGACCTGGTGGCGGGATCTCGAACTCGACACCCGGGTGGTCATCGGCCGCGACGGCCGGCTGCTTCCCGAGCCGCCGGCCGGGGTGCCGGCGCAGCCGTACGCGGCGCTGGCCGGGCAGACCGTCAACGGCGCCCGCCGGACGATCGTCGGGATGCTGGCCGACGTGGGTGACCTGATCGGCGAGCCGCGCCCGATCACCCACCAGGTCAAGTTCTACGAACGCGGCGACCGACCGCTGGAGATCGTCTCGACCCGACAGTGGTACCTGCGCAACGGCGGCCGGGATGCCGAGCTGCGGGCGACGCTGCTGGCCCGGGGCGAGCAGTTGCACTGGGTGCCAGCGCACATGAAGCACCGCTACGACAACTGGGTCGGCGGCCTGACCGGTGACTGGCTGGTCAGTCGGCAGCGCTTCTTCGGGGTGCCGGTGCCGGTGTGGTACCGGCTCGACAACACTGGCGAGCCGGACTGGTCCCACCCTCTCACGCCGGACGAGTCCGCGCTGCCGGTCGATCCATCCAGCGACCCGGCGCCCGGCTACGACGAGTCGCAGCGCGGCCAACCGGGCGGCTTCATCGGTGACCCGGACGTGCTGGACACCTGGGCCACCTCGTCGTTGACGCCGCAGATCGTCGGCGGCTGGGAGACCGACCAGGACCTGTTCGCCCGGATCTTCCCGATGGATCTCCGTCCACAGGGGCAGGAGATCATCCGGACCTGGCTCTTCGACAGCGTGGTCCGTTCGCACTTCGAGCACGGGGTGCTGCCCTGGCGGGACACCGTGCTCTCGGGCTGGATCCTCGACCCGGACCGCAAGAAGATGGCCAAGTCCAAGGGCAACGTGGTCACCCCGTTGGCGCTGTTGGAGCAGCACGGCTCGGACGCGGTGCGCTATTGGGCGGCCAGCGGCAAGCCCGGCATGGACCTGGCCTTCGATCCGGCGCAGATCAAGGTCGGCCGGCGGCTGGCGACCAAACTGCTCAACGCGTCCAAGTTCGCGCTCGGGCTGGGCGCGGCGGACGCGCTGCGCTTGCCGGCGACCGCACCACTGGATCGGGCCATGCTCGCCGAGCTGGCCACCGTGGTCACCGCCGCGAGCACCGCCTTCGACTCGTACGACCACACGGCGGCGTTGCAGGCGACCGAGGCGTTCTTCTGGCGGTTCTGCGACGACTACATCGAGCTGGTCAAGGAACGCGCGTACGGCACCGGAGCGGCGGCCGACTCGGCGCGTGCCGCGCTGGCCTCAGCGCTGTCGGTGCAGCTGCGGCTGTTCGCCCCGGTGCTGCCGTACGTGACCGAGGAGGTCTGGTCGTGGTGGCGGTACGGCTCGGTGCACCGGGCGCCGTGGCCCACCACCTACGAGGTGGCCCGGACCATCGAGGGGACGGGTGAGCCGGCGCTGCTGCGGCTCGCCGGTGACGCGTTGAGCCAGGTCCGACGGGCCAAGTCGGAGCGGAAACTGTCGATGAAGGCGGAGGTGCCGCTGGCCGAGGCGCTCGGCCCGGCGGCGCTACTGGAACAGCTCACCCTGGTCGCCGACGACCTGCGCGCGGCCGGCCGGATCGGCAAGCTCGATCTGCTCCCCGACCGCACCCCGGAGCTCGTCATCGCCTGCGCCTTCTGACCTGCGTCCGCCGCCTGTTCCGCCGGAGCGGCCGCGTCCGCCGCCGCCCACCCCGCCGGGGCGGCGACGGACGGGCCGTCACCAGCCGCGCAGGAAGCGCAGCCCGAGCAGGAACGCGATCACGGCGGGCCCCACCAGCAGGGTGATCGCCTGGAGGCGGTACGGCATCCGGTGCCGGGTCAGCTCCCCCGCGTTGCCCAGCACGATGGCCCCGGCCAGCATCAGGAACCCGCCCCACCAACCGGTCTCCAGGTGGATCAGAGTCACCCGGATCAGTTGCAGGGTCAGGCCGAGCAGCGCGCCGGTCAGCGCGAGCAGGGCCACCGCCCGGTGCAGGCCGCGGGCCAGCGGGTGGGCCGCCCGCCAACCGTAGGTGCCGGCGACCGCCAGGCAGGGCAGCACCACCATCAGCGGCCAACCCCGCCCCATCACGCCGAACATCAGCAGCGCCCCCACCGCGAACACCAGGGTGCCGACGCAGGCGAGCATGTACCCGGCGAAGGCCCGGCCACCGCCCCGAGCCAGCAACGGCCCGCCGCTGGCAGCGATCAACGCGGCCGGGATCAGGATGAACACGGCCCACCAGTGGAACTGGCCGGTGCCCTGAGCGGCCGTGGCGACCGTGGCACAGGCCAGCCCGGCGACCGCCAGGCTGGTCAACCACGGCCGGCTGCTCCGGGAGTACGGCTCAGCCAACGACGTCCGCTCCGCTTCGACGCTCACGCCCACCAGCCTGGCCGGTGGCGCCCCCGCCGGTACATCCGGCCAGCCCTACCGCCATACGGTGGCTGGCCGGAACACCGCCTCGCACCGGTCTCAGCTCGTCTCGCCGGCCACGCTGAACGAGCGCAGGCGGTCGATGGCCAGCACGGTGAAGCCGACGCTGACCAGCGCGGTCATCACCGACGCCACGGGCACCGACACGGTGGTCTCCAGCAGCCCACTGGGGGCGAGCTTGTCGGCGAGAGCGATCACGTACTGCTGGATGGAGAGCACCTTCGTGCCGCTGACGAAGTTGCCCAGCAGCCCTTCCCAGATCAGCACGTAGACCAGGCCGAGCAGCACCGGCCTCCGCGTGACCAGGCTGAGCGCGAGGAACAGTGCCGAATACGCCAGCGCACCGAGCGTCGCCGCGGCGGCCAGCGCCAGGCCGAGGCGTACCGAAGCGGCCAGCACGCCCGCGACGTAGAGGGGCACCGCGACGGTGACCGCGGTGACCCCGGCGGCCACGGCCAGCTTGGGCAGCACGATCTGCCAGCGCGGCAACGGCTTGGTGAGGATGTGCACGACGGTGCCGTCGTCGATCTCGGCGCCGAGCACACCGGTGCCGATGATCAGCGCCACCACCGGCAGCACCACGGCCAACCCGAGGCCGACCAGCACCGGCGGCCCCCACTGGCCCGGGTCCACCCCCAGCGAGCGGCAGAGCACGGCCAGCCCGAGCAGCACCAACGGCAGCGGGAGCAGCAGCAGGAACCGGCGGCGGCCGAACAGCCCGCGCGCGGTGATCCAGGTAATGGTCGACATCTCTATGCCTCCACCAGGTAGGAGAAGACGCTCTCCAGGGACTCGTCGGACGGCACCAGCTGGCGCACTCGGATGCCTTTGTTCAGTGCGATCCGGGGTAGCGCCCGGGTGAACGCGCCATAGTCACCGGCCCGCACGGTCAGGCCGGTCGGGTCCAACTCGACCCCACTCACCGACGGCTCGGCGATCAGCGCGACGGCCAACGCCCGGTCGTCGGTGGAGCGCACCGCGAAGACGTGCGGGCGGTTGGTCATCAACCGGCGGATGGTCCGGAAGTCGCCGGAGGCCGCCAGTCGGCCGGCCACCATCACCTGCACCGTCCCGGAGACCTGCTCGACCTCCTCCAGGATGTGCGAGCTGAACAGGATCGTCCGGCCGGCGTCGCCCAGGGTGTGCAGCAACTGCATCATGTGCAGCCGCTGCCGCGGGTCCATTCCGTTGAACGGCTCGTCGAGCAGCAGCACCTGCGGGTCGTGCACCAGCGCGGCGGCCACTCTTGCCCGTTGCCGCATGCCCTTGGAGTACGTGCCGATCCGGCGGTCCTGCGCCGACTCCAGCTCCACCAGGTCGATGGCCCGCCGGGCCGCCGCCGCGGGGTCGGCCAGCCGGTGCAGCTTCGCGCTGGCCAGCACGAACTCGTACGCGGTGAGGAAGCCCTGCACCGCCTCCCGCTCGCTGACCAACCCCAGCCGTCGGTAGACGCCGGGGGTGCGCCAGGTCGGCTCGTCGTCGAGGGTCACCGTGCCCCGTGACGGGGAGAGGAAGCCGGCCATCATGTGCAGCAGCGTGGTCTTGCCGGCGCCGTTCGGGCCGAGCAGCCCGGTCACCCCCGGCCCGAGGGTCATGCTGATGTCATTGACCGCGACCACGTTGCCATACCACCGGGACACCCCGGTCAGGCTCAGCGTGCTCATCAGGAGGCGACCTTCCGGTAGCGGGCCAGCAGGAGGGCGGTCGCGCCGGCGACCAGCAGCACCGCGGCCAGGGCGTAGACCGGGCCGAACCTGCCGATCATCATCTCGCCCGGATCGCCCTCGACCAGCAGGTCACCCAGCGACCAGATGCCCACCCCCTGCACCAGCGTGGAGGGCGAGGCAAGCCCGGCCAGCTCGTTGGCGGCGCGCGACGGCAGGATGCTCAGCACACCGACGATCGGGGTGGTCATCAGGAAGACCGCCACCACCCCACCGGCGGCGAAGGCGCGCTTGCCGGTCAGCGAGGCGACCAGCAGGCCGACCGAGGCGAAGACCACCGCCCACAGCCCGGCGTAGAGCAGCCCGGGCAGCAGGTCGAGCAGCTCGTTCCACACCCCGCGCATGCCCTCCTTGGTGGTGAACGCGGCACCCAGGAACATCACCAGCTGCGGCCCACCGAGCAGCAGCCAGAGCGCCGTGACCAGCGCCAGGAGCTTGGCCAGCGCGTAGTCGGAGCGCGGCAGGGGCCGGGAGAAATACAGCGGCAGCACACCGCTGCGCAGGTCCCGGGAGACCAGCTCGGGTGCGGCCACCGCGACGAAGAAGATGACCAGCCAGCTCATCGAGTCGGCGAACTGGGCGTACGTGGCGACCGGCTCGCCGATCTGGCTGCGTACCGCTGTCAGGGCCACCGCGACCAGGGTGACGATGCCGACCACCAGCCACGGGAAGATCTTGGCCTTGGCGCTGCGCCCGAAGCCGAACGTGGTGCGCAGCCCGTGCACGTAGAGCGCGCCGAAGACGTGCCGCCGGCCCAGCCTCGGGCCCTCGTAACGTTGGTAGCCGATGTCGTGGATGACGCCGGTGGGCGTGGACCGCACGGCGGCGGAAGACGGCTCAGGCATGAGTGAGCTCCCTCGTGGCGAAGAGTTCGGCCACCCGGTGCCGGCGCTGGTCCAGTCGGTGCAGTGGCAGGTCCAGTTCGGCGACCGCGCCGAGTATCAGGTCGTAGGTGCCGTCGTCGGCGAGAGGTACGAGTAGCAGTCGCCCGTCCCGCGCCACCGTCAGCTTCAGCTCGGCGAGCCGGGCGGCAAGCTCCTCGGTGCCCTCACTGACCTCCACGGCGAGCACGTCGGTGGCCGTGGTCATCGCGGAGATGTGGTCGGCGCGCAGCAACCGGCCGCCGTCGATGGCGATCAGCGTGTCGCAGATCCGCTCCACCTCGCCGAGCAGGTGCGAGCAGACCAGCACGGAGATGCCGAACTCGGTGCCAATCCGGTGCACCAGGGCCAGCATGGCGTCGCGGCCGGCCGGGTCCAGACCGTTGGTCGGCTCGTCGAGCAGCAGCAGGTCGGGGTCGTGCACCAGCGCCTGGGCCAGCTTGACCCGCTGCTTCATGCCGGTGGAGTAGCCGCCGACCGGGCGGTAGCGCTCCTCGTAGAGCCCCACGTGCCGCAGTGCCTCGGAGGCGCGCTCGCGAGCGGCGGTGCGTGGCAGGCCGCTCATCCGGCCGAGGTGGGTGACCAGCTCGGCGGCGGACAGGTCCGGCGGGAGGCAGTCGTGCTCGGGCATGTAGCCGACCCGGGCGCGGACCGCCGCCGGGTCGGCGGTCGGGTCGATGCCGAGCACCGAGACCTGACCGCTGGTCGGGGCGATCAGGCCGAGCAGAATCTTGATCAACGTGGATTTGCCGGCGCCGTTCGCGCCCACCAGGCCGATGATCCCGGGCTCGACGGCGACGGTGAGGTCGGCGAGCGCGGTGACCCGACCTCCGTACGTCTTGGTGAGCGACTGGGTCGCGATCAGTGTCACGCTGCCCAGCGTAGGGAGTCGATGCCCATCACGGACACCGGCGCGCCCCCGGCGCTCCCCTGATCCTTGCCGCAGCGGACCCCTAAGGTCCGCCGCCTCGGGCGGTCGAGACGTTTTGGCCGGTCCGGCGTTCGGCCCCACCCCGCCTCTGAAAAGGCCCGTCCGGGGTGACACCATTCACCTCCCGTTCACCAGGCAGCAGTCCACCGTCCACCTGGCGCACCGGGCCATCACGATTGACTTCGGCGCCCTCAACGGCGGCCGGACCAGGGGTAGCTGGCTGCTCAAGGCCCGGATCACCAACGCGGGCTGGACCGAGGACGCGCGGCTGCCGCTGGTGTTCATCTGCCGGGCCGACGGCTCGCGGCCCCGGATCCGCGACGAGCGGAAGGTATGGAACCGGGTGCGGTCGGCGGTGGGTCGGCGGATCCGGCGCTGATCCGCCGACCGGGGTCGTGGAGTGGCGGCCTCGACCGATCGGCGGTCGGCTGCGAAACTGTGTGCCGGTCAGCGAGTGGGGGGTGTGGATGAGCAACGGCTGGGTGCTGCCCGACGAGGTGCTGCGGGACGCGCCGGCGTACACGCCGCGTCCCGGTGAGCTCGCGGATCTGGAGCTGCTGCTGACCGACGCGTACGCCCCTCTGACCGGTTTCATGACCCGCGCCGACCTGGTCTCGGTCAGCCGACGCGGTCGGCTGGCCGACGGCGTTCCGTGGCAGGTCGCGGTGACCCTCCAGGTGCCGGCCGCGCTGGCCCAGAGCTTCGATCCGCGCGACCCGGCCCGCCGGGCGCTGGTGCTGACCGACGGCGAGGGCGCGCCGACTGCTGCCCTGGACGTGGCGGACGTCTGGCAGGTACGCGAGGGTGTGGCCGGGGTGGGCGGCCAGGTCCGGCGACTGGGCGACGGTGGCCACGGCCCGTTCCAGCGACTGCGCCGCAGCCCGGAGGAGGTCCGCGCGCTGCTGCCCCCGGGCCGGGTGCTCGGGGTGATCGCCGACCGGCCGCTGCATCGCCCGCAGCTGGCCCAGATCGCCCATGCCGTCCGCACCTTGGCCGCGCACCTGCTCGTGATGATCCCGGTCGGTGAGGGTGGCGTCGGTGGGCTCCCGCCGGAGGCGCTGGTGCGTACGATCTTCGCCGCCCGGGACCGGATGCCGCCCGCCACCCTCGTCGCGGTGCCGCTGTCGCACCGACGGGAGGAGATCAGCGACGCGCTGTTGCGCGCCCGGGTCTCCGCCGCGTACGGGGTCACCCACCTGCTCTCCACGGGGGAGATGCTCTCCGGTGCCGGGCTGCGGGTGTTGGTGCCGCGCGAACTCGCGTACGACAACCGGGACGGCCAGTGGCGCTGGCGGGAGGACATCCCACCGCGCAACCGTCGGCTCGCGCTGACCCAGCAGGAGATCGACGACCTGCTCGACCGGGGCTTCCCGTTGCCGGAGTGGCACACCCCGCCGGCCGTGGCGAGGGAGTTGGCCCGGGCCCGGCCGCCGCGCCGGCACCGAGGGCTGGTGGTCTTCATGACGGGCCTCTCCGGCTCCGGCAAGTCGACCGTCGCCCGAGGGTTGGCGGACGCGTTGCGGGAAAGCGGCGACCGCACGATCACCCTGCTCGACGGGGACGTGGTGCGCCGGGAACTCTCCGCCGGGCTGGGCTTCAGCAAGGCCGACCGGGATCTCAACGTCCGACGGATCGGCTGGGTGGCTGCCGAGATCGCCCGGCACCGTGGGGTGGGTGTCTGCTGCCCGATCGCCCCGTACGCGGCAGCCCGCGCGACCGCCCGTGAGATGGCCCTGGCCGCCGGGGCGGGTTTCGTGCTGGTACATGTCGCTACCCCGCTGGAGGTGTGTGAGCGTCGGGACCGCAAGGGCCTGTACGCGCGAGCGCGGGCCGGCCTGCTCACCGGAATGACGGGCATCGACGACCCGTACGAGGAGCCGACCGACGCCGACCTGGTGCTCGACACCACCGACCTGAGTGTGGCGGACGCGGTGCAGGCGGTGTTGCACCATCTGACCGAGACCGGCTGGGTGGAGCTGAAGATCCCGTCCGCCTGAGGCGTCGCCGCACCCCGTTCCTTCCACCCCTGTCCACCACGCGCTAGTGTTCATCTTTGTTGGAACACGTTTGACCGCGTGAGAGTACGTGGACCCCCGGGAGGCACGGCGAATGCTCGCTCAGCAGCGGCAGGTGGCCATCCTGGAGCGGGTCCGGTCAACCGGCGGCGTCCGGGTCAGTGAGCTGGCAGGCGAGTTCGGTGTCTCCGACATGACCATCCGGCGCGATCTGGAGTCGCTGCACGAGCGCGGCCTGCTGGCCAAGGTGCACGGCGGCGCCACCACAACCGGGCCGAGCTCGACCGACGAGCCGGGCTTTCACGCCAAGTCGGTCCGCCAACTGCCGGAGAAGGCGGCCATCGCGGACCGGGCGGCCCAACTGGTCCGGCCTGGCGCGGCGGTCGCGCTCTCCGCCGGCACCACCACGGCCGAACTGGCCCGGAGGCTGGTGGACGTGCCCGGCCTGACCGTGGTGACCAACTCGCTGCCGGTGGCCGAAATCCTGCACGCCGGTGGTCGACCGGACCAGACGGTGGTGCTGACCGGCGGCGTACGCACGCCGTCGGACGCGCTGGTCGGCCCGCTCGCGGTCGGGGCCGTCCGGTCACTGCACCTGGATCTGCTCTTCCTGGGCGTACACGGCATCACCGAGCGAGCGGGCTTCACCACCCCGAACCTCATGGAGGCCGAGATCGACCGGGCGCTCGTGGCCGCGGCGGACCGGCTGGTGGTGCTCGCCGACCACACCAAGTGGAGCACGGTGGGCATCTCCTCGATCATCGAGCTGGCCGCAGCACACGTACTGGTCAGCGACGACCGGTTGCCTCCGCCCGCACGACGGGTACTCGGCGAACAGGTGGGCGAATTGATCATGGTGAAGGCGACAGGGGCGGGCCGCGCGACGCGCACGCCGACGAGTGAGGGGGCGGCGCAGTGAAGCGCACCGCGATCGACCTGGCCGACGGCCGGGAGCTGATCTACTTCGACGAGCGCGACGACGCGGTCCGTGACCGGCCGGACCGTCGGGACCTGCCGCCGCCGCCCCCCGCATCCCAGCTGCGCTATGACCCGCTGACCGACGAGTGGGTGGCGGTCGCCGTGCACCGGCAGACCCGCACCTTCCTCCCACCGGCGAACGAGTGCCCGCTCGACCCGTCGGTGGGCGACCGGCTGACCGAGATCCCCGCGCCTGACTACGACGTGGTGGTCTTCGAGAACCGGTTCCCGTCGCTGAGCGGCCGGGTGGCCGACGAGCCCGGGGAGATCACCCCGTTCACACCGGTCCGGCCGGGCCTCGGGCGGTGCGAGGTGGTGTGCTTCACCTCGGACCACAACGCCTCCTTCGCCAGCCTGCCCCCGCGCCGGGTTCGCACCGTCCTGGACGCACTCGCCGACCGCACCGAGGTGCTCGGCGAACTTCCCGGCGTGGAGCAGGTCTTCTGCTTCGAGAACCGGGGCGTCGAGATCGGCGTCACGCTGCACCACCCACACGGGCAGATCTACGCGTACCCCTTCGTGACGCCGCACACCCGCGCGCTGCTGGCCGCGGCGCGCCGGCACGCGGAGCGGACCGGCGGGGGCAACCTGTACGCGGACGTGCTGGCCGCCGAACGCGCCACCGGCGACCGGGTGGTCGCCGAGAACGAACACTGGACGGCGTTCGTCCCGGCGGCTGCCCGCTGGCCGTTCGAGGTGCACGTCGCGCCGCGCCGCGTGGTGCCGGACATCCCGGCGCTCAGTGACAGCGAGCGGGACGCCTTCGGGCCGCTGTACCTGGATCTGCTGCGCCGCTTCGACGGCCTGTTCGACATGCCGATGCCGTACATCTCGGCCTGGCACCAGGCCCCGGTGCGGATCGACCGGGAGTTGGGCCACCTGCACCTGCAGTTGTTCAGCATCCGGCGAGCCAAGGACAAGCTGAAGTACCTGGCGGGCTCCGAGTCCGGGATGGGTGTCTTCATCAACGACATCTCCCCCGAGCGCGCCGCCGACCTGCTGCGCGCCGCCTGATCCAGGCGGAAACGCACCGCCGCCTGAGATGTCCGGGAAACAGGGCGCGGGGGGCCCGGGACAGGGCCCCCCGCAGGGAAGGGACGGCTGGCTGTGCACGGCACAGCCGGGAAGGCTGGCTGATCGGCGCACGGGTGCCGCGGGTCGACCGTGGTCAACCTTCCTTGGACGCGACTGGCATCTCGTCCATCCTGGTCAACGAGGCGCGCCGACCGGAGTGACGCCAACTGGCGCGCCACCGCCGGACACGCCGAAGCCCGCCGGCGGGTGCCGGCGGGCTCCGATGACGCGGTACGCCTGGATCAGGCGGCGATCTTGCGCGCCAGGTTCTCGTCGAGCGCGTTCATGAACTCGTCGGTGGTCAGCCACGGCGCGTCGCGCGAGATGAGCAGCGACAGGTCCTTGGTCATCTGGCCACCCTCGACGGTGTCGACGATGACCTGCTCCAGGGTGTTGGCGAACTCGGTGACCGCCGGGGTGCCGTCCAGCTTGCCCCGGTGGGCCAGGCCCCGGGTCCAGGCGTAGATCGACGCGATCGGGTTGGTCGACGTCTTCTCACCCTTCTGGTACTGCCGGTAGTGCCGGGTGACCGTGCCGTGCGCGGCCTCGGCCTCGACGGTACGGCCGTCCGGGGAGAGCAGGACGGAGGTCATCAGACCCAGCGAGCCGAAGCCCTGCGCGACGGTGTCGGACTGCACGTCACCGTCGTAGTTCTTGCAGGCCCAGACGTAGCCGCCCTCCCACTTGAGCGCGGCGGCGACCATGTCGTCAATCAGCCGGTGCTCGTAGGTGATGCCGGCGGCCTCGAACTCGGCCTTGAACTCGGCCTCGAACACCTCGGCGAAGATGTCCTTGAACCGACCGTCGTACGCCTTGAGGATGGTGTTCTTGGTGGACAGGTAGACCGGGTAGTTGCGGTCCAGTCCGTACCGGAACGACGCCCGGGCGAAGTCCCGGATCGACTCGTCGTAGTTGTACATGCCCATGGCGATGCCGCCGCCGGGGAAGTTGGCGACCTCCATCTCCATCGGCGCGCCACCGTCGGCCGGGGTGTAGGTGATGGTCACCGTGCCGGGGCCGGGGACGACGAAGTCGGTGGCCTTGTACTGGTCACCGTGGGCGTGCCGGCCGATGATGATCGGCTTGGTCCAGCCGGGGACCAGCCGCGGCACGTTGGACATGATGATCGGCTCGCGGAAGACGACGCCGCCGAGGATGTTGCGGATGGTGCCGTTGGGCGACCGCCACATCTTCTTCAGGCCGAACTCTTCCACCCGGGCCTCGTCCGGGGTGATGGTCGCGCACTTGACGCCGACGCCGTGCTCCTTGATGGCGTTGGCGGCGTCGATGGTGACCTGGTCGTCGGTCTCGTCGCGGTGCTGGATCGACAGGTCGTAGTAGTGCAGGTCGACGTCGAGGTAGGGCAGGATCAGCTGCTCGCGGATCTGCTTCCAGATGATCCGGGTCATCTCGTCGCCGTCGAGTTCTACGACCGGGTTGTTTACCTTGATCTTCGCCATCGACCGGCGCTCCTCTCGGGGGACACGTGCTCTAGCAGTACGAGCGTACTGCAATTGGGCCGGCAACCCCCAGCCGGCCTCGACCGGCCGGCGGAACCGGGCTGGACGGCCCAGGAGTTCCCTGGCACCATCACCCGATGCCTCTGAGCCGCACCCTCGGGTCTATCACGGTCACGGCGCTCAGCGACGGGGAGGGTGCCTTCTTCCAACCCCGTACGGAGGCGTTTCCGCATGCCACGGCGGCCCACTGGAGTGAGGCCGACCGGCGTGACCCCGGCTCGGTGACCGCCGACGGGCAGTGGTGGCTACCGTTTCGCAGCTTCGCGATCCGCGCCGGTGACGGGCCGGTCACCCTGGTCGACGCGGGCATCGGCCCGGCAGACTCCCTCGCCGCGAGCTGGGCACCGGTGCCCGGCCGGATGCCCGCCGAGTTGGCCGCCGCGGGCATCGACCCGGCTGACGTCGACACGGTCGTGCTGACCCACCTGCACAGCGACCACATCGGTTGGGCGGTCACCGGCACGCCGGGGCGGCCATACTTCCCGAACGCCAGCTACCTGGTGCAGCGCGCCGAACTCGACGCGGCGGAGACGCTCAACCCCGGGCTACCGGCCGGCCTGATCGCGCCGTTGCGCGCCGCCGGCCAGCTCCGCGTGGTCGACGGCGGGACCGCCCTCACCCCGGCGGTACGCCTGCTGCCCACCCCCGGCCACACCCCCGGCCACCAGTCGGTGCTCCTGACCTCGGCCGACGAACGGATGCTGTTCACCGGCGACCTGCTGGTGCACGCGGTGCAACTGGTCGACCCCGACCTGGCGTACGCCCACGAGGAGGACCCGGACGCCGCCCGACTCTCCCGCACCGGCCTCCTCGACACCCTCTCCCCCGCCATCCTCGCCACGCCCCACCTGGGCGACGCCTTCACCCGCTTCTGAGCCCATCCGATGATCGACTCCATGTCGCCGATGTAGCGGTGTCCCAGCGCCGGGATACCGCCACATCGGCGAGATGAAGTGGATCACCCCCGCCGAGGACGCGGGCCGTTCGGAGCCAGGTCGAGCGAAGGGCCCGTCGGCGGTGCCGACGGGCCCTTCGAAGCGCTTGGTACGGGGATCACATGCTGGCGACGTCGCCCTGCTTGGCGCGGACGGCCTCGGCGGCCTCCTTGAGGCTGGCCATCTCGTCGGCGTCCAGGTCGGTCTCGACGACCCGCTTGATTCCCTCGGCACCGATCTCGGCCTCGACACCCAGGTAGACACCGGAGATGCCGTACTCGCCGTCGACCCAGGCGCAGACCGGCATGACGTCGCCGGAATCCTCGGCGACGGCCTTGGCCATCCGGGCCGCGGCGGCGGACGGGGCGTAGTACGCCGAGCCGGTCTTGAGCAGCGCCACGACCTCGGCGCCACCGTTGCGGGTCTTGACGACCAGCTCTTCGATCTGCTCGGCCGGCATCGCGTCACGCAGCGGCTTGCCGTTGACCGTGCTCTTCGACGGCACCGGCACCATGGTGTCGCCGTGCGAGCCCAGGGTCAGCGTGCGGACCGACGCCACCGGCACGTTCAGCGCCTCGGCGACGAAGTTGGTGAACCGGGCGCTGTCCAGCATGCCGGCCTGGCCGAGCACCCGGTTCTTCGGGAACTGGGTGGCGAGCTGGGCCAGCGCGGTCATCTCGTCCAGCGGGTTGGAGACCACGATGACGACGGCGTTCGGGGCGTACTTGGCGACGTTCTCGGCGACCTGGCGGACGATCTTGGCGTTGGTCGCCAGCAGGTCCATCCGGCTCATGCCCGGCTTGCGCGGCAGACCGGCGGTGATCACGACGACGTCGGAGCCCTCGATGGCCTCGTAGCCCTCACCGTTGGCGCCCGTGGTCACGCCGACCACCTTGGTCTCGAAGCCCTCGATGGCCCGCGACTGGTTGAGGTCAAGGGCGAGACCCGCCGGCTTGCCCTCCACGATGTCGGTGATCACTACAGTGTCGAAGACGTCGTACTCGGCCAGGCGCTGTGCGGTGGTGGAGCCGTAGAAACCAGCCCCGACGACAGTGACCTTCTTACCCATGGTCGTCCCACTCCCTGTTACCAGTCGGTTTTCCGGACCGTATCAGTCATCCTGGCACCGATCAGGCCAGGGGCGGACGGTTACGGCCTTACACCTCAACCGCGCTCGGCGCGCTCCACGACGTTGGTGAGCAGCATGGCCCGGGTCATCGGACCGACGCCGCCGGGCATGGGGACCAACGCGCCGGCCGTCTCGGCCACCTCCGGGTCCACGTCGCCGGTGTAGCGGCCCTTGCCGTCCGCGCCGATCACGCGGGTGATGCCGACGTCCACCACGACCGCGCCGGGGTTGATCATGTCGGCGGTGAGCAGGCCCGGTACGCCGGCCGCGACGATGACGATGTCGGCGGCGCGGGTGTGCGAGGCGAGGTCCAGGGTGCCGGTGTGGCAGAGGGTGACCGTGGCGTTCTCGCTGCGCCGGGTGAGCAGCAGGCCGAGCGGGCGGCCAACGGTGTTGCCCCGACCGACCACCGCGACGGTGGCACCGCGTAGCGCCACGTCGTGCCGGCGGAGCAGCTCGACGATGCCGCGCGGAGTGCAGGGCAGCGGGCCGTCGTAGCCGAGGACGAGTCGGCCCAGGTTGACCGGGTGCAGACCATCGGCGTCCTTGTCCGGGTCGATCAGCTCCAGCACCCGCTGGGTGTCGAGGTGGGCCGGCAGTGGCAGCTGGACGATGTAGCCGTGGCACGCCGGATCGGCGTTCAGCTCGGCCAGCACGTCGTCGACCTGCTGCTGGGTGGCGTCGGCCGGCAGCTCCCGGCGGATCGAGGCGATGCCCACCTCCGCGCAGTCCCGGTGCTTGCCGTTGACGTACGCCTGGCTGCCCGGATCCGCCCCGACCAGGACCGTGCCCAGCCCAGGGATGATGCCGCGTTCCGCGAGTGCCTTCACCCGTATCCGCAGCTCGTCCTTGATTATCGCTGCGGTTGCCTTGCCGTCCAGAAGCGTCGCCGTCACGACCCGATCGTCTCACGGGCACCGCCGGTGGTTCAGACGACCTCACTCGGGCCACCCGTCACAGTCCCGATCACCTCCACCAAGCGTGACCGTATGTGACGTGTCGCTAGTCACTCTGTGTCACGGTTTGTGGATTCGGTCACCGTCGAACCAGGCAGAAGTGCGGAGCGCGGCGGAGACCGGACCTCCGACCCAGAGGGTTCCAGCCTGCCGCAGGCAGGCATATCCATCCCCCTTATTCGCGCGAACATCGGCAGGTCAGCGAGGTTTGAACCGATTGTGTGCTAGCAGGCCTGTCGGGCTTCGTCAAGGGAGGCATGCCTGGACCGTTACCCACCCGCAACCGCGTCGTTGCCGAAGGCCCGCCGCCGACCTACCGTTGCCGCTTGTTGCGCAGCGTAACCCAGCGTCGGGCCTGACTGCGCAGCGTGAGGAGATGAGGAGGCTCAATGCGAGTTCGTAGACTCGCTGCCTGGACCGCCCTCCCGCTCGCGGTGACGCTGGGCCTTGCGGCCTGCGGCAGCGGCGGAGACGGTGGATCCGGCAGCAGCGACCCCAACGCGGCCGTCAGCATCCAGATCGGCGAGCCGCAGCACCTGGTTCCGACGAACACCACCGAGACGTCGGGCTCGCAGGTGCTCGCCGGCCTGTTCAGCCCGCTCGTGGACTACGACGCGCAGAACAAGCCGTTCGAGGTCGCAGCCGAGTCGGTGACGTCGCCGGACAACAAGGTCTGGACGATCAAGCTCAAGGACGGCTTCACCTTCCACAACGGTGAGAAGGTCACGTCCGAGGACTACATCAACGCCTGGAACTACGGCGCGTATGCGCCCAACGGTCAGGGCGGCGCGTACTTCTTCGAGAAGGTCGCCGGCTACCAGGACCTCCAGGGCGAGAAGCCGAAGGCCCAGACGATGTCCGGCCTGAAGAAGGTCGACGACCTCACCTTCGCCGTGACGCTGTCCGAGCCGTACATCGACTTCAAGACGATGCTCGGCTACAACGCGTTCTTCCCGCTGCCGGACGCCGCGTTCTCCGCCCCGGGCGTGCTCAAGGACTCGTACGAGCAGGCACCGATCGGTCAGGGCCCCTTCAAGATGAAGGGCACCTGGCAGCACGACTCCAAGATCGATGTCGAGCGGTACGACGCGTACCCGGGCGAGAAGCCCAAGGTGAAGGGCGTCGAGTTCCGGGTCTACCAGCAGCTCTCCGCGGCCTACGCGGACGTCCTGGGCGACAACCTGGACGTGCTGCCCACGATCCCGACCGAGAGTCTGAGCAACGCGCCGACCGACCTGGGTGACCGGTACCAGACCAGCCCCATGTCGTCGTTCCAGTTCCTCGCGTTCCCGACCTTCGACAAGGACTACAGCAACCCGGACGTGCGTAAGGCCATCTCGATGGCCATCGACCGGGACGAGATCACCAAGTCGGTCTTCAAGGGTTCGCAGGATTCGGCCCGCTCGTTCGTCTCGCCGGTGCTGCCGGGCTACCGGGAGAACACCGCAGGCGCGGCCGCCGAGTTCAACCCGACCGAGGCCAAGAAGCTCTACCAGGCCGCCGGCGGCCCGGCGAAGATCGTCATCTCCTACAACGGCGACGGCGGTCACAAGGACTGGGTCGACGCCACGGCCAACCAACTGAAGGCCAACCTGGGCGTCGAGGTCGTCGGCTCGGCCGAGCCGAAGTTCGCCGACCTGCTGACCAAGGTCGAGAAGAAGCAGTCCGTGGGTATGTTCCGGTTGGGTTGGGTCATGGACTACCCGACCATGGAGGACTACCTCGGCCCGCTGTACAGCACCAACGGCTCGTCGAACTACTACGGCTACAGCAACCCGGAGTTCGACAGGCTGGTCAAGGAGGGTTCCGCCGCCAAGACGCAGGACGAGGCGATCGCCAAGTACCAGCAGGCGGAGGACATCCTGGCCAAGGACATGCCGGTGATCCCGCTCCGCTTCGGCGAGAACGTGTTCGGCCACTCGTCCAAGGTCACGAACGTCGAGATGGACCTGTTCCAGCGGGTCAACCTCGTGAAGATCGAAGCGGCCAGCTGAGCTGACCATGGTGCGGGCCACCCGGGCGACAACGCCCGGGTGGCCCGGACCGCGCTGTAACGACCAGGCCGCTCACGCGGGCCCAGATCGGCGGCGCCGGGCTCCCCCGGGCCGGACGGCACCTCTCGGATATTTCGGGTACGACCAGAGATGCCGTCCTGCGACCCTTTCGCACATTTCCGGAGAGACTGCTAAGCATGTTCCGCTACATCCTGCGGCGCCTACTGCAGATGGTCCTGGCGTTCTTCGGGACCACCCTGATCGTGTACGCGCTGATGTTCGCCGGCCAGGGCGACCCGATCCAGGCCCTCGCGGGCGAACGACCGGTGACGGCGGCCCAGCGGGCCTACCTGACCGAGAAGTACCACCTGGACGCCACCGGCGTCGGCGGCTTCTTCTACCGCTACTTCGACTACGTCAAGAGCCTGCTCCAAGGCGATCTTGGGCAGTCGTTGACCGGCCGGCAGATCGGCGACATCCTGCAGGCGGCCTGGCCGGTCACACTGAAGCTCGCGATCATCGCACTCGCCGTGGCGATCATCGTCGGGGTCACCGCCGGCGTGATCGCCGGCATCCGCCGCGGGAGCATCTTCGACAACTCCACGCTGGTGCTGACCCTGCTGGTGCTGGGCATCCCCACCATCGTGCTGGCACCGCTCGCGCAGTACTTCCTGGGCGTCAAGTGGCAGCTCTTCCCACCCACCGCCGGCTCCCAGCCGACCTTCTACGCGCTGCTGCTGCCCGGCATCGTGCTCGGCTCCCTGTCGCTGGCCACCGCGCTGCGACTGACCCGTACGTCGGTGGCCGAGAACCTGCGCGCCGACTACGTGCGGACCGCCCGGTCCAAGGGCCTGGTCAAGCGCCGCATCGTCACCGTGCACGTGCTGCGCAACTCGCTCATCCCGGTGATCACCTTCCTCGGTGTGGAGCTGGGCAACCTGATGAGCGGCGCGATCATCACCGAGGGCGTCTTCAACATCCCCGGCGTGGGCTTCAACCTCTTCCGCGGCATCCGGACCGAGGACGGTCCCCTGGTCGTGGGCATCGTCAGCGTGCTCGTCGTGGTCTATCTGGTCTCGAACCTGGTGGTGGACGTCCTGTACGCCGTACTCGATCCGAGGATCCGCTATGAGTGAGCGCAGCGAGGTGCGGGCATGAGCGACTTCGAAACCGTGGCGGCCACCGAGAACCAGGCCGCTCGGCGTGGGCCCTCGGGCGAGCCCGGCGCACCGAACCAGGTCGGCGTGCCGCAGAAGCCGCGCAGCCTGGCCGGCGACGCCTGGCGCGACCTGCGCCGAAACCCGATCTTCTGGATCTCGCTGACGCTGGTCGTCATCCTCACCCTGATGGCCCTGGCCCCCAGCGTGTTCACCGCCAACGACCCGAGGGACTGCCTGCTCTCCCGCCAGCACGCCGGGCCGTCCGGCGGGGCCATCTTCGGGTACGACTTCCAGGGCTGCGACACGTACTCCCGGGCGGTCTACGGCACCCGGGCCTCGCTGCTGGTCGGCGCGCTCGCCGCGCTCGGCACCGGAATCATCGCGCTGGTGGTCGGGATGCTGGCCGGGTACTTCGGCCGCTGGGTCGACGCGGTGCTCTCCCGGGTGATCGACGTGGTGCTCGGCATCCCGCTGCTGCTGGCCGCGATCGTGCTGCTCAAGCGAGTGTCCAGCGACAGTCAGACCGCCCGGATCGCGGCAGTGATCTTCGTGCTGGCCATTCTCGGCTGGACCACCGCGGCCCGGGTGGTGCGCTCCTCGGTGATCACCGCGAAGGAGCAGGACTACGTGGCGGCGGCCCGGATGCTCGGCGCCGGCAATGGCCGGATCATGTGGCGGCACATCCTGCCGAACTCACTGGCCCCGGCCATCGTCGTGCTGACCATCGCGCTCGGCTCGTTCATCGCGGCCGAGGCGACGCTCTCCTTCCTGGGCATCGGCCTGAAGGCGCCGACCATCTCGTGGGGCCAGGACATCGACACCGGTCGCATTCACATGCGGGAGGCGGCCACGCCGCTGATCGTCCCGTCGGCCTTCCTCGCGCTGACCGTGCTGGCGTTCATCATGCTCGGCGACGCCATCCGTGACGCCTTCGACCCGAAGCTGCGGTGATCTCTCATGACCGTCCAACCCACACCCGCCTCCGCCACACCCGAGGGCGGCCACCTGCTGGAGTTGCGGGACCTGCACGTCGAGTTCCGCACCAACGAGGGTGTGGCCCGGGTGATCAACGGCGTGTCGTACCACCTGGATGCCGGCGAGACGCTGGCCGTGCTCGGCGAATCCGGCTCGGGTAAGTCGGTCACCGCCCAGGCGATCATGGGCATCCTGGACACCCCGCCCGCGTTCGTCCGCTCCGGCCAGATCCTCTACCAGGGTCAGGACCTGCTCACCTGCTCCGAGGAGCAGCGCCGGCAGGTACGCGGCAAGGAGATCGCGATCATCTTCCAGGACGCCCTCTCCGCGCTCAACCCGGTCTTTCCGGTCGGCTGGCAGATCGGCGAGACGCTGCGCCAGCGCGCCGGCATGTCCCGGGGCGACGCCCGGCGCCGCGCCATCGAACTGATGGACCTGGTCAAGATCCCGGGTGCCGCGAAGCGGACCGGCGACTACCCGCACCAGTTCTCCGGCGGCATGCGGCAGCGCGTCATGATCGCCATGGCGCTGGCGCTGGACCCGAAGGTGCTGATCGCCGACGAGCCCACCACGGCACTCGACGTGACCGTGCAGGCCCAGATCATGGACCTGCTGGCCGACCTGCGCCGGGATCTCAACATGGCGATGATCCTGATCACCCACGACCTGGGTGTGGTCGCCGGTGTCGCGGACCGGATCGCGGTCATGTACGCCGGCCGGATCGTCGAGCACGCCGACGTCCGCTCGCTCTACAAGGCGCCCGCCCACCCGTACACCAAGGGGTTGTTGGAGTCGATTCCGCGGATGGACGTCCGCGGCCAGGAACTGTCGACGATCAAGGGGTTGCCGCCGAACCTGATGCGTATCCCCTCCGGCTGCCCGTTCCACCCCCGGTGCCCGTACGTCCAGCAGGTCTGCGTGGACGTGGTGCCGCACGACCTGGTCCTCGGCGATGGCCGGACCAGCGCTTGCCACTTCGCGCAGGAGGTCCGTGATGACAGCGTCGCCCGCTAACCCCACCAAGGTCCGCGGCGAGACCATCCTCTCCGTCGACAACCTGGTGAAGCACTTCCCGATCAGTCAGGGCGTGCTGTTCCAGCGGCAGGTCGGCGCGGTGAAGGCCGTCGACGGCGTGAGCTTCGAGCTGCGCCGGGGCGAGACGCTGGGCGTGGTCGGCGAGTCCGGCTGCGGCAAGTCCACCCTCGCCCGGCTGCTGATGCGGCTGGAGACGCCCACCTCCGGGCGGGCCACCCTGGAGGGCAGGGACCTGTTCAAGGCATCCGGGGGCGAGCTGCGCCGGCTGCGCCGCAACATGCAGATGGTCATGCAGGACCCGTACACCTCGCTGAACCCGCGAATGACGGTCGGCGACATCATCGGCGAGCCGTTCGAGATCCACCGCGACGCGGCACCGAAGGGCAGCAAGCAGAAGCGGGTCCAGGAGCTGCTGGACGTCGTCGGGCTCAACCCGGAACACATCAACCGGTACCCGCACCAGTTCTCCGGCGGTCAGCGTCAGCGCATCGGCATCGCCCGCGCGCTCGCGCTGCGGCCCGAGATCATCGTCTGCGACGAGCCGGTGTCGGCACTGGACGTCTCCATCCAGGCCCAGGTCATCAACCTGCTGGAGCAGCTCCAGGACGAGTTCGGGCTCTCGTACATCTTCATCGCCCACGACCTGTCCGTGGTGCGGCACATCGCCGACCGGGTCGCCGTGATGTACCTGGGTCGGATCGTCGAGATCGGCACCGAGGACGAGATCTACGAGCGGGCCACCCACCCGTACACCCAGGCTCTGCTCTCCGCGGTGCCCGTGCCGGACCCGGAGGCGCGCGAGCAGCGCAACATGATCCGGCTGGTTGGCGACGTGCCCAGCCCGGCCGACCCGCCCAGCGGGTGCCACTTCCGGACCCGCTGCTGGAAGGCCCAGGACATCTGCGCCGTAGAGGACCCGCAAACGGTCCCAAGAGCGGCAGACCCCCACCCGTCCGCCTGCCACTTCGCCGAACTCCGCCCCCCAACCCCAGTAACCCCGTAACCCCCCGCCCGCGCCCCCGCCCCCGCGCCCTCTCCCCCGTTGATCTAGGGCATATCGTCGCGAGTTGATCTCCAATAGCGACGATATGCCCTAGATCAACGGGGGGAGAGGGGGGCGCGCGACCCGCGAGGGGGGTGGGGGGTGGGGGGTGGGGGTGGGGTGGGGTGGGGTGGGGGGGTGGGGTTAGTGGAAGAAGTGGCGGGTTCCTGTTAGGTACATCGTTACGTTGGCTTTTTTGGCCGCTGCGATTACTTCTTCGTCTCTGATCGAGCCGCCGGGCTGCACGATGGCGCGGACGCCGGCGTCGATGAGGATCTGGGGACCGTCGGCGAACGGGAAGAACGCGTCCGACGCGGCGACCGAGCCGCGGGCCCGGTCGGTACCGGCGCGGTTGACCGCGAGCTGCGCCGAGTCGACCCGGTTGACCTGCCCCATGCCGACCCCGACGGTGGCGCCGTCCTTGGCGAGCAGGATCGCGTTGCTCTTCACCGCCCGGACCGCCCGCCAGGCGAACGCGAGGTCACGCAGCAGCTCCTCATCGGCGGCCTCGCCGGTCGCCAACCGCCAGCTCGCCGGGTCGTCACCGGGGGCGTCCACCCGGTCGGCGACCTGGGTCAGCACGCCACCGGTCACCGGCCGCCACTCCATCTTCGCCGGAGTCCAGGCCGGCGCGCGCAGCAGCCGGATGTTCTTCTTGCCCTGCAACACCTCGACCGCGCCCTCGTCGAAGCCGGGGGCGACCACCACCTCGGTGAAGATGTCGGCGACCTGCCGGGCCAGCTCGACCGAGACCGGCCGGTTGACCGCGATGACGCCGCCGAACGCCGACACCGGGTCGCAGGCGTGTGCCCGGCGGTGCGCCTCGGCCACGTCCGCGCCCACCGCGATGCCACACGGGTTGGCGTGCTTGATGATCGCCACCGCCGGCTGGTCGGCGAAGTCGTTCGCTGCCCGCCAGGCGGCGTCCGCGTCGACGTAGTTGTTGTAGGACATCTCCTTGCCGTGCAGCTGCTCGGCCTGGGCCAGCCCCGCCGGGGCGTCCGGGTCGGTGTAGAGCGCGGCCGGCTGGTGCGGGTTCTCCCCGTAGCGCAGCACGGTCGACTTGCGCAGCGCGGACCCGGCGAACGCCGGCCACGAGTCGTCGGCCGGGGCCAGTTCCTGGGCGCACCACTGGGCCACGGCCACGTCGTACTCGGCGATGTCGGCGAACGCCCGGGCGGCCAGCGCGCGTCGCTGGGCCAGGGTGAAGCCACCCTCGCCGAGCGCGCCGATCAGTGCCGGGTAACCGGTCGGGTCGGTGAGCACGGCGACCGAGGCGTGGTTCTTGGCGGCGGCCCGCACCATGGCCGGGCCACCGATGTCGATCTGCTCCACGCACTCCTCGACGCCCGCGCCGGAGGCGACGGTCGCCTGGAAGGGGTAGAGGTTGGAGACCAGCAGGTCGAACGCCGCCACCCCCAGCTCGTCGAGCTGCGTGACGTGCGTGTCCTTGCGCAGGTCGGCGAGGAGACCCGCGTGCACCTTCGGGTGCAGGGTCTTCACCCGACCGTCGAGCACCTCGGGGAACCCGGTCACCGTCTCCACCGGCGTCACCGGCACCCCGGCGGCGGCGATGGTGCCCGCCGTGCTGCCGGTGGACACGATCTCCACACCGGCCGCGTGCAGGGCGTGAGCCAGCTCGACCAGCCCGCTCTTGTCGTAGACGCTGACCAGCGCCCGCCTGATCGGGCGGCGCCCGTCCTGAGTGGGACTCACGGAACCGTGACCTTCCTTCCGGTGATGGTCCAACCTTCGCGGACCAGACGACCCACCTGCTCGACGAGCTGGCGCCGTTCGGCTTCCTTGATGCGCTCGGTGAGCGCGTCCACGTCGTCGTCGTCGAGCACCGGCACCGCAACCTGCGCGACGATCGGCCCGGTGTCCATGCCGGCGTCGACGAAGAAGAGGGTGGCACCGGTGAGCTTCACGCCGTAGGCGAGGGCGTCACGCGGGCCATGGATGCCGGGGAACGCCGGCAGCAGGGTGTTGTGGGTGTTCAAATAGCGGTCGCCGAAGGCGGCGAGGAAATGCGGGCCGACCAACTTGAGGAAGCCGGCGGAGATGACCAGGTCTGGTTGGTGCTTCGCGACGTGTGCGGTGAGCGCACGGTCCCAGTCCTCCCGGGTGTCGTGGTCGCGGACCCGCTCGACGAAGGTCGGCACCCCGGCCGCTTCGGCCCGGTCCAGGCCCGCGATGCCGTCGCGGTCCGCGCCGACCGCGACGACCTGTGCGCCGTACGCGGGATCGGCGGCGGCGCCCAGCAGCGACTGAAGGTTGCTTCCGGAGCCGGAGACGAGGACGACGATGCGGGCGACAGACGCGGGCTCGGTCACCGGGCCACCCTATCGGGCAGGTCAGGATGCCCTTCGGCTGGGCGGCGCGCCGATCTTTGACAGTGCCGATGCGCATCGACCCGGTACGCTGCCGGTCGCTCGGGCCGAACGCCGCGTCGAAGCTCAACCCGCTGCTTCAACAGGCGACCGCGCCGGGGCTCAGACGGCCGCTCCGGAGTCACAGAAGTGGTCGAAATGGGTCCTTGTCGTCGGCTCGGGTGGTAAGTCGTCCTGTTGCTGTGCTGTGCATCAGGAGGACTGACCGCGATCATGAGTGGAAACAACAGCAGTAGCTGACGGAACCAGTTCAAGGAGCTCTCGAATGCAACCCGGTAACCCCGGCCAGGACCCGTACGGCCAGCAGCCCAACCAGGACCCGAACGCCCCCCAGCCGCCGGCCGCCCCGTACGGCCAGCAGCCGCCCGCCGCCCCGTACGGCCAGCAGCCGACCTCCGGCCAGCCCTACGGCCAGCAGCCGACCTCCGGCCAGCCGTATGGCCAGCAGCAGCCGTACCAGGACCCGTACGGCCAGCAGCAGCCCCAGTACGGTGGCGGCCCGCAGTACCCGAACGCCGGTTACCCGCAGGCGCAGGGGCAGGGGCAGAACAACACCCTCGGCCTGGTGTCGATGATCCTCGGTATCGCGTCGATCCCGCTGGTCTGCTGCCTCTACATCGGCATCCCGGTCGGCATCGCGGGTGTCGTGACCGGTTACCTCGCCCGGCAGAAGGTCGCCCAGGGCCAGGCCAGCAACGCTGGGCAGGCCAAGGCCGGTCTGATCTGCGGCGCGGTCGGCGTCGTGCTGGGCATCCTGTTGCTCATCCTGAGCGTCGTGGCGCAGGTCAACCTGCCGACCCAGCCCTGACAGGCTGAGCATCGACGGGGCGCTCCGGATTCGTCCGGGGCGCCCCGCGCTCGTCTGCTGCGCCCGGCTCCTACTGTGCGGGGGCGCGGGTGAGCGCCCGGGTGGCGGCGGCACCGAGCAGTGCGCCGACCGCGATGACACCGGCCGCCACCGCCCCGACCTGCCAGCCCACCGGCCCAACGTGCGCGAGCCGACCGGCACCGAGCGGCCCGCCGGAGAGCGTGGCGGCCACGCCGAGCAGCACGCCGGCCACCGGCCCGGCCAGCGCCGCTGGCACCAGCAGAGCGGCCCAGCGCCGCGGGGCCCGCTCCGGCCCGGCGAGCCGGGCCACCCGGCGGGCAAGCAGCCAGCCGGCGACCATCCCGGCCAGCACCGGCACCGCGAGCAGTAGGGCGCCGAAGCCGTCCACCGGGCCACGCGGCAGGCCGGCGAGCAACGGTACGGCCGGCAGTGCGCCGACCGACACCTCGCTAGTGCGAACCGCGGTGTCGGTGCCGACCGCGAAGCCCGGCCCGAGCAGGTAGCTGGCCGACCAGATCGCCGCGTTCGGCGCGTACGCCATGCTGACCACGGTGATCCCAGCCTGCCCGGCAACCCCGGTCCGGTACGCCCCGATCATGTCCGCCGCGTCACCGCCGCCGGTGGCCACCGCCAGGCCGGCCGCACCGGCGCCCGCGCCGAGCAGCAGCAGCCCGGCCACCAGACCGGTGCGAATGCCGTGCCGCACCGGATCCGGCATCCGGGCGACGAGCAGCCGGGTCACGGCAGTGATCCGGGTGGCGCCGACCAGGGCGGCGAGCGTGCCGACCACCGCGAACGTGGCTCCCACCCGGATCGGGGACACCTCCGGCCCACCGCTGCCGACCAGCACTGCCGCGAGCGCGCCGAGCAGCGCGTACGCGATGCCGACCGCGCCCGCGGCGAGCAGCGCTCGGCGCGGTGAGCGGGTGTCGCGGGCACCGATCGCGCGGCTGACGTGCACCCCGGCTCGGGTCAGCCGCCAGAGCGCGAGCACGGTCAACGCCAGTGGGGCGAGCCCGAGCGGGCCGGACTCGGTGTGCAACGGCACGCCGTGCCCGAGCAGCCAGCCGGCCAGCGCGGTGCGCAGGGTGCTGGTCAGGGTGGTGGAGTCCGCGCCGAGCTGAACCAGGCCGAGCACGATGGCGACCGGCAGGTAGGAGGTGAGGGCGGCCCAGCCTGCGGCCACCCCGGCGGCGACGGGCAACGGTGCACGCCCGCGTGGCGATCCGCCCGCGCGAGGCGCGGGCACCCGTCGGGTCGGCACGGCACGGTCGACCGGCCGGTCGTCGGCGTTCACACCGCCGGGACGGCTGGGACGGTCAGGGGTGACGGGGGGCATCCGCTCTACTCTGGCACGTCGCGCGGGCGGTGGCAGTCCGTTAACCCGCCCGAAGTGCGGCGAGTTGACCGAACCGGGGTCCAGGCCACGCGGTCCGGTCTAGCCTCGGGCCAGAGGGGGCGCGCGTCACCGCCGCCCGGGTCGGGTCCGCCGGTCGCGGTCCGGGCCAGCACGCCGCTCACGACCGCCCGGAGGAAGCTGTGACGACGCCATACCCGCCACCACCGCCACCACCGGCCCGGGGACGGGACCGGACCACGCTGTGGGGCGTGCTGGGCATCGTGCTGGGGCTGATCTGCTGCGGCATTCTCGGCATCATCTTCGGTTACCTGTCCATCCGCGACGCCCGGCGGTACGGGCAGTCACCGCTGCTCGGGTATCTCGCCATCGTGTTCGGCGTGATCAACATCATCGGTGGAGCGATCCTGCGCGCGACCGGCAACTACCCGTTCTGGAACAACGACTGAGCGGGCTGGTCGACCAACGAGCCCGCTGGTAACGCACGTACGCCGAAGGGGGCCGACCGGCTGCGGTCGACCCCCTTCGGTGCTGCCGGACCGGCTCAGCTGCCGGACATGATCTCCCGCATCAGCTTCGCGGTCTCGGTCGGCGTCTTGCCGACCTTGACTCCGACCGCCTCCAGCGCCGCCTGCTTCGCCTCGGCGGTGCCGGCCGAGCCGGAGATGATCGCCCCGGCGTGACCCATGGTCTTGCCGGGAGGCGCGGTGAAGCCGGCGATGTAGCCGACCACCGGCTTGGTGACGTTGGCCTTGATGAACTCGGCGGCCCGCTCCTCGGCGTCGCCGCCGATCTCACCGATCATGACGATGGCGTCGGTCTCCGGGTCGGCCTCGAACGCCGCCAGGGCGTCGATGTGGGTGGTCCCGATGATCGGGTCGCCACCGATGCCGACGCAGGTGGAGAAGCCGATGTCGCGCAACTCGTACATCATCTGGTAGGTCAGCGTGCCGCTCTTGCTGACCAGGCCGATCCGGCCGGAGCCGGTGATGTCGGCCGGAATGATGCCGGCGTTGGACGCGCCGGGCGAGGCGATGCCCGGGCAGTTCGGCCCGATGATCCGGGTCCGCTCGCCCTGCGCCACGTTGTACGCCCAGAACGCCGCGGTGTCGTGCACCGGGACGCCCTCGGTGATCACCACGGCCAGCGGGATCGCGGCGTCGATCGCCTCGACCACGGCGGCCTTGGTGAACTGCGGCGGCACGAAGATGACGCTGACGTCGGCCCCGGTCTCGGCCATCGCGTCCGCGACGGACGCGAAGACCGGCAGCTCGGTGCCGTCGAAGTCGACCTTCTGGCCCGCCTTGCGCGGGTTGACGCCGCCCACCACGTTGGTGCCGGCGGCGAGCATCCGCCGGGTGTGCTTGGAACCCTCGGAACCGGTCATCCCCTGGACGATGACCTTCGAGTCCTTGGTCAGCCAGATAGCCATGATCAGACCCCCGCAGCTGCCAGCTCGGCGGCCCGCTCGGCCGCACCGTCCATGGTGTCCACCCGCTGCACGAGCGGGTTGTTCGCGCTGTCCAGGATCGCCCGGCCAGCCTCGGCGTTGTTGCCGTCGAGACGGACGACGAGCGGCTTGGTGACCTGCTCGCCGCGCTGCTCCAGCAGGGCCAGCGCCTGGATGATGCCGTTGGCGACCTCGTCGCAGGCGGTGATGCCGCCGAAGACGTTGACGAAGACGCTCTTCACGGCCGGGTCGGAGAGCACGATCTCCAGCCCGTTCGCCATCACCGCGGCACTCGCGCCACCGCCGATGTCGAGGAAGTTGGCCGGCTTGACGTTGCCGTGCCGCTCACCGGCGTACGCGACCACGTCGAGGGTCGACATGACCAGACCCGCACCGTTGCCGATGATGCCGACCTCGCCGTCGAGCTTGACGTAGTTGAGGTCCTTGGCCTTCGCGGCCTGCTCCAGCGGGTCCACCGCGGCCTGGTCGACCAGCGCCTCGTGGTCCGGGTGCCGGAACGCCGCGCTCTCGTCCAGGCTGATCTTGGCGTCGAGCAGCAGCATTCGCCCGTCGCCGTTCTTGGCCAGCGGGTTCACCTCGACCAGCGTGGCGTCCTCGGCGACGAACGCCTGCCACAGACCGACGGCCACCTCGACCACCTGGTCGGCGACCTCGGCCGGGAAGCCGGCGGCGGTCACGATCTCGCGAGCCTTGGCCTCGTCCACGCCCTTCACGGCGTCGATCGGGGCCTTCACGACCTTGTCGGGGGTCTCGGCGGCGACCTGCTCGATGTCCATGCCGCCGGCGACGCTGGCGATGCAGAGGAAGGTGCGGTTCGCGCGGTCGAGCAGGTACGAGAAGTAGTACTCGTCGACCACGTCAGCGGTCACCGTGATCATGACCTTGTGGACGGTGTGACCCTTGATGTCCATGCCGAGGATGTCCGTGGCCCTGGCCACCGCCTCATCCGGGCCCTCGGCCAGCTTGACGCCGCCGGCCTTACCTCGGCCGCCGACCTTTACCTGCGCCTTGACGACCACTCGACCGCCGAGGCGTTCGGCGATCGCGCGGGCCTCTTCCGGGGTAGTGGCGACGCCGCCGGCCAGCACGGGCAAGCCGTGCCGCTCGAACAGGTCCCGCCCCTGGTACTCGTACAGGTCCACGATTGCGCGTCCCGTCCCGTCTCCGCGGCGCGCCGTCGCGCCGCCACCAGCGTTCAAAAAACAGTTTGACGCCTGTCATCAGTTGAAACAGGCCATTGGCCGCAGCCTAGCGAGGTCGGCACCACCGGCAACCGAGCGGGTGCACGGTGTGCGGTAATGCACACCGGACATCGGGCACGGCCAGTTTCCGGCCGTGACGCGGGCGGTATCCACCGTCCGGGCGATGTTGCCCGGGGTGCGTAACCCGGCCGTGAGGGCGTCGTTGAGTCAGATGTCGGAGCGCTGAAAAGCGCGATGACGGGAGACGGCCGATGCCCTGTCGGTCGAGGGGTGGCGGCGGGGCATCGTGCATAGAGGGGCCGGACGTGTGAGGGGTGCGTCCGGCCCCTCCCCCGTGCCCGGACCCGGTCGCCGACCCGTCACGGCCCGCCTGGCGAACCCGTCACGGCCTGCCTGGCGAACCCGTCACGGCCCGCCTGGCGAACCTTCGCGTGCGCCTCAGGAAACCGGCTGCGCGACGTTCTGTCGGACCCACTCGACAATCGCCTGAGTGGTGGCGCCCGGCGTGAAGATCTTTGCGACGCCCAGCTTCTGCAGCTCGGGAATGTCGCCGTTCGGAATGATGCCGCCGCCGAACACGACGATGTCGCGGGCGTCCCGCTCACTGAGCAGTTCCAGCACGCGCCGGAAGAGCGTCATGTGCGCGCCGGAGAGGACGGACAGGCCGACCGCGTCGGCGTCCTCCTGGATGGCGGTCTCCACGATCTGCTCGGGGGTCTGGTGCAGGCCGGTGTAGACGACCTCCATCCCGGCGTCCCGCAGGGCACGCGCGACGACCTTCGCGCCCCGGTCGTGGCCGTCCAGACCGGGCTTCGCGACGACGACCCGAATACGAGAGCTCATCAGCGCACCCTTTCACCGGCTTCACGGCCTTCACCTGAACGAACGGTAACCCGACGGACCCAGCCCGGGAAATCCGGGCCGGAAACCCGGCTCCGCAACCGGCCTCCGCCCGTGCGACCGCCGGGTTCCGCCCGTGCGACCAGCGGGTGCCGGGGGAGGTCCGCCGGAGGCGTCCGGCACCGCGCCGGGGAACTGCCCGCAGTCAAGCCGGACGACTCCGCCGGATCGGTAACGCTCGGCGACGAACGGGCAGCAACGAGGGCACCGTTTGGCGTCGCGATGCGTGACAATCATGGACGCAAACGGACAGATCGACACGCCAATTTGGCGCTCTAGCTTGTGAGTCGCCTGTCGGTTGGCTAACGTGGCCACGGTTGTCATCAGGTCCATGGACGGGTGACGACGCGGTCAGCGGACGTTCACCGGAGCTTCACGAACGTCCACCGGCCGCTTCGGAACCCCGACAACGGAGGGTGTGCGTGCGCCAGCGCCTGTCGTCTGAGCCCGATCGATATCGCGGTCGCCGCCGCGTTCCCACACCGCCGCGTAGCCGTTACGCCGCTGTCGTCACCACCGCGTTCGTCGGGGCCGGCATCGTCGCACTAGGCGCGAGCGCCCTGCCGGACGCCAAGGACGTCAGCCCGACGGTGCTCGACGAGCTCAAGCAGGCGTCGGTCACCAGCCAGGACGCCGCGGCCCGTGCGGACAACGCCGACCGCGCCTCCCGGGACAGCCGCAGCAAGGACAGCGCCGAGCCCGAGGTCTGGCTGCTGCCACTGCAGGGCTACGACTTCAACTCCCCGTACGGGATGCGCTGGGGCAAGATGCACACCGGCGTGGACCTGGTCGCCGGCGAGGGCACGCCCTATGTGGCGGTCCACGATGGGCTGGTCACCAAGGCCGGCTGGTTCGGCGGGTACGGCAACGCCGTGATCGTTCAGCACGCCGACGGCAGCGAGGCCATCTACGGCCACTCCTCCGCGGTGAGCGTCAAGGAAGGCCAGCAGATCAAGGCGGGCGACCAGCTCGGCCTGGTGGGCCAGACCGGCCACGCCTACGGCACCCACCTGCACTTGGAGATCCATGTCAAGGGCAAGCCGATCGACCCGGTGCCGTTCCTCCAAGACCGCGGAGTGGACATCAAGCTGCAATTCGAGGCACTCTACAGCGAGGTAGCCGCGTCCTGACGCTGCGTACCGACCGTTGACCGCCCGGATCTGTCGATCCGGGCGGTTTTTCGTTGCACGGTTCCGGCGGATGTCTGCCGGGTCACAGCCGGGATTGTGACCGGCGACACCTGGCAACATGATCGCGTTTCCGGATGTACCGCAACAGAGCCGGCCATATCCGGGCACGCAACCCACCGCCAACCGCGCGGCCACGCAGTCCCCGTACCAGCCCTCGCTCGGCCCGACACCAGTATTTCGAGGTCAGTGCCCCCTCGACTGTGAAGGTCCGCCGTGCAGGAAGACAGCCCCGTCCAGAACGAGAACACCCCCGACACCGCCCCGACCGAGCAGCCGCAGCGCGCCGGCCGGCGGAACCGGCTCATCGTGCTCAGCGCCGCCGCTCTGGTCGCCCTCGGCCTCGGCGGTGTCGCCGTCGCCACCACGAGAACAGAGCGCCCGGCACCCGCAGCCGTCTCCCTCGACGCGCAGTCCCGGGCCGACGCCGCCAGCCGGGCGGACCGCTCCGCCCGCGAGTCGAGCGCGCCGGTCGTCCCCTCGGCCAGTCCGACACCGAGCCCCTCGGCGACCAGCGCCAGCCCGACACCGACGAAGGCGGCCACCGCGAAGGCCACGCCGAAGCCGAAGACGACCACCAAGCCCACACCCGCCTGGGTCGATCCGATGCCCGGTGCAGCGGTCACCTCCTGCTACGGGCAGCGCTGGGGCACCCTGCACGCCGGTATCGACCTGGCGCTGCCCTCCGGTACGCCGATCCGCGCCGCGGCCGCCGGCACCGTGACCCAGGCCGGTGACGCCTCCGACGGGTACGGCAATTCCGTCTTCATCGACCACGGGAACGGCTACCTGACCCACTACGCCCACCAGAGCCGCATCGCGGTCACGGTCGGCCAGAAGGTCAAGGTCGGCCAGGTCATCGGCTACGAGGGCGCCACGGGCGACGCCACCGGTCCGCACCTGCACTTCGAGGTGCACCAGGGCATGTGGAACCAGGTCGACCCGGCCCCGTTCATGCGGGCACGCGGCGTGGACCTGGGCTGCTGATCCAGCGCACCCCGCACGTCTGAAGATCGCTTGTTCCGCACAACATCATGGAAAGAGTGGCCTCCGGCAGCGCAGAGGCCACTCTTTCAACGAAGTAGCGCGATCTTGGTCGGGCGGGCGGCGTGTGGCGGTGGGCAGCCGGGTGCCGCCTTGGGTCAGAGCTTGTCGACCGGGGCGTGTCGCAGCACCAGCCACATGGTCTGGTCGCCGAAGTCGATCTGCGCACGGGCGCCCGGCCCGTGCCCCTCGACGGCGAGCACCCGCCCCAACCCGTACCGCTGGTGATTGACCCGGTCGCCAGCGGACACCTTCGGCCCCTGCGGCAGCTCGCTGGCCGTGGTCAGCCGGCTGGCGTCCACGCCGAGCCGCTGGGCCAGCTGCGCGGCCTTCGGCGTGCCCCCGGTGAAGGTGCCCCGACCGCCGGGCGTGCGGTCGGCACGACCGCCGACGCCGCCGCCCCCGCCGGCCCACGAGGTGTACGACCCTTCGGTGCGCTCCCAGTGCACCAACTCCGTCGGCAACTCCTCCAGGAACCGCGACGGCGGGTTGTAGGACGGCTGGCCCCAGGCCGAGCGGGTCACCGCCCGGGAGAGGTAGAGCCGCTGTCGGGCACGGGTGATGCCGACGTACGCCAGCCGGCGCTCCTCCTCCAGCTCGCGGGTGTCGCCCAGCGAGCGCAGGTGCGGGAAGACGCCGTCCTCCAGCCCGGTCAGGAAGACCACCGGGAACTCCAGGCCCTTGGCGGTGTGCAACGTCATCAGCGTGACCACGCCCTGGTGGTCGGGGTCGTCGGAGGGGATCTGGTCGGCGTCGGCGACAAGCGCCACCTGCTCCAGGAAACCGGCCAGGGTGGCCCGCTCCCCCTCCTCGCCCAGCGCCTCGATCCGCTCGGTGTACTCCCGGGCGACGCTGACCAACTCCTGGAGGTTGTCCACCCGGCCGGCGTCCTGCGGGTCCAGGCTCTCCTCCAGCTCGGTGAGGTAGCCGGAGCGGGTCAGCAGCACCTCCAACACCTCCTCCGGGGTGCCGGTCTCGGCCAGCTCCCGGGCGTCGCCGAGCAGCGCCACGAAGTCGGCGATGCCGTTGGCCGCCCGGCTGGAGATGCCCGGCGCCTCACGGGCCCGGCGCAGTGCCGCGCCGAACGAGATCCGGTCGCGGCTGGAGAGCGCCTCGACACACGCCTCGGCGCGGTCGCCGATCCCCCGGCGAGGGGTGTTGAGCACCCGCCGCAGGCTTACCGTGTCGTCGTCGTTGACCACCGAACGCAGGTACGCCAGTGCGTCGCGGACCTCCTTGCGCTCGTAGAAGCGCACCCCGCCGACCACCTTGTAGGGCAGGCCGACGCGGATGAACACCTCTTCGAAGACCCGGGACTGGGCGTTGGTGCGGTAGAAGACCGCGACGTCCCCGGGGCGGGTCTCGTCGGCGTCGACCAGCCGGTCGATCTCCCGGGCCGCCCAGTCCGCCTCGGCGTGCTCGGTGTCGGCCACGTAGCCGACGATCCGCTCGCCGGCGCCGGCCTCGCTCCACAGCCGCTTCGGCTTGCGGGAGGTGTTCCGGTCGATCACCGCGTTGGCCGCGTTGAGGATGGTCTGGGTGGAGCGGTAGTTCTGCTCCAGCAGGATCGTCCGCGCGCTGGTGAAGTCCCGTTCGAACTCCAGGATGTTGCGGATCGTCGCGCCCCGGAACGCGTAGATCGACTGGTCGGCGTCGCCGACCACGCACAGCTCGGCCGGCTCCAGCCCCTCGGTGCCGGAGACCAGCTCCTTGATCAGCGTGTACTGCGCGTGGTTGGTGTCCTGATACTCGTCGACCATGACGTGCCGGAACCGCCGACGGTAGCTCTCCGCGACGTGCGGGTGGGACTGGAGCAGGTGCACCGTGGTCATGATCAGGTCGTCGAAGTCCAGTGCGTGCGCCTCGCGCAGCCGGCGCTGGTAGAGCGTGTACGCCTCGGCCAACGCCCGTTCGTTCGGCCCGGTGGCCCGCGCGGCGAACTGCTCCGGGTCGACCAGCTCGTTCTTGAGATTGGAGACCTGGGCGGCCAGCCCGCGTGCCGGGTAGCGCTTCGGGTCGAGATCGAGCTCGCGGGCGACCAACTGCATCAGCCGGCGGGAGTCGTCCGCGTCGTAGATCGAGAACGTGGACTTGAGGCCCGCGTGCTCGTGCTCGGCGCGGAGGATCCGGACACACGCCGAGTGGAACGTCGACACCCACATCAGCCGGGCGCGCGGGCCGACCAGCGCGGCCACCCGCTCCTTCATCTCGCCGGCCGCCTTGTTGGTGAACGTGATCGCGATGATCTCCCCGGGATGGACGTCCCGCGCGGCGAGCAGGTAGGCGATCCGGTGGGTGAGCACCCGGGTCTTGCCGGAACCGGCACCCGCCACGATCAACAGCGGCGAGCCGGCATGGGTGACCGCGTCGCGCTGCGGCCCGTTCAGCCCGGCGAGCAGCTGCTGCGGATCGAGGTGGACGGCGGCCGGCCGGGGCCGGTCCGGGCGAGCCGGCGCGGACTCCGGCGCAGGCGGGGACGCGGGGATGTCGAAGAGAGGATGCATCGCCCGACAAGTCTATGCCGCCGGCCAGACACTTCCCGACCGCGCGCTACCGCCACCTCCGCGCCCAGGCGTAAGAAAGGTCCCCTTCGCGACGCTGAATCCTTGCGCACTCGGCGCCGACGTGGGCATACTCGACGGCGTGATCGCTGCGCGCTACTACTTTTACTACGGCACCGGGAGTCCGGCTGCCGTAGGTCGCGCCTGATCGATTCAGACCTACGAAAGCCCCGGGCTCCTGGAGTCCGGGGCTTTTTCCGTCCCGGGTTCCGGGCACCGGGCACCACAGCGCGAGGGGTACCCGATGATGACAGACGTGGTGGAGCAGAGCGGCGGCCCGATCCGACCGAAGGCTGAGCAGCCTTCGGCGAACGCGAGCGAGCCGGCGGTGCCACTGTTGCCGGCGGTCGAGAACACTGGGCCGGCCGAGGCGCGGACCGGCACCGAGGAGCCAACCGCCGCCGCTCGGATCGTGCAGATCAGGGAACGAATCGACGAGATCGACCAGGCGCTGATCGCGCTCTGGCAGGAGCGGGCCGCACTGTCCCAGGAGGTAGGGGCGACCCGTTTGGCCTCCGGCGGTACGCGCCTGGTCCTCTCCCGGGAACGGGACATCCTGGAGCGCTTCCGAGTCGTGCTCGGCGCCGACGGCACCCAGTTGGCACTGCTGCTGCTCCGCGCAGGCCGCGGCCCGCTGTAACCCACACCGGCGGGCCGCTGTGAGCCGCACCCGGCGGGCCGCTGACTACCGGGGCAGGCCCGGACCTGCCGGCCGGCCATTCGGCGCGGGAGCGGCCCGATCCGGGTCCCGGGACAGCCAAAACCGCCTGCCGTCGTCGTGGCGACGTCGGCAGGCGGCTTCGGTGACTCACGCCTCGTGCGTGGCGACGATCTCGCGCCGCTCCGCGAAGTGGCAGGCGCTCGGGTGGTCCGAGTCGCGTCGGATCTCCAGCAGCGGGACCTGCTCCGCGCAGACATCCTGGGCCTTCCAGCAGCGGGTCCGGAACCGGCAGCCCGAGGGCGGGCTGATCGGCGACGGCACGTCACCCGTGAGCCGGATGATCGTCTTGTTGTTCCGCTGCGTCGGGTCCGGAACGGGCACCGCGGAGAGCAGAGCCTGGGTGTACGGGTGGGTCGGCCGCTCGTAGATCTCGTCCTCGGTGCCGATCTCGACGACCTTGCCGAGGTACATCACCGCGACCCGGTCCGAGAGGTGGCGGACCACCGACAGGTCGTGGGCGATGAAGACGTACGAGAGCCCGAACTCGCCCTGCAGCTGCTCCAGGAGGTTCATCACCTGGGCCTGGATGGAGACGTCCAGCGCCGACACCGGCTCGTCGCAGACGATGATCTCGGGCCGCAGCGCGAGCGCACGGGCGATGCCGATGCGCTGACGCTGACCGCCGGAGAACTGGTGCGGGTACCGGTTGATGTGCTCCGGATTGAGCCCGACCAGGTCGAGCAGTTCCCTGACCTTGGCCCGACGGCTGCCCTTGGGCGCCACCTCCGGGTGGATCTCGAACGGCTCACCAAGCAGGTCGCCGACGGTCATCCGCGGGTTCAGCGAGGTGTACGGGTCCTGCATGACCAGCTGGATCTGCCGGCGGAGGCGCCGCAGCGCCCCACCGGACAGCTTGGAGGTGTCCTGGCCCTTGTAGATCACGCTGCCGGCGGTCGGCTTCTCCAGGTTCATGAGAACCCGGGCGAGGGTCGACTTGCCGCAGCCGGACTCGCCGACCACGCCGAGGGTCTCACCGGCACGCAGGCCGAACGAGACTCCGTCGACCGCCTTGACCTGACCGACGGTCTTCTTGAACACCACACCCTGGGTTACGGGGTAGTGCTTGACCAGGTCACGGACCTCGAGGATGTTCTCAGACACGGTTCACCAGCTCCTCGGCGAAGTGGCAGGCGCTGGCCCGGGCGTTGCCCACCTGCAGCAGCGGCGGGAGCTTCTCCCGGCACACCGGCTGAGCCATGGGGCAGCGCGGGTTGAACGGGCAGCCCGGCGGGATGTTCATGAGGTTCGGCGGGAGGCCCTTGATCGTCCGGAGCTGCTGCCCCTTCTCGTCCAGGCGCGGGATCGATTCGATCAGGCCGATCGTGTACGGGTGCGCCGGCTTGGCGTACAGGTCGTACACATCGGCTTCCTCGACGATCCGGCCCGCGTACATGACCGCGATCCGGTCCGCGACGTCGGCGACCACGCCGAGGTCGTGGGTGATCAGGATCATGCCCATCTGCCGCTCACGCTGGAGCTCGGCGAGCAGGTCCATGATCTGGGCCTGCACGGTCACGTCGAGCGCGGTGGTCGGCTCGTCAGCGATCAGCACCTCCGGGTCGAGCGCCAGCGACATCGCGATCATCGCGCGCTGCCGCATACCACCGGAGAACTGGTGTGGGTAGTTGTTGAACCGGTCCTTGGCGTTCGGGATCTTGACCTGGTCGAGCATGTCGATCGCGCGCTTCTTGGCCTCCGCGCGACCCATGCCCCGCCGGACCCGGAACTGCTCGGCGATCTGGAACCCGACGGTGAAGACGGGGTTCAGCGCGGAGAGCGCGTCCTGGAAGATCATCGCGATGCCCTCACCGCGGATGCGGCGGCGCTCCTCGTCGGACATGCGGAGCATGTCCTTGCCGTGGAAGCGGACCTGCCCACCGGTGACGAAGCCGGGCGGCGTGTCGAGGATGCCCATGACGGTCTGGGCCGTGACGCTCTTACCGGAGCCGGACTCGCCCAACACGGCGAGGGTCTCCCCCGCGTCGACGTGGTACGTGACCCCGTTGATGACCTTTGCGACGCCGTCCCGGGTACGGAACTCCACCCGCAGGTCGTCGACCTCGAGCAGCCGACCGGAGGGACGTCCGGACCCGCCGGGTCCCGGCGTGGACTGCTCGGACACGAGAATGTCGGACAACTGGATCTCCCCTAGCGGAGTTTCGGATCGAGGGCCTCGCGGACCGCCTCACCGAGCATCACGAAGCTCAGCACTGCGGTGACGAGGAACGCGGCGGGGAAGAAGACCAGCCCTGGCGCGACCCGGATGAAATCCTTACCGTCGCTGATCATGATGCCCCAGGACACCACTGGCGACTTCAGACCAACGCCCAGGAACGACAGGGTGGCCTCGGCGCCGATGAACGAGCCGACCATGATCGTGCCGTAGACCAGCAGCGGGGCCAGGCAGTTCGGCAGCAGGTGCTTGAGGATGATCCGACCGGTGCCGGCACCCAGGGCACGGGCAGCGACGATGTAGTCGGCCTCCTTGGTGGCAAGCACCGAGGAACGCATCAGGCGCATCACGACCGGCCAGCTCAGCACGACCAGCGAGACGATCACCAGGCCCATGATCTCGGCCTTGCTGTTGCCGGCGCCCGAGCCGTTGAACGTGGTCAGGATGACGATCGCGCCGAGCACGAAGGGCAGCCCGAAGAAGACGTCGGCGATCCGGCTCAGCAGCCCGTCCACCCAGCCACCGCGGTAGCCGGAGATGATGCCCATGGCGCCGCCGACGAGCAGGGTGCCGATCACGGAGAGCACGGCGACGATGACGGACGCCCGCGCACCGTAGATGACCCGGGCGTAGACGTCGCGGCCCTGCACGTCATAGCCGAACCAGCCATCAGCGGACGGCTTGTCGAGGCTGCGGGACAGGGATCCGTTGACCGCGTCACCCGGGGCGAACAGCGCCGGGAAGGCCGCCATCAGCAGGAAGATGACGATCAACGTGGCGGAGATCCAGAACAACGGCTTGCGCCGAAGGTCCCGCCAGGCGTCGCCGAGCAGGCCACGAGGCTTTTCGTTGCTCTGCGGCTGGCCCACGGTGGCAGGGGCGGCAGAGTCGGTTGGGTGCGCGCCAGGGGTGCTGACGATAGATGCGGTACTCGGGTCACTCATAACGGATCCTCGGGTCCAGGGCGGCGTAGAGCAGGTCAACCAGCAGGTTCATCACGAGATAGACCAGCACTAGGACGACCACGATGCCCACCACGGTGGCGCTCTCCTTGGTCACGATCGCGCGGTACACCGCGCGGCCGATCCCGTTGATGCCGAAGATCCCCTCGGTGACGATCGCGCCGCCCATCAGGGCACCGAGGTCGGTGCCGAGCAGGGTGACCACCGGGATGAGCGAGTTGCGCAGCAGGTGCACGCCTACCACCCGGCGCATCGGAAGACCCTTGGCGATAGCGGTGCGCACGTAGTCGGCACTGCGGTTCTCCGCGATGCTCGTCCGTGCCACCCGGGCGATGTACGCCACTGACGCACTGCCGAGCACGAAGCCCGGCACGATCAGCTCGGACCACCGCATCTCGGAGGAGACGGTCGGCTTGACGATGCCCCACTGCACGCCCAGCAGCCACTGAAGCACGAAGCCGACCACGAAGACCGGCAGCGCGATCAGGAAGAGCGTGGAGACCAGCACCAGGTTGTCCAGGAAGCCGTTGCGCCGCAGACCGGTCAGCACGCCGGCGCCGAGGCCGATCACGGCCTCGATGGCGAGCGCGACCAGGGCCAGCTTCAGCGTGTTCGGGTACGCCGTCGCGATGATGTCGCTGATCTCGCGCTGCGAGAACGTCTGACCGAAGTCACCCTGGAGCAGGTTCTTCATGTAGTTGGCGTACTGCACGAAGACGTTCTGGTCGAGGTGGTACTTCTCAGTCATGAAGGCGATGTACTGGTCCGGACAGCGACGCTCACCGCACTTGCCGGCGAACGGATCGCCTGGGACAGACCAGACGAGCCAGTAGATCAGGAACGTCGTACCGATGAAGACCGGCACGAGTTGGAGCAGCCGTCTCAACAGATAACGGCCCATGGGGTGGTCCTCCAGACAGGGGGCGCGTCGGACGGCCGACACGGTGGTGACAACGTGCGAGTGGAGTGTTGTAACACCCGCTCGCGGAACGGCCCCGGGTCGGGCTCACCGGATGTGGCGAGCCCGACCCGGGGTCAGACCGTTCGGATCAGAGCTCGACCGAGGTGATGTCGAGTTCGCCGACGTTGTTCAGCTCGAGCTTCTTGATCTTCTCCGAGTGGCCGGACTGCTGACCGTAGAAGTAGACCGGGATGCTCGGGACGTCCTGGTCAACCAGCTCGACGGCCTTGGCGAAGGCCTCGTGCGAAGCTTCCAGGCTCGGCGCACCGCTGGCCTGCTTGGCCAGGGCGTCGAGGTCCTTGTTGCTGTAGAGGCCGTCGTTCGACGAGCCACCGGTGATGAAGAGCGGGTTGACCCAGTTCTCGACGTCCGGGTAGTCCTGCTGCCAGGCGGCACGGTACGGACCGGTCATCTTGTGGGCGTTGATGTTCTGGCGGAAGACCGCGAAGGTCGGCACGCCCTCAGCCCGAGCCTCGATGCCGAGGTTGGTCTTGACCTGCTGCGCAACGGCGTCCATCCAGTCCTTGTGGCTGGAGTCGGCGTTGTAGTAGAAGACCATCTCGCCCGTGAAGCCACCGGCCTCGGTCAGCAGCTGCTTGGCCGTGGTCGGGTCGAACTTGCAGGCGGTGCAGTTGCCCGGCTTGGCGCCCGGGGTCAGCGGGTTCGCCCAGCTGTCGGCCGGCTTGCGGGTACCGAAGAAGATCTTGTCCGAGATCTCCTGCCGGTTCACCGACAGCGACACGGCACGACGCAGCTTCGGGTTCGCGAAGCGCTTGTCGTACATCGGGAACGCGATGAACGCGGTCGACGGCGTGACGGTCGACAGGCCCCGGTCACCGAGGTCGGTCTTCCACTTGTCACCGGCGAGCGCCGAGGTGGGGACAACCTCCATGAAGTCGAGGTTGTTCGCCAGCAGGTCGGCGTAGGCGGCCGTCTCGTCCTGGTAGAGCTTGACGTCGACGTCCTTGACCTTCATCTTGTCGCGAAGGTTGTAGTCGTCGAAGCGCGTCAGCTTGATGAGGACGTTGTCCTCCCACGACACGAACTTCACCGGGCCGTTACCGATCGGCTTCTTGCCGAACTCTTCGGGCTTCATGGTGAAGAAGGCGTCCGGCAGCGGCATGAAGGCGCTGTAGCCGAGCTTGGTCGGGAAGACCGCGGTCGGCGCTCCCAGGGTGACCTCGAAGGTCTGCTCGTCGATGACCTTCAGGCCGGACATCTCCTTGGCCGGCGGCTCCGGGGCCTTCTTGGGGCCATCCGGGCCATCCGGGTCCTCGGTGTAGGTCTTGTCGAAGCCGGCGATGTCCGAGAAGAAGGTGCCGTTCTGCGCACCGTTCGGCGAGTAGGCGGCCCAGTTCCAGGCGTCGACGAAGTTCTTCGCCTTCACCTCGGTACCGTCGTGGAACTTGGTACCCTTCTTGATCTTGATCGTGAAGACCTTGGAATCCGTGGTGTTGATCGACTCCGCCAGCGCGTTGCGCGGGGCCCCCCCGTCGTTCGGGTACTCGACCAGGCCGGTCCACAGCCAGTCGATGACCTTGCCGCCACCGGTCTCCGTGGTGTTCGACGGGACCAGCGGGTTCTCCGGCTGGACACCGTGCACAACGATCGCGCCATCCTTGCTGGTGGCAGCGTCGCCGTCACCGTCACCGCTCGAGCAACCGCTCGCGACAAGTGCGGCAGCTGCGCTGAGCGCGATCGCGCTCGTCGCCCGCTTCGAGACTCTCATTCCGAGGGGCCTCCTCTTTCTAACCAGGTTCCGTCGTGGAGTTCACGCACGTTTGGGGGTGACACCGCCCGACCACCCGGGGCGCGGGTCGCCGGGACCACAGGGAAGTTGGGGACACCCCTGATGTTCCGATCCGCCGGGCTCCCCTCCAACAAGGCGCGACACGACGCAGACGACACAGCCACGAACCGCCGCGATCGACGAGGTCATGGCCATGAGCCGTACGGAGTGCCACACACCGATGGTGAGGTGTTGCCACTGTGACACCCACTGGCCGCTTCCGTGAAGGTGCCGTTATCAAGCCGTTAGTTGCTTGCCACGTTGCCGATACTTGAAAAATGATCATAAACCGGTCGGTGTGGGCAGCATTGAGCAGGAAATACGTGGGTCACCTGACCATTGGGCCTCAGCCTCGGCTCACGCCCTCGGCACTGTCCCCGGGTTCAACTCGCGCGGTGCGGCGTGCGTCACCACCCGCATTTCCACCCGTCCGGACGAGGTCAACACGGCTGCACGGGCACGATCACCGGCTGGGTGGACGAGGGTGCCGCGGTCGTTCCTCTGATCCTCGCCGTTGAGGAACCACCGTCACACGAGGCGGCGATCCGCCGCCCAGCGGGAGAGCTCGTAACGGTTGGACATCTGAAGCTTCCGCAGCACGTTCGACACGTGCGTCTCCACCGTCTTGATGGAGATGAACAGCTCCTTGGCGATCTCCTTGTACGCGTATCCCCGGGCCAGCAGCCGCAGGACCTCCCGCTCACGGTTGGTGAGCTGGTCCAGCTCGGGGTCGGCCACCGGGGCGTCCGGTCGGGCCGCGAAGGCATCCAACACGAACCCGGCCAGCCGTGGGCTGAACACCGCGTCACCGTCCGCCACGCGCCGGATCGCCGCGGCCAGTTCGTCCGGGGAGATGGTCTTGGTGACGTACCCCCGGGCACCGGCACGGATCAGCCCGATGACGTCCTCCGCCGCGTCGGACACGCTCAGCGCCAGGAACTTGACCTGCGGGTGGCTGCGTCGCATCGCCTCAAGCACCGCACGTCCACCGCCGTCGGGCATGTGCACGTCGAGCAGCACCACGTCCGGTCCGACGGCGGCGATCCGGGTCACCGCCTCGGCCACCGTGCTCGCCTCGCCCACCACCTCGACGTGGGCGCCCAGCTCGGCGCGTACGCCGGCCCGGAACATGGCGTGGTCGTCCACCAGGAACACCCGCAGCCGCTCAGGGCGGGCTTCCGCCGGGTCAAGGTGGTCGGTCGGCTGCTCGGCCATGGTCATCTGTTCCTCTCCGCTGCGGACGAGTCCCGGGAGATCGGCAGGATCAACCGGACCTCGGTCCCCTCCCCCGGGCCGGACCGGATTTCGGCCCGTCCGCCGTGCCGCTTCATCCGCCCGATGATCGAGCCGCGTACGCCGTGCCGGTGGTCCTCCACGGTATCCGGATCGAAGCCCTTCCCCCGGTCCCGGACGAAGACGCTGACCTGATCGGGCTCCACCTCGGCGTAGAGCGACACGGTCTGCACCCCGCCGTGCCGGGCCGCGTTCACCAACGCCTCCCGCGCGGCCGCGACCAGCGCGCCGACCTTCTCGTCGGTCTCCCGGTCCCCGACCACCACCGCCTCCACGGTGATCGCGAAGGTGTCCTCGACCTCGGCTGCGGCCTGCTCCAGTGCGGCGGCGAAGCGCTCGCTCGGCGAGGCGGTCGGCTTGTAGAGCCAGTTGCGCAGGGAACGCTCCTGCCCTCGGGCCAGGCGCTGCACCGTCTTGACGTCGCTGGCGTTGCGCTGGATCAGAGCCAACGTGTGCAGCACCTGGTCGTGCACCATAGCGGCCAACTCAGCCCGCTCCTGCTCGCGGATGCGCCCCTCACGCTCCGAGCGGAGCTGGCTGTACGTCCGCCAGAGCACCGGCGCGGCGACCACGCCGACCCCCGCCAGCCCGACCAGCGCGAAGATCACGCCGTTGATGACCGCGTCGAAGTTCTGCGCTGGCGAGTAGACGGCCGCGACGCCGATGATGCCGACCGCGACCAGCACTCCCCCGCCGATGAACCGGAGCACGAAGGCCCGCCGGTCGCTCTCCTCGACGACCGCTCCGAGCCAGGGCACCGGCATGGTGTCACCCCACTGCCGCCGCCGTTCGGGCGCCGACTGGTGCCAGATGACCCCGGCGCCGACCGCGATGATGGCCACCAGCCAGCCGGCGGTGCCCGCCGCACCGACCGAGTCGAAGACCATCACCTGGATCAGAAGGACACCGAGCCCGATCCCCACGAACGGCAGGAGTTGGGCCACGTCGCGCCGGGGCGGCACCGCGGTGTCACCGGGCCGCAGCGGCACCACCGCCCAGAAGGCCGCGTAGAGCAGCAGACCGAGCCCGCTCAGCCCGAGCAGCACCATGAACGCGACGCGCACCCGCAGCACCGAAATGCCGAGATGGTCGGCGATACCGGCGGCGACGCCGGCGGCCATCCGGTGCTCGGGGGCGCGGTAGAGGCGCGGGGGCGCAGTCACGGTGCTGATCGGAGGCTCCCTGGTCACGGTGGCGGGCTGGTCGAGGTCGGTGATTCGATCGTCACACGCTGCGGCCTCCACGACCACGGGGACGCCCCCGACATTCCTGCCGCCGGATATCAGGGTGGGGTCAGGGTCGGGTCCTGAGGCCGCTCGGGTTCACCTGGCAGCAGGATCGAAGCATGACCGAGGAAGCTGCCCCGCCACCCCGACCGGGGTCGGCACAGCCGGGCGGTTCATCACCGCCCTCACCAGCCGCGACGCCCTCCGAATGGACCGAGCCCACCACGTTCGGCCCGCCCACCGGCTCCGGCCCGACCGCCGCCACCGCACCCGGTGATCCGGCCGGCGGCTACGCGCCGCGTGGCGCGGCCCACGGCCCCGGCGCGGGGTTCGCGGCCGGCACCGGCTACGGGGCCGGGGGCACACCACCCGGGCCAGGGGGTCCCGGTCCGTCCGCGCCGCTGGGCGGCACCGGTTTCACCTCGCGGTACGGGCTGGTTCGGCCGCGTGAGGGGCGGTACCTGGCCGGCGTCTGCGCGGCGATCGGACGAGCCACCAACACCGATCCGGTGCTCTGGCGGGTGCTGCTCGCGGTGCTCGGGTTCTTCGGGGGCATCGGCATCCTGGTGTACGTCGCCGCCTGGCTGATCATTCCGAACGAGGGCGACACGGCGTCCCCCGTCGAGTCCATGCTCGGGCGCGGTCGCTCCAGCATGTCGCCGGTGACCGTGATCATCCTGGGCATCCTGGTCGCGGCCAGCTTCGGCTACATCGTCACCGACGCCTTCCGTGCGGTGCTGCTCGGCGCGGCCATCCTGGTCGCCGGCGCGCTGCTGCTCAACCGTCCCAGCCGGAATCCACAGCCCGGCGCCCCGGGCGGGCCGGCGCCGTCCGCGCCGTCCGGCACCCCGCCCGGTCCGGTCCCGCCGGTTGCCTGGCCCGCGCCGTCGTACGGCGCGGCACCATCGACCGGCCCGCTGGCGACGGCACCGATGGTTGGCGGCGATCCGGCGTACGCCACCGCGACGACGGGGGGAGCACCCACCGTCACCGCCTCGGCGTACGGCGTGCAGCCGACCGACGGTCCGCAGCCGGCCGCCCCGGCGCAGCCGGTGTCCGGGGTCGGCCCGGTGTCCGGGCAACCCGCCGGCACGACCACTGTCCAGCCCAGCTGGCCGGCACCAGCCACAGGGTGGCCGAGCACCGGCACGCCCAGCGCCGGCTGGCCGTCTGCGCCGGTGACCGCAGCACCCGCTGCCCCGTCCAGCTACCCGACCGCCGCGCCACCGTCCGGCTACCGTCCCCCGTTCGCGCCGCACGGCCCGTACGCCTCACCGGCGCCCGCCGCGTACCCCCCGCCCAAGCCACCGAAGCCGCCGAAGCCGCCGAAGCGCCCCCGGGAGCGTTCGCCGCTCGGCGCGGTGACCTTCTCCCTGATCTTCCTGGTCCTCGGTGTAGTCGCCCTGCTCGATCTGCTGGACGTCTTCGCCGTGAGCGCCTCGGCGTACTTCGCGGCCGCGTTGGCCACGATCGGGCTGGGGCTGCTGGTCGGCACCTGGTTCGGGCGGGCCCGCTGGCTCATCGCGCTTGGCCTGGTGACCGCGGCGGCGCTGGGCACGGCGACAGTGGCCGAGTCCTACGACCGGATCCGCGGGGTCGACGGTGCGGTGACCTGGGCGCCCACCGACTATCGCGACCTCGCCGACCGGTACGAGAACAGCTTCGGTGACGCCGTGCTCGACCTGCGCGGGATCGACTTCGCGAAACGGGACACGCAGGTGACCGTCGCCATCAACTTCGGCAAGGCGACCGTGGTCGTGCCGCCGAACGTGGACGTCACCACGGTGGCCGACGTCAACGCGGGTGACGCCAACGTCTTCGGCAACCGGTCCGGCGGGCTGGACGGCAACCTGCGGGAGTCCACCGACGTCGGCGCGGACGGGCCCGGCGGCGGGACCTTACGCCTCTACATCCATGTCAATGCCGGCAACCTGGAGGTGACCCGGTGAAGGCTCACCGTACAGATCTGGTGTCGTTCGCCTTTGGGCTCGTGTTCCTGGCGCTGTCCGCCTGGTGGCTGCTCGCCCAACTGCTCGGGCTCGCGCTGCCGCCGGTCGGCTGGTTCCTGGCCAGCGCCCTCATCCTGATCGGGATCTTCGGGCTGGTCGGCGCGCTGCGCTCGGGTCAGTCGGGCCGACCGGATCCAGCCGCCGAAGCCAGTGCCGCCGAGGCCAGTGCCGCTGCGGCCGTCGCACCCGTCTCCGGCGCGACCGCGCCGGTTTCCGGGGTCGCCGCCTCAATGTCCGGGGCCGGTGCGCCGGTTTCCGGGGCCGCCACGCCGACCTCCGGCGCGGCTCTGCCGGTCTGGGAAGCCGAACGCTCCACCTGGGACGCTCCCCCGCCGGGACCGACACCGGAGCCGCCGACCACCGAGGTGATCCACCCGGCCTGGCTGGCTCATCCGCCGTCGGAGCCGCAGACCGCCCCGGTCTCCGGCCAGCCCAACGATCGGAACGAGGAGCCGACAATCGGGATCCTCACCCGACCGGCCCCGACGGAGGGCGACGAGCCGACCCGGCCCGACCATCCGGTCGAGGTCGTCGACGATCAACCGGGCGACGAGCGGGAGGATCGGCGCAGGGAGTCGTGACCCCGGGTGCCTGCCGACGTCGCGGCCACGGCGGTGTGGCTGGCGCGGACGGACGCATATGCTGGTTGGTGGAGATCTCGCCTCCGCCGGCCGGCCCGTCCCGCCATGGCGGTCCCGCCGCGATTCCCGTCTCTACCCCCGTCAGGAGCCCGCCCGACATGACCCAGTCCCCCGCCGTGCGTACCACCGGCCGGTCCGGTCCGGTCCGCATCGGCGAGCGAGCCGCCCGTACGCTCGTCACCGAGCTGGCCCGGATCAACGATCCCAAGGCCGCCCTGCTGGTCGGCGCGAGCCCGGAATCCGCGGTGCTGACCGCGGCGATCGAGGCGCTGCTCCCCGGTGACCGGCTCACCGTGGTGCCCGCCGAGCCGTCCGGCGCCGCCGCGCTCCGCGAGCACGTCACCGCCCAGGGCCGCTGGGTCGCCGACCGGGTGGACGTCGTCGACTCGCTGGCCGAGGCCGAGGCCGCCGCGGTCGTCATCGCCGGCGACGTGTTCACCGGCACCGCCGAGGAGACCCGCAGCGGCATCGAGGGCCTGGCCAAGTACCTTGCCGACGGCGCGGTACTGACCGTGGCGACCACCGCCACGCCCGGCCGCACCACCGGCGCCGCCGTCGAGCTGGCTCGACAAGACGCCCTCTACGGCGTCGGCGCCGATCTGGTGCTGCGCAACTCGCCACCGGTACGGGTCTACCGACTGCGGTTCACCCCGGCCAGCCCGGCTGCGGCCGACCGGTTGGCCCCCGCGCACCGGCCGTCGAGTGTGCCGCTGACCCGCGGCATGCACATCGACTCCAACGGCGTGGCCGCGGCGGGCATCGCGTTGGGCCTTGCGGCGCTGGCCCGGGTGGCGCGTCCGTCGTCCAAGCTCTGGCTGCTGCCGGCGCTGGCCGCCGGGCCGGTCGCCGCGTTCTTCCGGGATCCGGAGCGGGACGTGCCGGAAGATCCTTCCGCCGTGGTCGCCAGCGCGGACGGGCGGGTCCTGTCGGTGCAGCGACTGCACGACGAGCGTTTCGGCGACGGCGAGTGGCTGCGGGTCGCGGTCTTCCTGTCGGTGCTGGACGTGCACGTCAATCGGGCCCCGGTCGCCGGCAAGGTGGTGGACTACTTCGTCGCCGACGGTGGCTTCGTCAACGCGATGAAGCCGGACGCGGAGCACAACGTGGCGGCGTACACCGTGCTGGACACCGCTCGTGGCACGGTGGTGGTCGCCCAGCGCACCGGGCTGATCGCCCGCCGGATCGTGCAGCGCGCGCCGATCGGCGCGCTGCTGGCCAAGGGCGAACGCTTCGGGCTGATCCGGTTCGGCTCACGGACCGACGTCTACCTCCCGGCGGAGGCCGCGGACCCGCTGGTCGGGCCGGGCGACAAGGTCGTCGGTGGGTCCACGGTCATCGCCCGCTGGCGCTGACCCGCTAACGAGAAACGGGGCGCCGCTGTCCGCGGCGCCCCGTTTTGTCTGCTCGGATCAGGCGGTACGGCGCTGCCGCAGCCAGAGCACCGGCCCGCTGACCAGGTAGCCCACCACGATCAGGGCGAACGTGAGCCGGATGTCGACCAGCGCGCCGATCACCGGGGCCAGCCAGAGCCACGGCGGCAGCTTCACCAGGCGGGCCAGCTTGGCGTACGGGAAGCTCGAGACCATCGCGAAGGCGAGCAGCGCCACCCCGGCGACCAGCACGGCGCCGGGCACCGGCAGGCCGATCGCCACGGTCACGGCGAGCACCGCGGCCGCCATGGTGCTGGGCACCCCGCAGAAGAAGCGCCCGTCCTTCGGTGAGACGTTGAAACGGGCCAGTCGAATCGCGGCACACGCCGCGACCAGGGCGCACGCCACCGCCGCCGCAGCCGTCGAGACGGAGCCGGCGAGCGAGGCGTAGACCACGACCGGCGCGGCGAGACCGAACGAGCACATGTCGGCCAGTGAGTCCATCTGCGCGCCAAACGGGCTGGCCACGCCGAGCCGGCGGGCCAGTGCGCCGTCCAGACCGTCGAAGGCAACGCAGGCGATCAGGCAGAGCGCGGCGATGCGCACCTCGCCCTGCATGGCCAGGAAGATGGCCAGCATGCCGAGCATGAGACTAGCCAGCGTGCAGGCGTTGACCAGGCCGAACTTCATCCGGCGTGCGACTGTGCGCTCGCCGGGGAGCAGCGGGATCGACCGGGCCGAAGTCTCGTCGGCGTGCGCCATCGGCGGCATCGCCGGGCTGACCGGCATCACCGCCTCGATCTCGGCTCGACCGACGCCCAGTGCCGGCCGGCTGAGCCGGTCCAGGCCATAGCGACGGCGCTGCCGGTCGGCGTACCGGTGCTCGGGCGGGGCCATGTCGGTCGTGTGCAGGTCGCCGTCACGGCGACCGACCCGGACCAACAGCACCTGGCGGGCGAACGTGCTGCTGCGGCGCAACCGGCCCGCCCAGCGACGCCCTGCGGGGCGCGGACTGTCAGTAGTACGACGCCGGCGCCATGGGGCTCTCGGCACGTTTCCTCCATCACCGGATCGGCTGGCCGCCGTGAGGCGGGTGTCCGGCTGTGTCGTGCCGGACCTTCCGTGGCCTGGCAGCCGTTTTGCGGAGTACACCATCGCATAGGGGGATGTGGCTTGGCGATAGCTGCCGGCGGTACTTGCATATGGCTTAAACCGCTCGAACCGCTCGCTTGTTCCCATCCCGGGCCTCATCGCCCGTTTCCTCCATCATTCCCGCCTTTGACTGTACCGGAGGGTCACCATCTCGGCTCACCGAGCGGTGTGCTATCGGCCACCCTGTCCGATTGCCGAAGCAGCGATGTCGCTCAACGGCAGCTCAGCAGCCTGGTCGCGCGTGAACCAGCCTGCCCGCGCCGTCGAACCTCCGGCGGATTCGGTGACCACCGCGTTGGTAGGTACGTCCACCAGCACCCGATAGATCACCCGTACGCCATGCCAGTCCAAAGGGCGGCCCTCCGGGCCGAGTGCGGCGGGATTGTGCAGGTTATTCACACCGAGGAGCTCCACCACCCGGCCCAGCTGACCGCCCTCCTCGATCAACTCTCGGAGCAGCCCGGTCGTCGGCTGCTCACCGTGATCGGTGCCGCCGCCGGGCAGATGCCACTGGCCGGCCCCGGGATAGCCGTCCGCGATCTGAGTCAGCAGGATCCGCCCGGCCGGGTCGGTGACCAGCCCGTACGCCCCGAAACGCAGCCGGCGATCGGGGTGCGGCGGCGGGAACGGCTCGTGCGAACGGTGCGTTCCAGGCGGCAGCGGAGTGACTGGCAGGCCGAGCACCTCGGCGGTGAACGGTGTCAGCGGCACCTGCGCCACTTCGGCCGGGGTGAGCCAGCGAGCCTGGTCGACCCGACCGCCTCCCGCATCGCACAGCGCGCCGCCGCGCACACTGAACTCGAACAACAGCCGGTCGGTGTGCAACGCGGCGTCGTCCTCCGGGTACGTGGTCACGTCGGCGACCACCGCACGCAGCCGGCCCACCGTCACGGTCAGCCCGGTCTGCTCGGTGATCTCGCGGACCACGGCGTGCTCCGGATGCTCGGCGTGCGCCACGGTGCCGCCTGGCAGCCGCCAAAGCCCGGGAAACTCACCCCCGACCCCGTCCCGAACAACCAAGACCCGCCCAGAATCCCAAGAAACCCCAAGAACCCCGACCCGTCGCACAAGTTCCATCCCCGCCCCGCCTCCGCTCCCCGCCGGCCACCCACCGACCGCCGCCCGCCCACCGACCGCCCCGTCGATCATGAAGTTATCGCCGTCCATCTCGGCGTGTCCTGACAATAACTTCATGATCAACACGGAGATGGGGCTGGGAGGGCCGGGGAGGGGTTGGGCGGTGGGGGGTGGCGCTTGGTGCTTGGCGCTTGGCGGGACCGGCGGTACGCCACTGCGGCATGCCCCCGGCACTTCACCCCGGCGCGTCCCTGACCCGCGTGCCGGGCGACCAGCCGGACAAGGTGGCGCGGGGGCTGCACTGCTCGCCCTCACCCAACAGCGATGCGCGGGCGTCCGTTTGATCTTTTAGTCCGTTCTGCACAGGCCCATCCCCGCTGGTGGGGGCGAGTCGGACGGTGATCGACTCCGTGTCGCCGATGTTGCGGTATCCCGGCGCTGGGATACCGCGATGTCGGCGATAAGGAGTCGGTCAGGCGGGCGCACCGCTCTTCCGCGAGCTCGTTCCCGCCGATCGCACCCCAGCGGACTCCAGATCGCTGCGCAACCGCCCGGACCCACGGCCCTCGGCCGCCGGAGGCGCACGACCGCCCCACCGCCAGCACGACCGGCCCACCGCCCGCACGATCGCACGGCACCGGGACCCACGACCGCCGGAGACGCACGACCGCCCGCACAACCGCCAGAGGCACGCGACCGCACCACCGCCCGGACCGACGGCCGCCCGCACAACCGCCGGAGGCGCACGACCGCACCACTGCCCGGACCCACGACCGCCCACACAACCGCCAGAGGCGCACGCCCGGACCCACGACGCCCGCACAACCGCCGGGGGACGCGCGACCGCCCAGACGCAAGACCGCTAGAACCCACGACCGCTGAGAACCCACGACCCCTCGGACGCGCGACCGCACGAGGTGGAGGCGGCGGAGGTCAGGTGAGCTGGGCGGCTTGGACTGCTTCGGCGGTCACCTCGGTGAGGTGATGGGTGGGGAGGGCGCCCAGCTCCTCGCGGCCGAACCAGCGGGCCTCGCAGGTGGAGCCGCCCACATCGGCCACGGTCAACGGGTTGGGCTGGTCGACCACGACCCGGTAGAAGGCGCGCACCCCGTGCCAGTCGATCGGGTAGCCCTCGGGGCCGAGCGAGGCGGCGTCGCGGTGGCTGGCCACCCCGAGCAGCTCGACCAGGCGGCCGGTCTGCCCGGTCTCCTCGACCAACTCCCGGATCAGGGCCGCGCCGGGCTGCTCGCCGTAGTCGGTGCCGCCGCCGGGCAGGTGCCAGCAGCCGGCGCCGGGGTAGCCGTCGGAGACCCGGGTGAGCAGCACCCGGCCGGCCGGGTCGGTGCACACCGCGTACGCGGCGAAGCGCTGCGCCCGGTGCAGCCCGTCCGGGCCGGGCACGGCGTAGAAGGAGGGGAACTCGGGTGCCTCGTCGGGCACCACGTCGGCCGAGGAGGCGGGCAGCCCGAGGGCACGTGCGGTGAACGAGCGCAGCGGCAGCTCACGTGCCTCGTCGAGGGTGTACCAACGGGCCAGGTCGGTGGGACGCTCGCCGACCCGATCGGCCAGCGTGCCGCCGCGCACCGCCACCCGGTAGATGAGCCGGTCGGTGTGGATGGTGATGCCGCGCTCCGGCAGCGCTCGCATGTCGGCGAGGACGTCGGCCAGGCCCGAGACGGCGACCGAGAGGCCGGTCTCGGCGGCGGTTTCGCGGACGACCGTGTGGTTCGGGTCCTCGCCGTGGTCGACCGCCCCGCCGGGCAGCGACCACGTCCCGGGTGTGCCGGAGCGCTCCGATGCGCGGACCAGCAGAACCCGGCCATCTGAGTCAGCACAAACTGCGTATGCCGCGATCCTGCGGAGCGGCTCCAGCAAGGTGGTCACGGAAGCAAATTCTCCCCGGGCCGGGTTACCGGAACGGAAAAGAGTCGGATTCCTGACTGTCTGACCCCGATCAGGGATTGGTCAGGGTAAGGATCCGGGCGGTCACCGAGGGCAGGCCGGGCGCCGGCGCGGACCGTGGGGGTATGACATACACCGCCGCTCCCCACGCCCCGTACAAGCAGCTCCGGCGACCCACCACCGACCGCATGGTCGCGGGGGTAGCCAGCGGCATCGGCCGCTACTTCGCCGTCGACCCCACCCTGGTCCGGGTGATCTTCGCGGTCAGCGGCCTGCTCACCGGCGGGCTCGCGCTGTTCGCGTACCCGATCATGTGGTTCCTGATGCCCGAAGAGCCCGCCAGCGCGCCCGCCTGGCCACATGCGGCGGGCGTCGCGCCGCAAGCTCCGCCCCCGACCCCGTCGATCTAGGGAAAATTGTCGCGACCGGAGATCAACTAGCGGCGATTTTCCCTAGATCGGCGGAAGGTGGAGTGGGGGGGGTGGGGGTTACTCCCACTCGATGGTGCCTGGCGGCTTGCTGGTCACGTCGAGTACCACCCGGTTCACCTCGGCCACCTCGTTGGTGATCCGGGTGGAGATCCGGGCAACCACGTCGTAGGGCAGTCGTGACCAGTCCGCGGTCATCGCGTCCTCGCTGGAGACGGGGCGCAGCACCACGGGGTGACCGTAGCTGCGCCCGTCTCCCTGCACGCCGACGCTGCGCACGTCGGCGAGCAGCACCACCGGGAACTGCCAGACGCCCCGGTCCAGGCCGGCGGCGGTCAGCTCCTCGCGGGCGATCAGGTCGGCCTCGCGGAGCAGGTCGAGGCGCTCCTGGTCGACCGCGCCGATGATCCGGATGGCGAGGCCGGGGCCCGGGAACGGGTGCCGCCAGACCATCGCCTCGGGCAGGCCCAACTGGAGGCCGAGCGCGCGGACCTCGTCCTTGAACAGCGTGCGCAGTGGTTCGACCAGCGCGAACTTCAGGTCCTCCGGCAGGCCGCCGACGTTGTGGTGGCTCTTGATGTTGGCGGTACCGGTGCCGCCGCCGGATTCCACCACGTCCGGGTAGAGGGTGCCCTGGACCAGGAACTCCACGTCGCCGTGGGAGGCGATCTCGCGGGCCGCGGCCTCGAAGACCCGGATGAACTCCCGGCCAATGATCTTGCGCTTCTGCTCCGGATCGGTCACGCCGGCCAACGCGCCGAGGAACCGGTCGGTCGCGTCGACCACCTTCAGCTTGATGCCGGTGGCGGCCACGTAGTCCTTCTCCACCTGCTCGGCCTCGCCGGCACGCAGCAGGCCATGGTCGACGAAGACGCAGGTGAGCTGGTCACCGACCGCCTTGTGCACCAGCGCGGCGGCGACCGCCGAGTCCACCCCGCCGGACAGGCCGCAGATGACCTCCTTGTCGCCGACCTGGGCGCGGATCCGGGCAACCTGCTCGTCGATGATGTTCTCGGGCGTCCAGGTGGGCTCGATGCCCGCGATGTCGTACAGGAAGCGGGTCAGCATCTCCTGGCCGTGCGCGGTGTGCCCGACCTCCGGGTGGAACTGCACGCCGGCCCGACGCCCGACCAGGTCCTCGAATGCGGCCACCGGCGCGCCCGCCGACTCGGCCGTCACCGTGAAGCCCTCGGGCGCCTCGGTGACGGCGTCGCCGTGGCTCATCCAGACGGGCAGGTCCGCCGGCAGGTCGCGGAGCAGCACACCGGGGTCGAGGAGGCGGGGCCGCAGCGGCGTGCCGCCGTACTCGCGGTTGCCGGTCTTCGCGACGGTGCCGCCGAGCGCCTGGGCCATGGCCTGGAAGCCATAGCAGATGCCGAAGACCGGCACCTCGGCGGTGAAGACGCCCGCGTCGATCTGCGGCGCGTTCGGCGCGTAGACGCTGGCTGGGCCGCCGGAGAGGATGATCGCGGCGGGGTTCTTCGCCAGCATCTCGGCGATCGGCATCGAGTGCGGCACGATCTCGGAGTAGACCTTCGCCTCGCGGACCCGGCGGGCGATGAGCTGGGCGTACTGGGCTCCGAAGTCCACCACGAGGACGGGGCGAGGCAGGCTCATGTGCACAAAGCCTACCGACAGTCACGGCCACCCCGGGCACCGCCCGACCCCCTCCCTCCGCGATCTTGCACTTACTGCCCGCCCAAAAGCCGCATCTGCCGCCTACCGGCGACCGGAACCGCAAGATCGCCGAGGTGAGGATCGGGTCAGGGACGCAGCGCGGCGGGGGCGTCCACCGGCACCGCCGGGTGGCGCGGGGGTACGGGTGCCAGCCGTCGGTACGGCGTACCGAGCGCTGGGCGGGGATCCTCCTCGGCCTTGTTGGGCCAGAAGGACATCGCTCGTTCCGCCTGCGCGGTGATCGTCAAGGACGGGTTCACGCCGAGGTTGGCCGAGACCGCGGCGCCGTCGACGACGTGCAGCCCGAGGTGCCCGTACACCCGGTGGTAGGGGTCGATCACCCCGTCGGCGGGAGTGGCCCCGATCGCCGCCCCGCCCAGGATGTGCGCCGTCACCGGGATGTCGAACGGCTCGGTGAGCGAACCACCGGGCGTACCACCGATCTCCTCGGCGAGCAGCCGCGCCGCGGTGTTGCCGGCCGGGATCCAGGTCGGGCTCGGCGTGCCGTGGCCCGGGCCGGTGACCAGCCGGCGGCCGAACGCGCCGCGCCGCCACCTGGTGGTCAGCGAGTTGTCCAGCGACTGCATCACCAGGGCGATGACCGTCCGCTCCGACCAGCCGCGCACCGACACCATCCGGGCTGCCAGCCCCGGCTGCCGCACGATGCTGCCCAGCCAGCGCCGGACCCGGTGCGGACCGCCGTCGACCAGCAGCGACTGGAGCAGCCCCATCGCGTTGGAGCCGCGCCCGTAGCGGACCGGCTCGATGTGCGTCTGCGGGTCGGGGTGGAACGAGCTGGTGATGGCCACCCCCTCGCTGAAGTCCAGGCCCTCGGCCCTGGCCCGCTGGCGCGGCACCGAGGCGCCCAGGATGGCCTCCGAGTTGGTGCGGGTCAGCTCGCCGAGGCGGGGCGAGAGCCCAGGCAGCGCGCCATCGTCCTTCATCGCGTGCAGCAGCCGCTGGGTGCCGAGCGACCCCGCGGCGAAGACCACCTGTTCGGCGTGGATCACCTGCCGCCCCTTGCGCAGCCACCTGCCGGTGCGCTCGGTGTGCACCTCGTACCCGCCGTCGGCGGCCGGTTCGACGGCGGTCACCGTGGTCAGCGGGTGCACCGTGGCGCCCAGCCGCTCGGCGAGCCAGAGATAGTTCTTGACCAGCGTGTTCTTCGCCCCGTGCCGGCAGCCGGTCATGCACGAGCCGCAGTGCAGGCAGCCGGTGCGCTCCGGGCCGGCGCCGCCGAAGTACGGGTCGGCGACCCGCTCGCCGGGGCGGCCGATGTGCACGCCCACCGGGGTGGCGTGGAAGGTGTGCCCCACCCCCATCCGCTCGGCCACCGACCGCATGGCCCGGTCCGCGCCGGTGTTCACCGGGTACGTGGTGACACCGAGCATCCGCTTCGCCTGGTCGTAGTGGCGGGCCAGCTCGTCACGCCAGTCGGTGATGTCCCGCCACTGCGGGTCGGTGTAGAAGGCCGGCAGCGGCTCGTAGAGGGTGTTCGCGTAGACCAGTGAGCCACCGCCCACCCCCGCGCCGGAGAGCACCAGCACCCCACCGCCGGAACGCCGGTCGGCCGGGCGGAGCAGAGTGATCCGCTGAATGCCGTAGCAGCCCAGCTTCGGTGCCCAGAGAAATCGGCGGGCCCGCCAGGACGTCTGCGGAAACTCGTCGTCGGCGAAGCGCCGGCCCGCTTCCAGCACAGCGACCGAGTAGCCCTTCTCGGCCAGCCGGAGCGCGGTGACGCTGCCGCCGAAGCCGGACCCGATGACGACCACGTCATACCGCATGAAGGCATCATTACTCGTCAGTAGCGCTCGCGCCAGCGCCCGTTTTCGCGCGATCATGCACCGGCCAACCGACCGGACGCCTCCGGGCCGCAACCTGGAGCACCCGTCGGAGCGTTGTTCGGATACGGGTGGAAGGAAATCCAACATGAACCTCGCGTCGATGGCGCCGCGCCAACGGTGGCTGGTGCTGGGGCTGACGGCCCTCGCCGTCGTCGCGCTGATCGCGGCCGGGGCGGTGGTGATCACCCGGCTGACCGGCAACAGCACGCCCGACCGGACGGGATCGGTGGCCGCCTCGTCGAGCCCGTCACCGGCCGGCACGCCCACCCCCAGCCCCAGCCCGTCCGGACCGCCGCCGGGCGCCAACATCACCGGCCCGCTCAACCTGCTGCTGGTCGGCGTGGACACCCGGGTCAGCGTGCCCGGATGGGAGCCGCACTCGGACGCCGTGCTGGTGCTGCACGTACCGAAGGGGTTGGGCCGGGCGTACCTCTTCTCACTCCCCCGCGACCTGCTGGTGGACATCCCGGCGTTCCCGAAGGCCGGCTACAAGGGCGGCAAGACCAAGCTCACCCACGCGATGAGCTACGGCAGCCGGGTGCCGGGCAAACCCAAGGAGCCGAGCACAGCCCAGGGGTACGAGCTGCTGCGCAGCACGGTCAGCGGATACACGGGGCTGCGCATCGACGCCGGTGCGGTGCTCACGTTCAACGGGTTCGACCGGCTGGTCAACGCCCTCGGCGGGGTGGACATCTACGTCGACCAGCGGGTCGCCTCGATGCACCGCCGACCGGACGGCCGTTACCGGGAGAGCGCGCCGGGCGGATACACGGGGCCACAGATGGTCTACGAGAAGGGCGACCGGCATCTCAACGGCTGGCAGGCGCTGGACTACGCGCGGCAGCGCTACATCCCCGGCGGCGACTACGCCCGGCAGCGCCACCAGCAGCAACTGATCCGGGCGCTGACCCGCAAGATCCTGGACGAAGGGCTGGCTCGGCAACCGGAGCGCGTCGACCAGGTGGTCGCCGCACTGGGCGACACGCTGATCTACGTGGGCGGGCGCCGGATCGTCGACGTGGCGTACGCCCTGAGTGGGGTGCCCGAGAACCGGTTCGCGCTGGTAGGCCTGCCCGGTGCCGGCGTCGGCAAGGGCAGCGCCTACCGCGGCGAACAGCTCACCGCCACCGGCCGCCAGTTCATCACCGAACTCCGCGCCGGCCGCGCCGACGCCTACCTGGCAGCCCACCCCACCCTGGTCGTCAAATCCTGACCCGCCCCGCCCCCACCGCGCCGCCCCTCCCCGCCCTCCGCCGCCGCCCTCCCCGTTGATCTAGGGCATATCGCTGCTCTGGGAGATCAGCTCGCGGCGATATGCCCTAGATCAACGGCGCGGGGCGCGGGACGCGGGACGCGGGGCGCGGGGCGCGGGACGCCGGGGTTAGAGGGGTTTGGGGGTTGGGGGCTTTTTGGTTCCGTAGAGCCAGGCGTCGAAGAGGGCGTCGAGTTGCTTGCCGGAGATGCGCTCGGCGAGGGCCACGAACTCGGCCGTGGTGGCGGTGCTGTTGCGCTTCTCCGCCGCCCAGGTCTTGACGATCTCGAAGAACGCCTTGTCGCCCACGGCCACCCGCAGGGCGTGCAGGGTCATGCCACCGCGCTGGTAGACCGACTCGCTGAACAGCTCCTTCACACCCGGCTTGCCCGGCGGCGTCTTCCACACCTGGGCGGGCACCCTGGCGTACCGGATGTCGAACGCCTGCTTGGCGGTGTATTCCTTGGTGTGCTCGGCCCAGAGCCACTCCGCGTACGTCGCGAAGCCCTCGTTGAGCCAGATGTCCTCCCACTTGGCCAGCGCGACGCTGTCACCGAACCACTGGTGCGCCAGCTCGTGGGCGACCACCTCGGTGTTCTCGCCGCTCCGGAAGAAGCCGGCGGAGTAGACCGGACGGCTCTGCGTCTCCAGGGCGTAGGAGATCCGGCTGTCGGAGACCACCACGCCGCCGTACGCGTCGAACGGGTACGGCCCGAACACGCTCTCCAGGTAGTCGGCCACCTTGACGGTCTGCGCGATCGACGCGTCCGCGGCGCCCTTGGCCACCTTGGTGGTGACCGCGCTGTACACCGGGCGGCCCTTGTGCTGGCCAGTGGTGATCCGGAACTTGCCGATCACCAACGTGCTCAGGTAGCTGGCCATCGGCGACTTCTCCGACCACTTCCAGGTGGTCCAACCGGCCGTGCTGGCCTTGCCGCCGGGAACCCCGTTACTGACGGCGGTCAGGCCGTCCGGGACGGTGATCTCGAAGTCGTAGGCCGCCTTGTCGGACGGGTGGTCGTTGACCGGGAACCAGGTGCTCGCCGACTCGGGCTGACCCAGCGCGATGGCACCGTCGGCGGTGTGGAGGAACCCACCGTCACCGAGGGTCTCGTTCTTCAGCGGCTTCGGCACCCCCGCATAAGTGATCTCGGCGACGAACCCGTTGCCGTTGATCAGGCCGGAGGCCGGCTTGATGACCAGCTCGTTCCGTTCCCGGCTGTGGGTTGCCGGTGCGCCGTCCACGGTGACCGCGGTGACGGTCAGGCCGGCCAGGTCGAGGTTGAACGTCGACAGGTCGGCCGTCGCGGTGGCCTGCACGGTGGTCGTACCGGTCAGCTGGTCCTTCGCCGGGTCGTAGCGCACCTTGACCGCGTACCGCCCGACGTCGTAGCCGCCGTTGCCGTAGCTCGGGAAGTAGGCGTCGCCGACCCCCTGTGCGCCCGCGGTGAACGTCCGCGACGGGGTGGGGGACGCACTCGATGACGGCGCCGCCGCAGGCGTCGTCGAGTTGCACCCGGACAGTGCGAGTGCTCCGGTCACCAGCAGACCGGCACCCATCCGCAGTCTGCGCCGCGTCACCAACATCCCAAACCCTCCCCCGTACGGTGGCGGTGGCGGCGTGTGCCGCTCCGCGCGAGACGGGGGTCTCCCCGCCGTCGCAGGCGGGAGCATATCGACCGACGATCGCGGCTCGGTCACGGCAGTGTGGGCGCCGACCCGCCCACCAACCAGGCGTCGAAGAGTGGACGCAGCTGTCGACCCGCCAGCCGCTCGGCCAGCGCGACGAGGTCCGAGGTGGTCCCGTTACCCGCAGCCCGCTCGGTGGTCCAGGTGCGCAGGATGCGGAAGAACGTGTCGTCACCGACGGTCCGGCGCAGCGCGTGCACGGCGAGCGCGCCGCGCTTGTAGACAGCTGTGCCGAACATCCGCTCCCGGCCCGGCTCGACCGATGGCTGCGACCAGTCGGTCGCCGCGTACTGGAGATCGAAGTTGCGCTGCGCGGTCCGGCCGCCGTCGTGCTCCTCCCACAGCCACTCGGCATAGCTGGCGAAGCCCTCGTTGAGCCAGATGTCACTCCATCTGCTGAGCGACACGCTGTCGCCGAACCACTGATGGGCCAACTCGTGCGCGATCACGCCCGGGTTGGGCTGGTCGTCGGTGAAGAAGGCGGGCCCGTAGACGGGCCGGGACTGGGTTTCCAGCGCGTACCCGATCCGGTCGTCGGCGACCACGATCCCGCCGTACGAGTCGAACGGATACGGGCCGAACCGGCTGGCGAGGAAGTCGACGATCTCACCGGTGCGGGCCAGTGAGCTGGCCGCGCCGCCGGTCGCCGGCAGGCTCGCCGCCACCGCGGTGACCATCGGCCGGCCGGCGTGACTGCCATTCAGCACGCGGTAGTCACCGATCACCAGCGTGCTCAGGTAGCTGGCCATCGGGGCGCGCTCCGACCAGCGCCAGGTGGTCCAGCCGTCGGCGCTGCTCTTCGGCCCGGGCACCCCGTTGCTCAGTGCGGCCAGGCCGTCCGGAACGGTCACCGCCAGGTCGTAGCTGGCCTTGTCCGATGGGTGGTCGTTGACGGGGAACCAGGTGGCGGCCGAGTCGGGTTGGCCGAGCGCGACCGCACCGTCGGGGGTGTGCAGGAAGCCGCCACTGCCCAGCGCCTCGTCGGTGGCGGTGGGCACACCCGCATAGTCGACTGTCACGGTGAACTGCCGACCGCGTGGGAGCCCGTCGTGTGGGGTCACCACAAGTTCGCCGTCGTCGCGGCGGTGGTCGGCCCGTGCGTCGCCCACGCTCACCGTGCCGACGTCCAGGCCGATGAGGTCCAGATTGAACCGGGACAGGTCCTGGGTGGCTGTGGCCGTGATGGCGGCTCGACCGGTCAGCCGGTCGGTCGACGGGTCGTAGCGGACGTCCAGGCCGTAGTGCGTGACGTCGTAGCCGCCGTTGCCGCGCCCCGGAACGTACGGGTCGCCCGCGTCAGCGGCACCGGACCGGAAGCCGTCGTCGTCGCCTGTGCAGCCGGCAGTGACCAGCACGACCGCGCAGGTCAACGCGGTGGCGGTGGCGGCCAGCCGGTTCCTCGTGGGCGTCCGTCCGGTAGGGACCATGAACACTCCTCCTGCGGCATCCCCGGTCAGGACGAGCGTAGCCAGCGCCACCGGACACACGGCCGATATTGACGATCATCAGTTACTTTCGTTCAAACAAACAAAAGTTACCGTCGATCTATCCTTTCTTTCGGCTTAGACCAACGTTAGTGTCTGTCTCCACCTCTGCTGATCGTTATCGACGGCAACCACCGTCGCGAAAGGTGGAACCATGCCAGACCACACCGCACCCGCCGCCTCCTCCCCCAGCCGGCTCAGCCGCCGGTCCCTGCTCGCCGCCTCCGCCGGCGCCGCCGCAGCGCTCGGCGCGGCCGGCCTGCCGGTCCTCGCCACCGGCACCCCCGCGCTCGCCAACCCCAAGGACAAGAACAAGCTGCGGGTCGAACCCCTGATCCCGGCGAAGAACCGCGGCATCATCCTCTACAGCGTCCGGGACCGGATCACCGCCGCACCCGACGACAGCGGAGTGCCGTACGGCTTCGAGCGCGTCCTCGCCCGGCTCGCCGAGATCGGCTACAAGGAGATCGAGTTCGCCGGCTACACCCAGAGCACCGAGATCCTCGGCCGGCAGATCACCCCGGCCGAGATCCGCAAGATCCTCGACGACAACGGCCTGGTCGCCAACGGCACCCACGCCTCGATCCAGGCGGCCACCTTCCAGCAGCAACTGGACATCGCCGAGGAACTCGGCATGAAGAACATCGGCACCGGCAGCGACCCGACCAACAGCGCGTACAAGGCCGAGTGGGACGCCGCCGCGGACACCTGGAACGAGCTGGGCCGGCAGGCCCGGGCCCGGGGCATGCGGCTCTACACGCACAACCACGACACCGCGTACAGCTTCCTGATCGACCGTGGCCCGCGTGACGCGCAGGGCCGGCAGACCCGATCCTCCGGCATCCGCCGACTGGAGTACTTCTTCGAGATCACCGACCCGCGGTACGTCTTCTTCGAGCTCGACATCTACTGGGCCTACGTGGCCCGCTACAAGCACCAGAAGTACGTCAACCCGGCCGGCGAAGAAGTGACCGACCTTTTCGACCCGATCCTCACCGTGGCCGACCGGACCACCCGGTTCCCGCTCTTCCACGCCAAGGACGGTGACCGGGACACCAGCGTTCCCAACGGTTACCAGATGATCCCGCTGGGCGAGGGTGACCTCAACTTCCAGCAGTTCTTCCAGACCATCGGCGAGCGGAACTTCCACCACGCCAACTGGGAGATGGACACCGCCCCCGGCGGCGCGGAGAACAAGAGCCAGTCGCTCGACTTCGCGGCGACCAGCTACCGCAACATGTCCGACCTGACCATCTACGTCGAGAAGTGACCCCCGGCTGAACGCGACGAAGGCCGACCCCGCACCACAGCGGGGTCGGCCTTCCGGCGTCTGACGGACAGGTCAGCGGTCGAGGACCAGGCCGACCTTCTGGAACTCCTTCAGGTCGCGGTAGCCACACTTGGCCATCGCCCGACGCAGCCCACCGAACAGGTTGAGCTGACCGTCGGCCTCGTCCGCCGGGCCGAAGAGCAGCTGCTCCATCGACCCGAGTGGCTCACCGGCGACCTCGAAAGCACCCCGGGGCAGCGACGGGTGGCTCGCCGCCGAGTGCCACCAGGCACCACCGGCGGGCGCCTCCTCACAGAGCGACAGCGGCTCACCGAGCATCACCGCGTCTGCGCCACAGCCGAGCGCCTTGGCGATGTCGCCCGACGTCTGGATGTCGCCGTCGGCGATCAGGTGCACGTACCGGCCGCCGGTCTCGTCGAGGTAGTCACGGCGGGCCGCCGCGGCGTCGGCGATCGCGGTGGCCATCGGCACCCGGATGCCCAGCACCGACTCGGTGGTCGACCACTCGTCGCCGCCGATGCCCACGATCACACCGGCCGCGCCGGTGCGCATCAGGTGCAGCGCCGTCTTGTAGTCCGTGCAGCCGCCGACGATCACCGGCAGGTCGAGGTCGGCGATGAACTCCTTGAGGTTCAGCGGCTCGTCGGTGGTCGACACGTGCTCGGCCGAGACGATGGTGCCCTGGATGACCAGGATGTCCACCCCGGCGTCCAGGATCACCGGGGCCAACGCCAGGGTGTGCTGCGGGGAGACCCGCACCGCCACCGTGCCGCCGCCGGCCCGCAGTTCACGAACCCGCTCGGCGATCAGGTCCGGGCGGATCGGCTCGGCGTACACCTCCTGGAGCCGCTTGGTGGCGCGGGCGTCCTCACCGAGGCCGGCCAACTCCTCCAGCACCTTGGTCGGGTTCTCATAGCGGGTCCAGAGCCCCTCGACGTTGAGCACGCCGAGGCCGCCGAGCTCACCGAGACGCACCGCCGACGACGGGCTCATGGTGGCGTCGGAGGGGTGGCCGACGCACGGAATGCCGAACGGGTACGCGTCGAGCTGCCAGGAGGTCGAGACGTCGTCGACGTCCCGGGTCCGGCGGCTCGGCACGATGGCGATGTCGTCCAGGTGGTAGCCGCGCTGCGCTGTCTTGCCCAGCCCAATCTCGACCACGTCACGCATGGAAACTCCAGGTGTCTTCGGGGGTGGTGGGGGAGGTCAGCGGGTGTGGTAGTTGGGCGCCTCGACGGTCATCTGGATGTCGTGCGGGTGGCTCTCCTTCAGCCCGGCCGCGGTGATCCGGATGAGCTGGCCCCGGCGGTGCAGATCGGGGATGTTCTCCGCACCGGCGTACCCCATCGCGAGCCGCAGCCCGCCGACCAGCTGGTGGGCCACGCGGGAGAGCGGCCCCCGGTAGGGAACCTGACCCTCCACGCCCTCCGGGACCAGCTTGTCGTCGCTGAGCACGTCCTGCTGGAAGTAGCGGTCCTTGCTGTACGACTTGGCCTGGCCCCGGGACTGCATTGCGCCCAGCGAGCCCATCCCGCGGTACGCCTTGTACTGCTTGCCGTTGACGAAGATCAGCTCGCCGGGGCTCTCCTCGCAACCGGCCAGCAGGCTGCCGAGCATCACCGTGTCGGCACCGGCCACCAGGGCCTTGGCGATGTCGCCCGAGTATTGGATGCCGCCGTCACCGATCACCGGCACACCCGCCGGGCGGGCGGCCCGGGCCGCCTCCATGATCGCGGTCACCTGCGGCACGCCGACCCCGGCGACGATCCGGGTGGTGCAGATCGCTCCCGGCCCCACGCCCACCTTGACGCCGTCGGCGCCGGCGTCGACCAGCGCCTTCGCGCCGGCGTACGTGGCCACGTTGCCGCCCATGATGTCGATCGTGACGTCGGACTTGAGCCGGCGGACCATGTCCAGCACGGCCCGCTGGTGGCCGTGTGCGGTGTCCACGATCAGCACGTCGACGCCCGCGTCGACCAGGGCACGGGCCCGCTTGTAGGAGTCCTCACCAACGCCGATGGCAGCGGCGACCCGGAGCCGGCCGGCGTCGTCCTTGCTGGCGTCCGGGTACTGCTCGCTCTTGGTGAAGTCCTTGACGGTGATCAGGCCGCGCAGCCGGCCCGACTCGTCGACGATCGGTAGCTTCTCGACCTTGTGCTGGCGCAGCAGCGCCAGTGCGTCGTCCTTGCTCACCCCGACCCGGGCCGTGATCAGCGGGGTATGGGTCATGATCTCGCGGACCGGCGTGTCCGGCTCGGAGACGAAACGCATGTCCCGGTTGGTGACGATGCCGACCAACTGGCCGTCGCCGTCCACCACCGGCACGCCGGAGATGCGGTAACGCCCGCACAACTCGTCGACCTCACGCAGCGTGTCGTCCGGGCGGGCGGTCACCGGGTTGGTGATCATGCCGGACTCGGAGCGCTTGACGAGGTCGACCTGGAGCGCCTGGTCCTCCATGGAGAGGTTGCGGTGCAGCACGCCGATGCCGCCTTGGCGGGCCATGGCGATCGCCATCCGCGCCTCGGTCACGGTGTCCATAGCGCTGGACAGCAGCGGAATGGACAGCTCGACGTTGCGGGTGAGCTTCGTCCGGGTGTTGACCCGGCTGGGCACCACGTCCGACTCGCCCGGCTGCAGCAGCACGTCATCGAAGGTCAGACCGAGTGGAACCACCCGGGCAGAGCCGGCCGGCAGCTCGGGCAGGTGGCCGCCCAGGTCGGCGTGCTCGACGCCGGCCAGAAGCTCGTTGTTGGGCGAATTTTCCACGATTGCTCCCCTGAGCTGCTCGGATGGGCTTCAGCGAGGTGGCGCGGGCGGGCACCGGAGCGCGCCACGATGCAAGCACGTCGTCTCATCGTACCCAGTGAGCTGGGCGACCTGTCCGTGGCGGGCCGGCCCGGCGAGAGGCCGGGGGGCGGACGTCCGCGCCGCGTTGGGTCTACGGTGAGGGGGTGCACGACGAGCCCATCGACCCGTTCAACGGCGACCCGGCCGATCCGACCGCGGGTCTGGACGACCCGGGCGACGACGCGACGCCGGATCCGCTGACCGACGTCGAGCGGCAGGACGTGCTGGAAGACCTCGCCGACCTGGAGATCTACCAGGCACTGCTGGCCCCGATCGGGGTCCGCGGGCTGGTGATCGAATGCGAGGACTGCCGGGAGCCGCACTACTTCGACTGGGATCTGCTCCGGGGCAACCTGCGGCACCTGCTCAACTCGGGTCGGCCCCGGGTCCACGAGCCCGCCTACGACCCCGACCCGGACCACTACGTGACCTGGGACTACGCCCGTGGGTACGCCGACGGGGTGCACGACACCCTGACCGAAGGCACCGAGGACGAGCCGGACGCCCCGACCGCCACGTAGGTGACGGCGGCGCGCGGCGCGTGCCTCAGGCGACCAGGCCGGCGCGGAAGCCAGCCGCCACCGCGTGCGCCCGGTCCCGGGCACCGAGCTTGCGGAACAACCGGCGGGCGTGCGTCTTGACGGTGTCCTCCGAGACGAACAACTCCCGGCCGATCTCCGCGTTGCTCTTGCCCTCAGCCATGCCGAGCAGCACCTGAAGCTCGCGCTCGGTGAGCCCGACCGACGCCCGGACGGGCCGGGTGTTCGGGGCGGGCCGGGCCACGTCGGTCTGGTCGGCCGCCGACTCGCCGTTCGCCGACTCGGCCTCGTCGTCACCCCGCTGCACCGGCACCGACGGCACACCCGCCGGTGCCTCGCCGGGCGTGCCCGTCCAACCGGGCTCGCCGGAGCCACGCGGCGACGGCCCGGAACGACCGGAACCACCGACCGCCGCGGCGTCCCGGGCCGGATCGGTGATCCGTTGGCGGGAAGCCCGACCAGGCGCGGTGAGCAGCAGCAGAGCCTTGGCCACTGCGCTGGTCAGGTCCTGGTCGACATTCTGGATGAGACCCCGGGCTCCGGCACTGATGGTGGCCGCGGCGGCCTCGGACTCCTCGGTGCCGAGCAGCAGCACCGCGGCCTGCGGCGCGCGGGCCAGCACCCGACGGACGAAGCCGGCGCTGTCCGGACGGGTGAGGGCCGTGTCGGCCAGCACAACGTCGGCCGGTCGCTCGGCCAACCGCAGCATCACCTCAGGATCGGAGACGGCGGTACGGACGATCGCGGACAACCCCAGTCGCGCGGCAGCAGAAGTAAGGTGCTGCGCCGCGAGTGGTGTCCGAACGCACACAAGAACGGTACGCACTGTGGTCTCCTCTCCGCCAACGAGCAGACCATGACGGGGTCGGCTGGGGAGGGGGTTCCGGGCAATCCTTCGAACTTTTCCGACAGATAGGGCAAAACCGGCAATTTCGATGACGTTTTCGATCACAGATGTGTGAGTCGCCGACGGCCCGGGTACCGGAGATCCAGGCCGGGAACGGTGCGCCTGCGCGGCCCGCCGCCCGGATGCCGGCCACAAGGATTCTCGCGGAGCCGCGCGGGAGGAGGGGTGCTGATGTCGAACGTACGTAGACTGCCCGGACCCATCGTCGATCTCTGGGACTGGCAGCGGCTCGGTGCCTGCCGAGGGCGGGACAGCGCTCAGTTCTTCCACCCCGACGGTGAGCGCGGGTCGTCCCGGCTGCGCCGCGAGTCCGCCGCCAAGGCCGTCTGCCGCGCCTGCCCGGTCCGGGCCGAGTGCGCCGCACACGCCTTGTCGGTCCGCGAGCCGTACGGCGTGTGGGGTGGCTTCAGCGAGTCGGAGCGGCTGCGGCTGCTCGCCGTCGGCTGGGAGGACCTGGCCGACCGCCGGCACGCCCGAGTCGACGTCGCACGACTGGAAGCCCGACTGGGCCGCCCGCACAAGTCGACCGTTCCGGCCCAACGCAACGTCGCCTGACCCGACACTCCCCTACATTCGCGAAACCGCGCCCCCGACTCGGAGGCGCGGTTTCACGTCTGCCAAGCGCGAACAGACGATCACACCAGATCGCCGATATCGGGGTATCGCGTCGGGCCGGATACCCCAACATCGCCAATCTGGAGTGGATCGCCGCCCCTGGGCGTTTGCTGCCCCCTCCCCGCCGGCACGGCCGGCTGTCCGGGTATCTGACGGGGTGGTGTTGCGCGGGCTCAGAGCGACAAGGCTCACCGGATATTTCTGGGCAGATCCGACGTCCCACTCGAAGTGTGCGGGGGGCGGCAGGCACCCTCCGGCGTGCGGTCGCAGCGGACGCCTCCGGCGTGCGGGGGCGGCAGGCACCCCAGGCAGGCGGCCCAGGCAGGCGGCCCCTCGCATCGGTCGCGGCAGGCACCCCGCGGCAATGCGGTCACGACGGCCACCTCCGGCACGCGATCACGGCAGGCGGCCTTCCGAGGTGATCGACTCGGTGTCGGGGATGTCGCGGTGTCCGGGGCGGGTGATGCCCCAATGTCGGCGATCTGGAGTTGACCATGCGTCAGGCGAACGCCGTGCCGCCGGCAGCGTGCACGATTACGCGTCGAATGTCCCGGTTTGCAGGGCCTCCGGGCTGTGACCGGTCGCACCCGCGGCCTGGAATCATGGCGGGCCCGGGGTCGTTACATACCCTGACGATCGCAGGACCACCGGCCCGCCACCCCGCGCCTCAGGGTTGGAACGCCGACCCCGGGTGGGAGCGCCCACTCCTCGGGTTTGAGCGCCGACCCCTCGGGTTTGAGCGCCGACCCCTCGGGGTTGGAATGCCAGGCCCCGCCCGGTCGTTACAGTCCCCACGAACGACCGCTCGGCCACCGCCTCCACGAGGGTGCCGACGGATGGGCCACCCCCGGAATGACCCCGGCCCCCCGGTCGTTACACCTGGACCCGGCGCCACGAGCCCTCCGCCCGTAGGCCGCCGACCCCGGCGCCCCACGCCGCCCCCGGCCGAAGGCGCCGACCCCAAAAACTTTTCCCCTTGTACGTGATGCGCCCGGACGAGGTGCTCACACCCGGCACGCCGTCCCCCCGTTTGGCGGCTGGGTGTCCTTACCCCCGAAGGAGCTAACTCTCATGAACACGATCATTCGTAAGAGCGTGCTGTCTGTTGCTGGTCTCGCGTTCGCCGGTGGTGTCTTCGCCGGTCCGATCGCCGCCCACGCCAACCCGGTCGACGGCAAGCCCGTCGCGGTGCAGACGGTGAAGCCGCAGGGCGACCAGTCCCACATCACCCTGAACGACGAGCAGAGCGCCAACGTCAAGGCCATCATCGCCGCCACGAAGAAGGCTGGTCTGCCGGAGCGGGCCGCGGTCATCTCCATCGCCACGAGCCTGCAGGAGTCGAAGCTGGAGAACCTGGGCCACCTCGGCGACGCCAACGACCACGACTCGTTGGGCCTGTTCCAGCAGCGCCCGACCAGCGGGTGGGGTACGCCGGAGCAGATCACCGACCCGGCCTACTCGACGGCCGCATTCCTGAAGGGCCTGAAGCAGGTCGACGGGTGGCAGGACATGCCCCTGACCGACGCCGCGCAGACGGTGCAGGTCTCGGCGTACCCGGACGCGTACGCGCAGTGGGAGCAGCAGGCCACCGACCTGGTCGCCCAGCACTGGAACAGCTGACCCCCACACACGCCACCGCATGACCTGGACCGCTGGCCGGCATCCCCAACCCGGGGGATGCCGGCCAGCGGCGTTTCCACGCCCTGCACACCCCGCTCAGGTTGGTGGTGCGCGCGACGCACGGTCCGGTAGGGGGACGCGCTGTAAGCGACGCGCTGGCCGGGGTGCGAACGCGCTGCGAGCGCGACGCACTGTCCCGGGGCGCCGGCCGTTGTCCGGGGCGCGCGAACACGCTGGAAGCGACGCGCTGGCCCGGTGCCGGGACGCGCTGCGAACGACGCACTGGCGGGTGCGCGAACGCGCTGCGAGCGACGCGCCGGCTGGTGCGGGAGGCGGATGACCTTGCCCCAACTGGCGCCTAGCCGCAGACCTTGGACATCTCCGTTAGCTGCTGACGGAAACTGTCCGATCTCCACGGAGGGACCGCTGATCAGTTGAACGGCCCAGCGGCGGGCGGGCGGCGGGCGACCGTCCGTCGCATGCGAGCGTCAGCGGACGGTGACAGTGACCGTGTGCCAGCCGGTGGCACCGTCCGGGACGACGTCCTGCTTACGCTCGGTCTGGGTTTCGCCGGTCGCGTCGGTCGCCCGGACCTGGAGCCGGTGCTCGCCGGGCGTGGCGTCCCAGCGCCAGGACCACTGCACCCAGGTGTCCACCGACACGGTCGGGGCCAGCTCCGCCTGCTGCCACTCGCCGCCGTCGACGCGGACCTCGACCTGGCGGATGCCCCGGTGCTGCGCCCAGGCCACGCCCGCGACGGTCACCGGACCGGTGGTCAGCCGATTGCGTCCCCGGGGCGTGTCGATCCGCGACTGGGTCTTGATCGGCCCTTCGACGGACCAGCCGCGCGGCACCCAGTACGCGTCGAAGTCGGCGAACCGGGTCAGCTCCAGCTCGGTCACCCACTTGCAGGCCGACACGTAGCCGTAGAGGCCGGGCACCACCATCCGGACCGGGAAGCCGTGCTCGACCGGCAGCGGCTCGCCGTTCATGCCGACCGCCAACAACGCGTCCCGCCCGTCGCGCAGTGCGGCGGTGGGGGTGCCGCAGGTCCAGCCGTCGACCGACCGGCCGACGACCTGGTCGGCGTCCTCGTCCGGCTCGACCTCGTCGAGTAACTCTCGCAGGGGTACGCCGAGCCAGCGGGCGTTGCCGATCAGGTCCCCGCCCACCTCGTTGGAGACGCAGGCCAGCGTGACGTACCGCTCGACCAGCGGCCGGGCCAGCAGGTCGGCGTAGGTGTAGGTGCGCTCGGTGCCGACCCGCCCGTGGATCCGCAGCCGCCAGGTGTCCGGGTCCACCTGCGGCACCACCAGTGCGGTGTCGATCCGGTAGAAACCGAAGTTCGGGGTGACGTAGGGCGCGAGCTGTGTCAGCGAGAGGTCCGCGCCCGCCGGCAGAGCCGGTGCGGGGGCGACCGGCGCGGGCAGCCGGATCGCGTCCCGGGCGGCGGACACTCCGCGCCGACCGGCCAGCCAGCGCCCGCCGAGGCCGGCCACCACGGCCGTGCCGAGCAGCACCCCGCTGCCGGTGAGGAACCGCCGCCGCGACTCCGGGTCGACCTCCGGCGCCGGCGCCCTCGGCTCAGCCGCCGCCGACGGCGGCTCGGCCGGGCTCACCGGCACCGGCGCGGCGGGAGTCACCGGCACTGGCAGCTCCTCCCGGGCCGACGAACCAGCCGACGAACCAGCCGACGAACCGGGCAACGGGCCAACCGACGAACCAGCCGACGAACCGGGCGACGACCCGGCCGACGAACCAGGCGACGAACCAGGCGACGAACCAGGCGACGAACCAGCCGGTGAACCGGACGACGACACCGGCGCTGCGGGAGGCGTTGGTGGGGACCAGGACCAGGGGTCCAGCTCGAACGGACCGGCGATGAACAACCAGAGCACCAGGGCGCCGAGACCGGCGCCGACCAGCGACGGCAGTGCGTCGGCGACGTCCGCACCGGAACGGGTCAGCGCGGCGGCCACGCCGACGGCGCCGAACGCGGCGATGCCGGCCAGGCCGAGTGCCAGCCGGCGGACCGCCAGCACACCGAGCAGCGCGGCGAACCCTCCGAGCAGCAGGGCCGTGCCGACCAGCAGCGCGATCTTGTCGGCGGTGCCGAAGAGGTCGATGGCGAACTGCTTCAGCGATTCGGGGACGGCGTCGACGACAACCCCGCCGACCGCGACCAGGGGCGCCGACCGGGGGCCGGTCAGCACTGCCACCGGTTCGGCGATCCCGATCGCGACGGCGGCGGCGGTCACTCCGGCCAGCGCGGCGTACCGCCGTGACGTGGTGCTCATCGGCCCAGTGTGCGCGATCATCGCGCCCAGTCGCCAACGCCGACGCCGACGCCGACGTCAGCGTCAGCGTCAGCGTCAGCGCCCGGTGATGACCCGCAAGACGAGCCGGGGCACACCGCCATACGGCGGTGCGCCCCGGGACGGGTGTCGCTACCGGGTCAGAAGCCCGGGCCGTGCTGGTGGCCGTGGCCGTGCCCGCCTGCGGCGGCCGGCTCGGCCTTCTCCGGCTTCTCCACCACGAGGCTCTCCGTGGTGAGCAGCAGACCGGCGATCGAGGCGGCGTTGGTGACCGCGTTGCGGGTCACCTTCACCGGGTCGATGATGCCGGCCTTGACCAGGTCGACGTACTCGCCGGTGGCGGCGTCGAGGCCGTTGCCCCACTGCATGTCGGCGACCTTCTGGGTCACGACGTAGCCGTCGTGACCGGCGTTCTGAGCGATCCAGCGCAGCGGCTCGACGAGCGACTTGCGCACGACCGAGACGCCGACCTTCTCGTCACCGGTGAAGCCCAGGTCGTCGTCGAGGACCGAGCGGATCTGCACCAGGGCGGCGCCGCCGCCGGGCACGGTGCCCTCCTCGACCGCAGCCTTGGTCGCCGCGATGGCGTCCTCGATGCGGTGCTTGCGCTCCTTCATCTCGACCTCGGTCGCCGCACCCGCCTTGATCACGGCGATGCCACCGGAGAGCTTCGCCAGCCGCTCGGCCAGCTTCTCCCGGTCCCAGTCGGAGTCGGAGGCCTCGATCTCCTTGCGGATCTGGGACACCCGGTCGGCGACGTCGGACTTCTGGCCGCCGCCGTCGACGATCGTGGTGTTCTCCTTGTCGACCACGACGCGCCGGGCGGTGCCGAGCACCTCCAGGCCGACCTGGTCGATCTTGTAGCCCAGCTCCGGGGCGACCAGCTCGGCGCCCGTGGAGATCGCAATGTCCTGGAGCATCGCCTTGCGCCGGTCACCGAAGCCCGGAGCCTTGACCGCGCAGACCTTGAGGGTCTTGCGCAGCGAGTTGACCACCAGGGTGGAGAGCGCCTGGCCGTCCACGTCCTCGGCGATGATCAGCAGGGGCTTGCTGTTCTGCAGGACCTTCTCGAGCAGCGGCAGCAGCTCCTCGATCGCCGAGATCTTCTGGGTGGTGACCAGGATGTACGCGTCCTCAAGGACGGACTCCTGACCCTCCAGGTCGGTGACGAAGTTCGGCGAGATGAAGCCCTTGTCGAACTGGAGACCCTCGGTCACCTCCAGCTCGGTGGTGAGCATGGTGCCCTCCTCGACGGTGATGACACCGTCGCGGCCGACCCGCTCCATCGCCTCGGCGATCAGATCACCGATCGTGGCGTCCTGCGCGGAGATCGTCGCCACGTTCGCGATCGACTCCTTGGTGGTGACCTCTGCGGCACGGCCGAGCAGCGCCTCGGAGACCTTGACGGCCGCCGCGTCGATGCCCCGCTTGATGCCGGCCGGGTTGGTGCCGGCGGTGACGTTGCGCAGACCCTCACGAACCATCGCCTGGGCCAGCACGGTCGCGGTGGTGGTCCCGTCGCCGGCGACGTCGTTGGTCTTGGTCGCCACCTCCTTGACCAGCTGCGCGCCAAGGTTCTCGTACGGGTTGGTGAGCTCGATCTCCTTGGCGATGGTCACACCATCGTTGGTGATCGTGGGCGCACCGAATTTCTTGTCCAGAACGACGTTGCGCCCGCGCGGGCCGAGGGTGACCTTGACCACATCCGCGAGGGCGTTGACACCGTGCTCCAGCAGGTGCCGGGCGTCGTCCGAGAAGCTCAGGATCTTCGCCATGTATGTCCCTTCGAAGCGCCATTGCCCCGGCCCGGCGAGCCGGACCGGGGCAGTGACACTGATCGGTTGCTTACTTCTCGATGACCGCGAGGACGTCGCGGGCGGAGAGCACCAGGTACTCCTCGCCCGCGTACTTGACCTCGGTGCCGCCGTACTTCGAGTAAAGGACGGTGTCGCCGACGGTCACGTCAACCGGGATCCGGTTGCCGGAGTCGTCAACGCGCCCCGGGCCGACAGCGAGGACAGTGCCCTCCTGCGGCTTCTCCTTGGCGGTGTCGGGGATCACGATGCCCGACGCCGTGGTGGTCTCAGCCTCGTTCGCCTGGACCAGAATCCGGTCCTCGAGCGGCTTGATCGCTACCTTGGTCGCCGTAGTCACGGGCATACCCTCCTGGGGTACTGGTTTCGTTGCTGGCCGGCGGGGCCGACCAGCGTCAATTGCCTCATGCCACCGGGCGGGACCGTCGTCGCGGGTGCCGGTCCGCCTGGCGTGCGCACCCGGGTCGCGAGACCCGGAAGCTGGCACCCTCAGGGTGAGAGTGCTAATCGCAGGTTATTCCGTGGCTAGCACTCCGTCAAGGAGAGTGCCAGCGCGCCGTCCTCCGTGTCGCCACAGTTCCGCCAGTCGTCACCGCAACAGCCGCCACGCCCACCGACTGACACCACCGTCGGGGCAGCCCGGCCGGGCCGGGACAATGGCCGGGTGGATCTCGATCAGCTGGCGGCGCTGCGTACCCCCGAGGGGTCGGCCGCGCTCACAGCGGCGGCCGGGCTGGCCGGCGGTGATCCGTTGGCCGCGGCGTCGGCGCTGCGCGCGGCCGGGGTGCCGCCGACGCTGGCCGCGGCGGCACTCACCCAGGCCGAGCTGCGCCGCCGGGCGGTCGGCAAGTTCGGCCCGACCGCCGCGGGGATGTTCCTCACCCGCCCAGGCCTGGAGCAGGCCACCCGTCGGGTGGTCGCCGACCGTCGGGCCGCCCGGCTGTACGCGGCCGGCGTGCGCACCCTGGCCGACCTCGGCTGTGGCCTCGGCGCCGACGCGCTGGCCGCCGCCCGCGCCGGCATCCGGGTGTACGGGGTGGAGGCCGACCCGGTGACCGCCGCGATGGCCGCCGCCAACGCCGCGGCGGCCGGGCTGGCCGAGCTGTTCACGGTCGAGTGCGGAGATGCCACCGGGTTCGACGTGTCCCGGGTCGACGGGGTCTTCTGCGACCCGGCCCGACGCACGACCGGCACCGGGCGACGGATCTTCGACCCCCGTGCCTACTCGCCACCGTGGGATTTCGTCACCGGGCTGGCCGAGCGGGTGCCGCGCACCGTGGTGAAGGTGGCACCAGGCCTGGACCACGCGCTCATCCCGGCCGGCGCGGAGGCGGAGTGGGTTGGCGTGGACGGCGACCTGGTCGAGGCCGCGCTCTGGTGCGGCGAGCTGGCGGAGGTGCCCCGCCGCGCCACGCTCTACCGCCAGGAGGGCGTCGAGGCCCACTGCCAGCAGCTCACCGGCTCGGGTGCCAACGAGGCGCCGGTCGGGCCGCCGCGCCGCTACCTGTACGACCCGGACCCGGCGGTGGTCCGCGCGCACCTCGTCGCCGAACTGGCCGACGAACTGGACGCCACCCTCGGCGACCCGACCATCGCCTACCTCTACGCCGACCACCCGACCCGCACCCCGTACGCGCGCTGCCTGGAGATCACCGACGTGCTGCCGTTCTCGCTCAAGCGCCTGCGGGCGCTGCTGCGGGACCGTCGGGTGGGCCGGGTGGAGATCCTCAAGCGCGGTTCCGCGCTCACCCCGGAGCAGCTTCGGCGGGATCTGCGGTTGGCCGGCGACGCGGCGGCGAGCCTGGTGCTCACCCGGGTTGGCGGCGCACCGACGGTGCTCGTCGGCCGGCCGGTCGACTAGCGTCGGTGGCGTGGCAGGACAGGGCACTCCGGCAACGGCACTGGTGGTCAAGCGCGGAGTCGCGCATCGCACCCATCCGTACCGGGTGGCGCCGGACGCCCCGAACTACGGCGCGTTGGTGGCGGTCGCGCTCGGCGTGGCACCGGAGCGCGTGTTCAAGTCGCTGGTGACCGAGGTCGACGGCGCGCTCACCGTGGCGGTCGTCCCGGTCACCGGCGAGCTGGATCTCAAGGCACTCGCGGCTGCGGTCGGTGGCAAGCGGGCGGTGCTGGCCGACCGTGCGGTCGCCGAGCGCGCCACCGGCTACGTACGCGGTGGGATCAGCCCGCTCGGGCAGCGTCGGCGGCTGCCCACCGTGCTGGACGACTCCGCGTTGACCCTCCCGACGATCTACGTCTCGGCCGGTCGGCGCGGCCTGCAACTCGAACTGGCCGCGGCGGATCTGGTGGCGCTGACCGACGCCCGCACCGCGCCGTTGCAGACCCGCTGAGGGCTTTCATTACGGTCGACTCCTCCTGGGTAGCCGGGGAGTAACAGTCGCGTTGCTGAATTGTTATCGCTCCCAACGAACTTGACACCTGCGCAGCCTTGTGGACTCGCGACGGTGCGCAATACGTTGCCGGACACAACAAAACAACACCTCCCCCACCCCCGAAAGGACCCTGCACATGCGTAAGGGGATCCTCACCATCGCCGCCGTGGGCCTGCTCACGACCGGCGGCTTGACCGCCTGTGGCAGCGACTCCGACTCCGGCACGGCCGACTCCGCCAAGACCCCCAAGATCGGCGTGATCCTCCCGGACAGCAAGTCCTCCGCCCGCTGGGAGACCGCGGACCGTCGGTTCCTGGAAGAGGCGTTCAAGGCCGCCGGCGTTCAGTACGACATTCAGAACGCCCAGAACGACAAGACCGCCTTCCAGACCATCGCCGACCAGATGATCACCAGCGGCGTCACCGCCCTGATGATCGTCAACCTGGACTCCGGCACCGGCAAGGCCGTGCTCGACAAGGCCAAGTCGCAGGGCGTCGCCACCATCGACTACGACCGGCTCACCCTCGGCGGCTCCGCCCAGTACTACGTCAGCTTCGACAACGAGACCGTCGGCAAGCTCCAGGGCGAGGGTCTGGCGAAGTGCCTGACCGACCAGGGTGCCAAGAACCCGGTAGTCGCGTACCTGAACGGCTCCCCCACCGACAACAACGCCACCCTGTTCAAGGCCGGTTACGACTCGGTGCTCAAGCCGAAGTTCGACTCCAAGGAGTACGTCAAGGGCCCCGACGACGCGGTGCCGGCGTGGGACAACGCGCAGGCCACGACGATCTTCGAGCAGCAGCTCACCAAGGCCAACGGCAAGATCGACGGTGTGCTGGCCGCCAACGACGGTCTCGGCAACGCCGCCATCTCGGTGCTGAAGAAGAACAAGCTCAACGGCAAGGTTCCGGTGACCGGGCAGGACGCCAGCACCGAGGGTCTGCAGAACATCCTCGCCGGCGACCAGTGCATGACCGTCTACAAGGCGGTTCGGGAAGAGGCCAAGGCCGCTTCCGACCTGGCCATCGCGCTCGCCAAGGGCGAGAAGAAGGACACCGGCCAGTCGGTGAAGGACGGCGACCGTGACGTCCCCTCGGTGCTGCTCACTCCGAAGGCCATCTACAAGGAGAACGTCAAGGACGTCATCGCCGACGGCTACGTGACCAAGGAAGAGGTCTGCGCCGGGGCGTACGCCAAGCTCTGCGCCGACGCCGGCATCAGCTGACCGACGCCGCAGTACCCGCCGGAACGACCATCGCCGCCCGGCACGGGAGCACCCTCCCGTGCCGGGCGGCGCCGCCGGACGGGCCCCGACCCTCCCTTAAGAAGGAGACCCCCGTGTCCGCGACCCCCCTGCTGGAACTCCGCGGGATCGACAAGAGCTTCGGTCCCGTCCAGGTGCTCCGCGACGTCGCCCTGACCGTCCACCCGGGCGAAGTGACCGCACTGGTCGGCGACAACGGCGCCGGCAAGTCGACCCTGGTGAAGTGCATCAGCGGCATCCACCCCACAGACGCCGGAGAGTTCCTGTTCAACGGTGAACCGGTGCACATCGGCAGCCCTCGCGACGCCGCCTCGCTCGGCATCGAGGTCGTCTATCAGGATCTCGCGCTCTGCGACAACCTGGACATCGTGCAGAACATGTTCCTCGGCCGGGAGAGGCGCAGCGGCATCGTCCTGGACGAGCCGACCATGGAACAGCTCGCTGCCGAGACCCTGGCGGGGCTCTCCATCCGCACCGTCACCTCACTTCGCCAGCACGTGTCCAGCCTCTCCGGCGGCCAGCGTCAGACCGTGGCCATCGCCAAGGCGGTGCTGTGGAACAGCAAGCTGGTCATCCTGGACGAGCCGACCGCGGCGCTCGGCGTGGCACAGACCGCCCAGGTGCTCGAACTGGTCCGCCGCCTCGCCGACAACGGCCTTGCCGTGGTGCTCATCTCGCACAACATGAACGACGTCTTCGCCGTCTCCGACCGGATCGCCGCGCTGTACCTCGGCCAGATGGTCGCCCAGGTGAAGACCACCGACATCACCCACGCCCAGGTGGTCGAGCTGATCACCGCCGGGCGCTCGGGCGGGCTCGGCCTCGCCACCGACCCGGGCAGCAACGGCGACGGCACGCAGCCGGCCGAGTCGATCACAGGAGGCCACCGATGACCACCACCGCCGTGCGGAAGGACGGCCCGGGGGCCGTCACACCGGCGCCGACCGTCGGAGGCCACGTCCGCAATTACCTGAGTCGCGTACGCGGTGGCGACGTCGGCGCGCTACCAGCCGTGCTCGGCCTGATCGTGCTCTGCAGCGTCTTCGCGATCATGCGGCCGTCGTCGTTCCTGTCGGCCGGCAACTTCGCCAACCTCTTCACCCAGGGCGCGGCGGTCACGCTGATCGCGATGGGCCTGGTCTTCGTGCTGCTGCTCGGCGAGATCGATCTCTCCGCCGGCTTCGCCAGCGGCGTCTGCGCGGCGGTGCTGGCCAATGTGGTCACCGTGCTCGGCTACCCCTGGTGGGTCGCCGTGCTCGCCGCCGTCGCCACCGGTGTGGTCATCGGCACCACGCTCGGCATGCTCGTCGCGAAAATCGGCATCCCGTCCTTCGTGGTCACCCTCGCCGGGTTCCTCGCCTTCCAGGGCGTCGTGCTGCTGCTCGTCAAGGAGGGCACCAACATCTCCGTCCGCGACGAGGTGCTGGTCGCCATCGCCAACCGCAACCTCGCCCCCACGCTGGGCTGGGCGCTGGCCGCCCTCGCGGTCATCGGCTACGCGGCGGTGCAGCTGCTGCGCCACCGCAACCGGGTGGCCCGCGGTCTGATCACCGACCCGCTCGCGGTGGTGGCGCTGCGGATCGGCGGGCTCGCCATCATCCTCGGCACCGCAGTGTACGTCCTCAACCTCGAACGCAGCCGCAACGTCCTGATCAGCTCCCTCAAGGGTGTGCCGATCGTGGTGCCAATCATCGCGGTGCTCCTGATCGTGTGGACCTTCGTGCTCCAACGCACCAGCTACGGCCGGCACATCTACGCCGTGGGCGGCAACCGGGAAGCGGCCCGCCGGGCCGGCATCGAGGTCGATCGGATCCGGATCTCGGTCTTCATGATCTGCTCGTCGATGGCCGCCGTCGGGGGCATCGTGGCGGCCAGCCGGGCCAACTCGGTCGACCCGAACACGGGGGGCAGTAACGTACTGCTCTACGCGGTCGGCGCAGCGGTGATCGGCGGCACCAGCCTCTTCGGCGGCAAGGGCCGCGTCCTCGACGCTGTGCTCGGCGGCGCGGTGGTCGCGGTCATCGAAAATGGAATGGGCCTGATGGGGTACAGCGCGGGAGTCAAGTACGTGGTCACCGGCGTCGTGCTGCTCCTTGCCGCCAGCGTCGACGCTCTCTCCCGCCGCCGCGCGGCAGCCACCGGCACCCGCTGACCGCGGGAGGTGGCACCACGATGCGCCCAGGACCGAGCCAGGACCACGTCCGACGGCAGAACCTCGGCGCCCTGCTGAGGCACGTGCACGTCCACGGTGCGACCACGCGCGCCGAACTGACCACCACGCTGGGCCTCAACCGCAGCACCATCGGCGCGCTCACCGCCGACCTGGTCGCAGTGGGGTTGGTCAGCGAGGGCGCGCCGAAGGAGACCGGCCGGGCCGGGCGACCGTCACTGGTCGTCCGGCCCGAATCGAGCCGGGTCTACGCGTACGCGTACTCGGTGGAGGTGGACCGACTGCGTGCCGCACGGATCGGGCTGGGTGGCGCGGTCCTGGACCGCCGTGATCTGGACCGACCGCGCGGCCTGCTGGCGGTGGAGGCCGCGCCGCTGTTGGCCGGCGCGGTCAAGGAAATGCAGCAGATGGTGCCGGCCGACGCGATCTGTGTCGGTGCCGGCGTCGCGGTCTGCGGCATGGTCCGTCGCGACGACGGCCTGGTCCGGCTCGGCCCGACCACCGGCTGGGTGGACGAGCCGATCGGCGCGGCACTCGGCGCCGAACTGGGCATCGATGTGCCGATCACGGTGGGCAACGTTGCTGACGTGGCCGCGTTCGCCGAGCACGTACGGGGCGTGGCGGCCGGCTGCGACAACGTCATCTACCTGTACGGCGATGTCGGCGTGGGTGCCGGCATCATCGCGGGTGGACGCCGGCTGACCGGGCACGGTGGGTACGGCGGCGAGGTCGGCCACATGAAGGTGGTCCGCGACGGCAGGCCCTGTGAGTGCGGCTCCCGGGGCTGCTGGGAGACCGAGATCGGCGAGCAGGGACTCCTCCGCGCTGCCGGACGCTCCGACGCCCGGGGCCGCGACTCGCTGCTGGCCGTCTTCGACGCCGCCGACCGGGGTGACGCCCGGGCCCAGACGGCGGTCCGCCACGCCGGCGACTGGCTCGGCTTCGGCGTGGCCAACCTGGTGAACGTCTTCAACCCCGAGATGGTCATCTTCGGCGGCACCATGCGGGACCTCTACCTCGCAGCGGCGGCCCAGATCCGCAGCCGGCTCAACTCCAACGCGCTCGGCGCCTGCCTGGAGCACGTCCGGCTGCGTACACCAAAGTTGGGCGGGGACGCCCCCCTGATCGGGGCCGCCGAGTTGGCCTTCGAACGGCTCCTCGCCGACCCCCTCGACGTGGGCTGATCCGCGTACCCTGTCCGGCGTGGATGTCGAGCTGCGTGCCTCCGACGACGACCGCAACCGGGTGGTCGCCGAGTTGCACCGGCACACCGCGGCGGGCCGGCTGACCCTGGACGAGTTTTCCGACCGGGTCGGTGCGGTGTGGACAGCGCGCACCCTCGGTGACCTGGCCGCGCTGACCCGCGACCTGCCGGCCCTGCCCGACGTGGCCGTCGACGGCGACTCCGTCGGGCACGGGCGTCGGGAGTTGCTGGTGCTCTTCGCCGTCGCCGCGCTCACCCTGCTGCTGCTCGGCGGCTTCCTCGCCGCCACCCGCTGATCCGCGTCGACCTCCGATGAACTGATCGCGCGATCAGTCCGTACCAGTGGGCGGACGGGCAGCCGGCAGGATGCGGTTGCCCGGTCCAGACGCGTTTCGGTCCGGACCGAGGAGGCACCACAGACATGGCATCGCTCAGATCCGCCCGTCGCTGGCTGGGCAACCGGACCCACCGGGCGGCGATGCTGCTCATCGCGATCGTCGCGGCGATCGGAGTGCTGCCCGGCGTGGCCGTCGCCGCGCCCGCCGGGGGCCAGCAGCTCAACGCCGCCGACATGACGCTGCTCAACGGGGTGCGGCTGGCCGGGTTGTGGGAGATGCCAGCCGGCCAGATGGCCGCCGAGAAGGGGCAGTCGGCGAAGGTTCGGGAGATCGGTGCCGGCATCGCCAAGGAGCACCAGCAGCTCGACCAGCTCGTGGTCGACGCGGCCAACAAGTTGGGTGCGACGATCCCCACCGAGCCGACCGCCGAGCAGAAGGGCTGGCTGGCGGAAATGCAGAAGGCCTCCGGCGCCCGGTTCGACCAGATCTTCGTCACCCGGCTCCGGGTCGCCCACGGCAAGATCTTCCCGGTGATCGGCGCCGTGCGGGCCAGCACCCGGGACGCCACCGTCCGCAAGCTCTGCGACGACTCCAACGGCTTCGTCATGCACCACATGCAGATGCTGGAGAGCACCGGGTTGGTCCGGTGGCCGGAGCTGCCGCCGGCCGCGCTGCCCGCCCCCGGTGACGACGGGCTGCTGGCCGCCGCCGCGGCGAACAGCGGCCCGCAGGTCGGAGTCAGCAGCACCGTCGTCTGGCTGGTCTTCCTCGCCGCGCTGGGCACCGGCGGAATCGCCACCTACCGGATGCTGCGCCGCCACTGACCAGCAACGGTGGCCTCGTTGGTGGCTCGCGTCAGCGGTCGACCTGGGTGAAATCCCAGGAGTGCGGGGCGCGGGCCACCAGCAGGGCAGGCGGATCCGGCAGCGGACGCGGATTGCTGCGCCACTTGGAGATGACCACCACGCGGTGGTCGGTGGACGAGAAGACCTCACTGGAGACGTACAGCGGGTCGTGCTCCAACTCGGGCAGAGCGGTGTCGCACACCCAGGTGATCAGATCAGCGACGCCGTACGCCTCGGCACGCGCCTCCCACATCCGTACGATCATGTCCGCCGCTCCCGTCACACGCTGACCGTGGTCAACGGCAGCGCGGAATCGGCCGGCAGGTCCAGCCGGCTCGGCGCGATCCCCGCGGCGACCAGGTGCGAACCGAGCGCGGCCACCATCGCCCCGTTGTCGGTGCACAGCTTCGGCCGGGGCACCCGGACCTGAATGCCGTACTTCTGGGCCCGCTGCTCGGCCAGCGCCCGCAGTCGCGAGTTCGCCGCCACTCCCCCTCCGATCACCAGCGTCTCGATCCCGTTGGCGCGGCAGGCGGCGAGCGCCTTGGTGGTCAGCACGTCACAGACCGCCTCCTGGAAGGACGCAGCCACGTCGGCCACCGGCACTGGCTCGCCGGCACGCTGACGCGCCTCTACCCAGCGGGCCACCGCCGTCTTCAGCCCGGAGAACGAGAAGTCGTACCGGTGGGCGGCGAGGTCCTTCGCGGCGGTCAGACCGCGTGGGAAGGCGATCGCGGCGGCGTCCCCGGCCCGGGCCTCCCGGTCGATGGGCGGGCCGCCCGGGAACGGCAGCCCGAGCAGCCGGGCAACCTTGTCGAACGCCTCGCCGGCCGCGTCGTCGATGGTGGCGCCGAGCGGGGCGACGCCCCGGGCCAGGTCGTCGATGAGCAGGAGGGATGAGTGGCCGCCGGACACCAGGAGCGCGATGGCGGGTTCGGGCAGTGGGCCATGCTCCAGGGTGTCCACCGCGACGTGGGCGGCGAGGTGGTTGACGCCGTACACCGGCTTCTCGGCGGCGAGCGCGTACCCCTTGGCGGCGGCGACGCCGACGAGCAGCGCGCCGGCCAACCCGGGGCCGGCGGTGACGGCGATCGCGTCGATGTCGGCCAGGGTGACGCCGGCCTCGGTCAGCGCCCGTTCCATGGTCGGCACGATGGCCTCCAGGTGTGCCCGGCTGGCCACCTCGGGCACCACACCCCCGAACCGGGCGTGCTCCTCGACGCTGGAGGCGAGCGCGTCGGCCAGCAGGGTGTGCCCCCGCACGATGCCGACGCCGGTCTCGTCGCAGGAGGTCTCGATACCCAGGATCAGCGGTTCGTCAGCCATGGTCGTGTGGTCCGTCCCCGGTCGGCTCGGCGTCGCGCCGCATGACCAGCGCGTCGGTGTTGCTCGGTTGGTAGTAGCCGCGCCGCACCGCGATCGGCTCGAACCCGTACGTCGCGTAGAGCCGCTGGGCGGCGGCGTTGTCCACGGCGACCTCCAGCAGGGTGCTGCGGGTGTCGCGCCGGGCCGCCTCGGCGAGCAGATCCTCCAGCAGGGCACGGCCTACTCCGCGCCGCTGGGCGTCCCGGCGGACAGCGATGTTCTGCACCCACACCTCGTCTGGCGGAACCCCGGCGAGCCCGGCGTAGCCGAGCACCGAACCGTCCGCGTCGACGGCGACCCGGTAGTGGTGCCCGTTGGCCAACTCGCTCCAGAACATGCCCGGCGACCACTGCTCGGCACCGAAGAGGTCCGCCTCGATCGGCAGCACGTCGTCGATGTGCCACCAGCGGAACGGGTTGAGCCGTACCGCCGTCATGGCAGGACCGGTTTGCGGACGGTCGCCACCACCGCGTCCGGGCGGCGCAGGTAGAGCGGGGTGAGCCGCTCTCCGGGCGCACCGGCCCGGACCCGCTCGGCGGCGAGCAGCGCCAGCACGGTGGCGTCCGGGTAGCGGGGCTCGACCCGAACGGGCAGGTCCAAAATCTCGGCGTACCGGTGCGCCCCGTCGCCGACCGCGATCGTCGCGCCCAACTCCCGGGCGCGTGCGGCGGCCACCACCGGCGTGGACACCTCCGGCCCGACGATCCGCTGACCGGCGCCGTCGTAGACGGCCCAGTAGAGCTCCTTGCGCCGGGCGTCGCTGGCGGCCAACAACGGCTCGCCGGACGCCGCCGGGTAGCCGATGGCGTCCAGCGAGCAGACGCCGTACGTGGGGATGCCGAGCACCTGGCCCATCGTCGCGGCGGTGACCAGGCCGACCCGCAGCCCGGTGAACGGCCCCGGGCCGAGCCCGGCGACGATGGCGGTCAGGTCACGCGGGCGCGCGTCGGCATCGGCGAGGACCGCATCCACCTGGGGCGCGAGCAGTTCGCCGTGTGCGCGCGCGTCGACCGTGCACCGGTGCGCCCGGGACACCACGCCGTCCGCCGAGACCTCCACCAGCGCTGCGGTCACCGCGGGAGTCGAGCTGTCCACCACGAGTACGAGCACGGTAAGCCAGCCTAGCCGCCCCGCCGCGACCGCCCGGTCACGCCCCGCCCCGCCGCCCCGGTCACACCCCGCAACCCCGCGACCCGGTGCCCCGCAACCCCGGTCATGCCCTGCCCTCGTCACACCCCCGCCCCAGCTCGGCCGCCCGCGCTGTGCCGCTGCCGCTGCCGGCCACCCGAACTGTTCACCGAGCTCGGTCGCCGCCGTGCCCAGCCCGCGTTTCCCGCACATGGGCGACAGCTCGGCGACCTGCACGGCGAGCGAGCGGGCGGGACGTCCCGGCCGAACACAACATCCTTCAATGAGCGCTATACCTGTGAGTCATAGATATGACTCACAGGCATAGCGCTCATCAGGGAACGGCCGCCCAGCCGCCCGAACGGACGCCACCCGCCCCAGTGATCTGGGAAGAGCGCTGGCAAGTCGTGAATCCGCCTCAGCGCTATCCGCCACAGGCCGGCCTGGTCCACCATCGCGACATGCCAACCGCGCGCCTCGTCACCTTGCTCGGCACCGCTGTCCGACAGCAACGGCATCTGCGCGAGCTGACCCAATGCGAGCTGGCCGAGTTGGCCGGAGTCAGCCAGGCGGCGGTCACACGGATCGAGCGCGGCGAGCGTGCGCCGAGCATCCCGGTGCTGGAACGGCTGCTCGCCGCCATGGATGTCCAGTTGGTCGTTGGGGTCGAGCCTCTGGACGCACACCTCGACGCCCGGATCGACGACCTGGCGGCCCGGCCGATCGCCGAGCGGGTCGACGAACTGGGCCTGAACGGGATGCTGGACCGGCTCAGCGACTTCCCACTGGTGATCACCGGGAGTACGGCTGCGTTGTTGCAGGGCGCGCCGGTGCCCGTCGAGGCACTGGAGATTGCCCTGCGGTGGCAGGATTCCAAACGGTTCACCCGCTGGCTGGAGGCGGCCTACGGCCAGCGGTGGAACGCCCGCTGGGGTGAGTTCGGCGGGGTGTGGCTGGAGCCCGAGGAGCCGGGCGAGCACCGTTGGTCGACCCGGTACGGCGAGGTCAGGGCAACGATGTGCGACGACCTGCCCGAGACGATCGAGGTGCGTCACGGTGGGCGGGGTTACCGGGTGGTGCCGCTGGTCGAGCTGGAGCTGACCGAGCCCCGCGCCGGCGAACTGTTGCGCCGCTACCGGGACCGGCAGCTGGCCAGCGGAGGCTGAACCAGTGCCGGCCGCGCGAGCTGCGGAACCCCGACGGCACGCTCAGCCAGCCGTGCGTTCCCAGTCGATGGTGGGCAGGCCGGCATCGGCGAGCGCCTTGTTGGCCGCGCTGAACGGACGGCTGCCGAGGAAGCCGTGCGGGTTCATCGGGCTGGGGTGTCCGGCCTCCAGCACCACGTGCTGTGGGTTGGTGACCAGGGCGGCCTTCTTACGGGCGTAGCCACCCCAGAGCAGGAAGACCACCCGGTCCGGCGACGCGTCCAGCGCCCGGATGGTCGCGTCGGTGAACTCCTCCCAGCCGGCATTGGCGTGCGAGCCCGGGGTGGCCTGACGGACGGTCAGCACCGCGTTGAGCAGCAGCACACCCTGGGCGGCCCAACCGTCGAGGTTGCCGCTGCGCGGCTTCGGCACGCCGAGATCCTCGCCCAGCTCCTTGAAGACATTGCGCAGCGACGGCGGCACCGTCACACCGTCGCGGACGCTGAAGCTCAGCCCGTGCGCCTGCCCAGCCCGGTGGTAAGGGTCCTGACCGAGGATCAGCACCCGAGTGCCCTGCGGCGGGCAGAGCCGGTATGCCGAGAACAGGTCCTCCACGGGCGGGAAGACGGTCTGCGTCGCATACTCCCGGGCGACGAATTCGGTCAGCGCGGCGGTGCGAGCCGCATCCAGGTGCGGGGTGAGCACGGCACGCCACTGCTCCGGCAGCAGGGCCAGCAGATCCAGGGCGGGGGCGTCGTCGGGCATCAGGAACCTCTCACACAGCGCGGGTTGGTCACCCGACTCTAGGCATCGGGTACGACAGCGGCCCGCCGGCCTAACCCAGGTCGGCCAGGCGCCGCGCCCAGTCGCCACCGATCGGGTCCAGCTCGACGATTCGGGTGTCGTCGTCGCGGCGGTCGATGCGGACCCGCAGGTGCGCGTCGACCAACTGCTCCACCAGGCCCTCGCCCCACTCCACCACGGTCACCGACTCGTCCACCGACGCGTCGAGGTCCAGGTCGTCGATCTCGGCGCGGGGATCGGTGGCGTCACCCAACCGGTACGCGTCGGCGTGCACCAGGGCCACCCGGCCGCCCCGGGCCGGATCGGGCCGGTGCACCCGGGCGATCACGAACGTCGGCGAGGTGATGTCCCCGCGGACACCGAGCCCGGCGCCGACGCCCTGGGTGAGCGCCGTCTTTCCGGCACCCAGCGGGCCTGTCAACAGCACCAGGTCGCCGGCTCGCAGCAGCCCGGCCAGGCGGCGACCGAACTCCCGAGTGTCCTCTACGGTCGGCAGCTTGACGACGTGACTCACCGTTCCTCCGGCTCTCCGAGTGTCTTGAGGAACCGCGCCAGCGCGGCGTTGACCTCGTCAGCGTGCTCCAGCATCACCACGTGACCGCTGTCCTTGATCTTGACGAACTCCGCGTGCGGCAGCCGCCGGACGATCTCCTCGGAGTGGGTCACCGGGGTGATCATGTCCTTGTCGCCGACCACCACCAGCACCGGCGTCGCGGCCAACGCCGCTAGAGCCGGAAAGCGCGAGTGGGTGGCCAGGGTCCGCAGATAGCGGGTCACCGTGTCGGCCGACGTCCGGGAGTTCATCATCTCCACGTAGGACACCAGCGAGGGGCTGGGCTTGCGGGTGCCGAAGCCGTACTTGCGGGTCAGCAGCCAGGCCACGTTCGACGTCGACCTGCGGGCCTTGTCGATCACCGGGCCGCCGTACCGGGTGGCGTTGCTGACCATGTACAGCACCGGGCCGCCGACCCGCCCGAGCAGCGCGGGCGCGACCAGCTTGGTCTCCGCGATGAGCCCGCCCGAGGTGGCCATCAGGACGGTGCCCACCACCCGGTCACCGAACAACTCCGGAAACAGCTCGGCGAACGCCATGATGGCCATGCCACCCATCGAGTGGCCGACCAGCACCAGCGGCCCCTCCGGGGCGGTTCGGTCGATCACCTGGCGCAGCGTCCGGCCGAGCACCGTGAGGTCGTACTCCCCGGTCTCCAGCCGGCCGGAACGGCCGTGACCGGGCTGGTCGTACGCCACGATCCGGTAGTCACCGCGCGCGGCGAGCATCTGGCGCTGAAAGTGGAACGTCCCCATGTCCAGGCAGAAGCCGTGCACCAGCACCACCGTCGGGTGCCCCGGCACCGGCCGGGTCGGCTCGACCACCTCGACGTGGATGTCCGTACCGTCCGGCAGCTCGAGACGGAACGCGTCGTCGTACCGCTGCTCGCCGAATGTCTCGTCGGCGTAGCGGTCGGCGGGGTCGGCCTTGAGGCGGCGGACCAGGGTGCGCTCGGTCGCGACGCCGGCCGCCAGGCCCGCCGCGGCCACTCCGACCGCGGCGCCGACGATCCCCGCGACCCGGCCCACCGCGGTCCGCGGACGCGGAATGCGGTAGCTCATGGCCGCTCGCCGTCATAGACCCGAGGCACACGAGTGCTGCCGAACCGGGTGACGATCTCGTAGTTGATCGTGCCGACCGCCTCGGCCCAGTCGTCGGCCGTCGGCTCACCGTCGGCACCGCTGCCGAAGAGCGTCGCCACGTCGCCGTCGGCCACGGGGTCGTCACCGCAGTCGATCACGAACTGGTCCATGCAGACCCGTCCCGAGATCGTGCGCCGTGCGCCGGCGAGCTGCACCGGACCGGTGTTGGAGGCGTGCCGGGGAACCCCGTCGGCGTACCCGAGTGGCACCACGGCCAGGTTCGCGTCGCTCGGCGTGGTGTAGGCGTGCCCGTAGGAGACACCGGTGCCGGCGGGCACCCGCTTGGTGAGCATCACCCGGGCGCGCGCGGTCATCGCCGGCCGCAGCCCGTACGTCTCACCGGCAACCGGGGAGAGACCGTAGATGGCCAGACCGGGGCGGACCAGGTCGAAGTGGGTGTCCGGGCGGGTCAGAGTGGCCGCCGAGTTGGCGAGGTGTCGCCAGCGCGGTCGCAGCCCGGCCCGCTCGACCATCGCCAGTCCTTCATGAAAGACGGCCAACTGACGGTCGGTGGTGGGGTGGCCCGGCATGTCCGCGTACACGAAATGGCTCCACACGCCGACCACCTCGACCAGGCCGTCCGCCTGCGCCTTCGCGGCGGCGTCCAGCAGCGCCGGCCAGTCGGCGACGGTCGCCCCACCCCGGGACAGCCCAGTGTCGATCTTCAGGTGCAGACGGGCGGGACGCTCGGCGAGCCTGCTCGCCTCGATCATCTCGTCCAGCTGGGGCAGGCTGGCCGCTCCCAGGTCCACCCCGGCGCTGACCCCCTCGTGCAGCGGCAGCCCGGGCGCGAGCAGCCAGGCCAGCACCGGCGCGGTCACCCCGGCTCGACGCAGGGTGAGCGCTTCGTCGAGGGTGCAGACACCGAGCCAGTCCGCCCCTGCGTCGAGCGCCGCGCGGGCGGCCGGAAGCATGCCATGGCCGTACCCGTCGCCCTTCACCACCGCCATCAGCTCGGCGCTGGTGCCGGAGCGGAGCCTGCTCACGTTCTCGCGGATCGCGTCAAGATCGACGCGTACCTCGGCCTGCCACATGCGCCCAGCCTACTTTCCGCTGTGATCAGCGCGGGCGGCGACGCACGGCCCCGGCGGGCGATCCGGTCAGCACACCCGGGATCGACACGATCAGCCCAGCCGGGCGAGCACCGGACGCAGCGCGGTCACCACATCGGGCGCGGTCACCGGGCCGCCCCGGGCCGCCTCCCGGCCGGCGAGCCCGTGCAGGTACGCGGCCGAGGCCGCAGCCCGATCGGCGGGCACCCCGGCCGCCAGCAGCGAGCCGAGCAGCCCGGCAAGCACATCGCCGGTGCCGCCGGTGGCCAGCGCCGAGGTGCCGGTCGGATTGACGAACGCCCGGCCGTCCGGCGTGCCGATCACCGTACGGTCCCCCTTGAGCAGCACCACCGCGTTCATCCAGGCGGCCAGCCGCAGCGCGGCGCCGACCCGGTCGGCGCCGGGCTCCTCCCCGCAGAGTCGGGCGAACTCGCGGTCGTGCGGGGTGACCACGATCGGCGCGTCCCGACCGCGCAGCCGGTCGGCGAGCGAGCCGTCCACCAGCAGGGTCAGCGCGTCGGCGTCGAGCACCACCGGCACCGGGGCGGCCAGCACGGCGCGCAGCTCGGCCGCCGCGTCCTCACCGGTGCCCAGCCCGGAGCCGCAGACCCAGGCCTGGACCCGGCCCGCGTCGGCGACCCGCCCACTGGCGATGACCGAGGGGTGCTGGTGCAGCACCTCATCACGGACGCTGCCGGCGTAACGCACCAGGCCGGTCGGCCCCGCCAGAGCGCCGCCCACGGAGAGCACCGCCGCGCCCGGGTAGGTCGCCGAGCCGGTCGACACGCCCACCACGCCCCGGCTGTACTTCTCCGACGCCGGGCCCAGCTCCGGCCACCAGTCGACCAGGTCGGACCACTCCGTGACCCGTAGCGCCGGTGTGCCTCGCAGCCACGGCCGCAGCCCGATGTCGACCAGCTCCACGTGCCCGGCCAGGGCGGCAGCCGGCCCGACCACCAGTGCGGGCTTCAGCGCGCCGAACGCCACCGTCACATCGGCGCGGACCGCGCTGGGCCGGCCGGACGAAGCCAGCGGCACGTGGCCGGTGTCCACCGCAACCCCGCTCGGCAGATCCACCGCCAGCACGGTGGCACGCTCGCCGTCGCGCCCGCGCAGCTCGCCGAGGCGCTGGACCACCTCGTCCGCGCTCGCCCGCAGCCCGCCGGTGCCACCGATGCCGACGATGCCGTCGAGGACCAGGTCGACCGGGCCGGCCGGTCGCGGCACCAGCCGCCCGCCAGCGGCTCTCAGCGCGGCGAGCCCCGCAGCATGCGCGCGCCCGGTGAGAAGCAGGGCGGACACCTGGACACCCCGGCGGGCCAGCCGCTCTCCCGCGTACAGCGCGTCACCGCCGTTGTCGCCGGAGCCGACCAGCAGCAGCACACGGCCGCCGTAGACCCCGCCCCGCTCGGCGAGCAGCAGCGCGGCCCGACGGGCCAGCCCGGCGGCGGCGCGCTGCATCAGCGTCCCCTCCGGCAGCGTGCCCATCAGCCCCGCCTCGGCCGCCCGTACGTCGGCCACCCGCCACACCGCTCTCATGCCACCGTGTCCCATTCCGCTCGCGGGTGGGGCCGATCGGCCCGCCCGGCCGACGTCATCGTTCCGCGACCACCATCGCCGACGCGATCCCCCCGTCGTGCGACAGCGAGAGATGCCAGTGGTTGACCCCACGTGCGTCGGCTGCCGCCGCGACCGTGCCGGACACGGCCAGCCAGGGGCGGCCATCCGGATCGGGCACGATCTCGCAGTCGTGCCAGCTCAGCCCCGCCGGAGCGCCGAGCGCCTTGGCCACGGCCTCCTTGGCGGCGAACCGGGCGGCGAGCGACTCCGGCGAGCGCGGGTTGCCGGAGCGGGTGGTCCGCTCGGCCTCGGTGAAGAGCCGGTCGGCGAGCAGCGGCGTCCGTGCCAGGGCCCCGGCGAACCGGTCGACCAGGACGACGTCGATGCCGACAGCGACGATCACCACACCACCCTACCGGCGGCCGAGGCCGCAGATTAGCCGTCGAGCCCGCCGTGGGCAACGCCTGTGGACACGCCGGGGTACGGCCCACCGCCGGCTGTCCACAGGGCACGTTGAGGCCTCCCGTCCCCGCCTAACGTCAGCGCGTCGATGCTGATCGTGCACGGGGGTGTGGTCATGACGGATGAGCCGTTGGCGGTCCGGCCGGAGGAGCTGCGGGCGGTCGCCGTCACGCTCGATGACGAGGCGCACCGGCTGGCGCTGGGCCTGGCGGGAGTGCCCGGGTTGCTGGTGGCAGCGCCCGAGTGGCGAGCTGGCGCGGCTCTGGCCGGGCTGGAGACAGCCGCGCACGCCTGGTTCTGCCGGCTGGCCGCTCAGGTCGCGGCGGCCTCCGCCGGGGTCCGGGCGGCGGCCGAGGCGTACGAGACGGTGGACGACCGGGCCGCCGACCGGTTCGCCGCCCTGCCACGATGAGCAGTGTCGGCTACCGGCAGCTGTGGGCAGCCGATCCGGGCGGGTGGCGGGCCGCCGGGGCCGCCTGGGCCGGATTGACCGGGCCGCTCGATCGACGCGTCGGGGAGCTGCGTGGGGCCGCCGGGCGGCTGCGGGGCGGTTGGTCCGGTGCGGCCGCCACGGCGGCGGACGCCCGGCTCGCCGGTCTGCGTGACGAGCTGACGGCTGTCGCGCCCGCGTTGATCGAGGTCGACCAGGTGCTGGCCGAGTTGGCTGGCCGGCTGACGCTGGCGAAGGCGCGGCTCACCGAGGCGGTCGCTCAGGCGGACGCGGCCGGCCTGGTGGTGGACCGCTCGGGCGGGGTGCACGTCGATCCCGCGCGGGTCCGGCCCACCGAGCGGGCCGGCGTGGCGGCGGCCCGGGTGGCGGCGACCCTGCGGGACGCGCTCGACGAGGCAGGGGCCGCGGATCGGGTCGCCGCCGACCGGTTGGATGAGCTGGCCCGGGCCGCCGGCTCCGGCTGGGCGTCTACGCCACCACCGGGCCGGCCGGCCCCCGGTGCCGCGCCGATGCTGGTCCGCGCCTGGTGGTCGGGGTTGACACCGGCCCAGCGACGGTGGCTCATCGGGCGCGAGTCGGCCCTGATCGGCCGGTTGGACGGGGTGCCAGTGGCCGCCCGTGACCAGGCCAACCGGCTGCGGCTGGGCGTTTGGCGCGAGGAGTTGCTGGCTGAGCGGCGACGGTTGCTGGCCCGGGTGCCGCCGGGGCCGCTCGCGTCGGTCCGACTGCACGGGGTGGCCGGGCGGTTGGCCGGTCTGGACACGCTGGCCGGGCGGCTGACGTCCGGCGGGGAGCCACGGGCGTACCTGCTCGGGCTGGATCCGGCTGGTGAGGGCCGGGTGGTGGTGGCGCTCGGCGACCCGGACCACGCCGACCGCGTGCTGACCTACGTGCCGGGGATGACCGCCGGCCTGGACGACGCCCCGGGCGAGCTGGGCAGGGCGGCGCGAGTGCTGGACCGGTGCACCGCGCTCGCGCCGGGTGAGCGCAGCGCGGCGGTGCTCTGGTTGGACTACGACGCTCCGGATTTCCTGACCGAGGCCGCCTCGGCTGGCCAGGCCCGGGACGCCGGCCCGGCACTGCACCGCTTTCAGGACGGGCTGCGGGCCAGCCACGAGGGGCCACCGGCCCGGCAGACCGTGCTCGGGCACAGCTACGGGTCGCTGGTGGTGGGTGTGACCGCCCGGGAGCACGGGCTGGCCGCCGACGCGCTGGTCTTCGTCGGCTCGCCCGGAGTCGGCGCGTCGCACGCCGCCGAGTTGGGCGTGCCACCCGGGGAGGTCTGGGCGAGCAGCGCCCCCGACGACGTGATCCGGGCTGCCCGTCCGGTGGACGAGATCGGCCGGCGAGCCCTGCTCGGGGCGACTCCGCTGGCCGCCGTGCTGGGCTGGCCCGACCGGACCGGGCACGAGCTGTGGTTCGGTCACGACCCGGCCGATCCCGGGTTCGGCGGTCGGGTCTTCGGCAGTGGTCGAGGCGGGCACACCGGTTACTGGGACCCGGGCAACCCCGCGCTGGACGGGATGGCCCGGGTCGTACTGGGCCGCTGACGGCCCTACTCGACGGTGACCGACTTCGCCAGGTTGCGGGGCTGGTCCACGTCGTGCCCCCGGGCGGCGGCGATCTCGGCGGCGAGCACCTGCAGCGGCACCGTGGTGACGAGCGGGGCCAGCAGGGTCGGCGTACGCGGCACGTAGATCAGGTGGTCGGCGTACCGGACGACGGCCTCGTCGCCCTCCTCCGCGATCACGATGGTCCGCGCACCGCGCGCCCGGACCTCCTGGATGTTGGAGACGACCTTGTCGTGCAGCATGCCCCGGCCAACCGGCGACGGCACCACGCAGATCACCGGGGTGCCCTTGTCGATCAGGGCGATCGGGCCGTGCTTCAGCTCACCGGCCGCGAAGCCCTCGGCGTGCATGTACGCCAACTCCTTGAGCTTCAGCGCGCCCTCCAGCGCCACCGGGTAGCCGACGTGCCGGCCGATGAACAGCACGGTGGGCTCGGACTTCAGCTCCCGGGCCAGCTCGCGCACGGGCTCGATCCGGCTCAGCAGCTCGCGCAGCTTGCCCGGTATCTCCTGCAACTGCGCGACCACCGCGCCCACCTCGTCGGCGAACTTGATCCCGCGCACCTGAGCGAGGTGCAGGCCGATCAGGTAGCAGGCGACGACCTGGGTGAGGAACGCCTTGGTGGACGCGACGGCGATCTCCGGCCCGCCGTGGGTGTAGAGCACGGCGTCGGACTCACGGGGAATGGTCGAGCCGTTGGTGTTGCAGATGGCCAGCACCCGGGCCTTCTGGTCCTTGGCGTGGCGCAGCGCCATCAGGGTGTCCATCGTCTCGCCGGACTGCGAGATCACCACGATCAGCGTGGACCGGTCGAGGACCGGGTCGCGGTAACGGAACTCGCTGGCCAGCTCCACCTCGCACGGGATCCGCGTCCAGTGCTCGATGGCGTACTTGGCGACCATGCCGGCGTGGTACGCCGTGCCGCAGGCCACGATGAAGATCTTGTCGACGTCGCGCAGATCCTGGTCGCTGAGGCGGACCTCGTCGAGGGCGATCTCACCGCTTTCGGTGAGCCGGCCGAGCAGCGTGTCGGCGATGGCCTGCGGCTGCTCCTCGATCTCCTTGAGCATGAACCAGTCGTAGCCGCCCTTCTCCGCGGCCGAGGAATCCCAGTCGATGTGGAAATCCTTGCCAGCGGCGGGCTGACCGTCGAAGTCGGTGATCTCGATGCTGTCGCCGGTGATGAGGACGATCTGGTCCTGACCCAGCTCGACCGCTTCCCGGGTGTGCTCGATGAACGCGGCCACGTCGCTGGCCAGGTAGTTTTCCCCGTCGCCCCGGCCGACGACCAGCGGCGAGTTGCGCCGGGCACCGACGACCGCACCGGGCACCGAGGCGTCTACCGCGAGCAGGGTGAAGGCGCCCTCCAGCCGCTGGCAGACCACCCGCATGCCGGCGGCGAGCAACTGCGGGCCGTCCGGCTGGCCGGCGGAGCGCAGGTCGGCCAGCGCGGCGGAGAGCAGGTGCGCGGCGCACTCGGTGTCGGTGTCGCTGATGAACTGGACGCCGTCGGCCTCCAGCTCCGTACGAAGCTTGGCGAAGTTTTCGATGATGCCGTTGTGGATCACCGCGACCCGCCCGTCGGGGGCGACGTGCGGGTGGGCGTTGCGGTCGGTCGGGCCGCCATGGGTGGCCCACCGGGTGTGCCCGATGCCGGTGGTGCCGTCACCGATGCCGATCGGGCTGGCCGCGCAGGAGGTCGGGTCGTCGGCGGCCCGCTCGGACAGCACCTTTTCCAGGTTGGCCAGCTTGCCGGCCTTCTTCTCGGTCAGGAGCTGGTCTTCGCAGACGATGGCGACGCCCGCCGAGTCGTAGCCGCGGTATTCCAGCCGCCGTAGCCCGTCGAGGACGATGCCGAGTGCGGGGCGCGCGCCCGCGTATCCCACGATTCCACACATGGCCCGCAGCCTAACCCAGTTTCGCACACGATGGGTGCTCGAAAGCGGGGTTATCAATCACCGAATCTGAGCGATCGGTGGTTGACGGGTCACAACAGGACGAGCTGCCAGGTTCGCTCGTGCCCGTCCCCCGCCGACGGGGTTGCGGCGGGCCTTCGCGTACGACAGTCTCTCGGCGGGCTCGGCGCGCACGTCCGTCCCATACCCACTCCCACCCGGAGCAGCCATGTCCGACGCGCCCCCGCCCGACCCGTCCCCCTCCCCACCACCGGACCCGCCATCCGCACCACCGCCGGATCCGACGGCGCCGCCCTCCTCGGCTCCGATCCCGGCGACCGACCCGCTGGCCCCGGGCCAGCCGTGGGCACCGCCTGCCCCGTGGACGCCGACCCCGTGGGCGCCGTCCCCGCCGGCCGCGCCGTGGGCACCGTCCCCGCCCGCGACCCACTGGACGCCCCAACCGCCTGCGGCCCCATGGACGCCCGAACCGCCGACGACCCCGTGGGCACCGTCCCCGCCCGACGCCTCGGACCCGCCGCCCGCCGGACCGCCGCCGCCAGCAGGGTGGCCCACGCCCGCCGGCTCGCCGGCCGCCGCTCCGCCGCCAGCAGGGTGGCCCACCGCCGGACAGCCACCGCCCGGCGGGTGGCCACCGGCCGCCGGATGGCCACCGCCCGGCTATCCGCCGCCGTACGCCTACCCCGGGTACCCGCAGGTCAGCGGCAGCCCGGCCACGGGAAGCGGCCGGGTCGTCGGGATCGTCGTCGCCGTCTTCGTGGTGCTGGTCCTGGCCCTCTGCGGCTGCCTGTGCGCGGGCAACTTCCTGCTCAATGCGTCCGCTCCGGACCCGATCGCCGGAGACCCGTGGGTCGTCCCCGACGACGACGGCTGGACCGCGCCTGCCGCCCCGCCGCCCACCGTGGGGCCATCCACCCCCGCCAAGCAGCCGATCACCCGACCGACTTCGGGGCCGGCCCCGGTGACGGTGGTCTACGAGGTCAGCGGGAACGGGCGGGCCGACATCGCCTACTTCGACGCCGAGAGTGACCTCATCCACGTCGACGGCACGACGTTGCCCTGGCGCACCACCATCCGGACCAACGGCCAGAGCCGGGTCATGGTGGAGGCCAGATGGGACGACGATGAGGGTGAGAAACCGCTCGACTGCACCGTCACGGTCACCGGCGCCGGCAAGCCGGTCGTCAATACCGCTCGGGGGACCTGGGCTACCAGTTGCACGCCCGAGTGAGGCTGGGGTTCGGCCGGGGGCACCCGTAGGCTGGCGCAGGTGACGACGAGCACCGATGTCGACCCGCTGGTGGCCCGGATGCGGCCGTTCGGCACGACGATCTTCGCCGAGATGTCCGCCCTCGCCGTGCGGACCGGCGCGGTCAACCTCGGCCAGGGCTTCCCCGACACCGACGGGCCACCGGAGATGCTGGCTGCCGCCGCCGAGGCCCTGCGCGGCGGGCAGAACCAGTACCCGCCCGGGCCGGGGATCCCCGCCCTGCGCGCGGCGGTCGCGGCTCATCAGCAACGGTTCCACGATCTGGCGTACGACCCGGACGGCGAGATCGTGATCACCGCGGGCGCGACCGAGGCGATCGCGGCGAGCATCCTCGCCCTCTGCGAACCGGGTGACGAGGTGGTCTGCTTCGAGCCGTACTACGACTCGTACGCCGCCTCGATCGCACTGGCCGGCGCGGTCCGGCGGCCGGTGACCCTGCGCCCCGCCGCCGACGGTCGGTACGCCTTCGACCCGGCGGCGCTGCGCGCGGCATTCGGGCCACGCACCCGGCTGGTGCTGCTCAACTCACCGCACAACCCGACCGGCAAGGTGTTCACCCCGGCCGAACTGGCGCTGGTCGCCGAACTGTGCCAGGAGCACGGCGCCTATGCGGTCACCGACGAGGTGTACGAGCACCTGGTCTTCACCGACGCGGCGAGCCCGCACGTGCCGCTGGCCACCCTGCCCGGGATGTGGGAGCGGACATTGCGCATCTCGTCGGCCGGCAAGACGTTCTCCTGCACGGGTTGGAAGGTCGGCTGGGTGAGCGGCCCGGCGGCGCTGGTCTCGGCGGTGCTGCGGGTGAAGCAGTTCCTCACCTTCGCCAACGCCTCGCCACTGCAACCGGCGGTAGCCGTGGCGCTGGCCCTGCCGGACGACTACTACACCGGCTTCCGGGACGGGCTCCAGCAGCGGCGCGACCAACTCGTCAGCGGTCTCACCGACGCCGGGTTCGAGGTGCTCAGCCCGGAGGGGACGTACTTCGTCACGGCCGACGTCACCGCCCTCGGCGGGCGGGACGGGGTGGAGTTTTGCCGCTCACTACCGGAGCGCTGCGGCGTGGTGGCGGTGCCCACCCAGGTCTTCTACGACGACGTCGACGCGGGCCGGCGGCTGATCCGCTTCGCCTTCTGCAAACGCCCCGAGGTGCTGACCGAGGCGGTCACCCGGCTACACGCCCTAACCCCAACCAGCTGACCCGCCCCACCCCCACCCCCGCCCTTGCCCCACCCCCCCACCCCGTTGATCTAGGGCATATCGTCGCGAGCTGATCTCCGATCACAGCGATTTGCCCTAGATCAACGGGGCGAGCGGGGGGCACGGCGGGGCACGGCGGGCGGGGCCCGGGGGGGGGGTTACGGCTTTGGGGGGGTGGCGGTGCGGACCTGCTCGGCGATCCTCTCGGCTACCTCGCGGGCGGTCGCCTCGGTGGCTGCCTCGACCATCACGCGGACCAGCGGCTCGGTGCCCGACGGGCGCAGCAGCACCCGGCCAGTCTCGCCCAGCTGCGCCTCGGCTCGCTCGACCTCGGCGCGCACGGCCGGCGCGTTGGCACCGATGGTCCGGTCGCCGACCGGCACGTTGATCAGCACCTGGGGCAGCTTGGTGACCACTGAGGCCAACTCGGCGAGGGTCTGGCCGGTGGCCGCCATCCGGGCCATCAGGTGCAGGCCGGTGAGCACCCCGTCGCCGGTGGTGGCGTGGGCGGGCATGACGATGTGGCCGCTCTGCTCGCCGCCGAGGGCCAGCCCGGAGGCACGCAGAGCCTCCAGGACGTACCGGTCGCCGACCTTGGTCTCGATCAGCCGGATGCCCTGCGCGGACATGGCCAGCCGCAGGCCGAGGTTGCTCATCACGGTCGCGACCAGGGTGTCCTGGGTGAGGGTGCCGGCATCCCGCATGGCCAGCGCGAGGATCGCCATCACCTGGTCGCCGTCGACCTCGTCACCGTCGGCGGTGACCGCCACGATGCGGTCGGCGTCACCGTCGTGGGCGATGCCCAGGTGGGCGCCGTGTTCCACGACGGCCTCGCGCAGCGCCTCGATGTGGTTGGAGCCGCAGTCGTCGTTGATGTTCAGGCCGTCCGGCTCGGCGTGGATCGCGACGACCTCCGCGCCGGCTTCCCGGTAGGCGACCGGTGCGACCTCGGAGGCGGCGCCGTTGGCGCAGTCGACCACGACCTTGATCCCGTCGAGCCGGTGCGGCACGGCACCGACCAGGTGCTGGACGTAGTGGTCCGCGCCGTCGAGCAGGTCGTGCACACGGCCGATGCCGGCGCCGATCGGCCGGTCCCAGGCGGTGGTGGCGTTCGTCTCGACGGCCGCCTCGATCTGCAACTCGATCTCGTCGGGCAACTTGTGCCCGCCGGCGGCGAAGAGCTTGATGCCGTTGTCCGGCATCGGGTTGTGCGACGCCGAGAGCACCACACCGAGGTCGGCCTTGGCCTCTGCGGTGAGGTATGCCACCGCGGGGGTGGGCAGGACGCCCACCCGCACCACGTCGGCGCCGGCGCTGGTCAGCCCGGCCACCACGGCCGCCTCCAGCATCTCGCCGCTGGCCCGGGTGTCCCGGCCGACCACGGCGAGCGGCGGATGGCTGCGATCCGTCTCGGCGAGCGTGTGCGCGGCTGCCACGGCCAGCGCGAGCGCCAGCTCGGGAGTGAGATCCGCGTTTGCCCGCCCGCGTACGCCGTCCGTGCCGAACAACCGACCCATACTCGCCAACCTCCGATGCGCACTGCCGATGAGGAGAAAGCGAAACGGCCGGCCACCTCCCCGGTCGAGGGGAGGCGGACCGGCCGTCCGTCAGAAGTACAACGCGCTGGTGAAGATCAGCGCTTCGAGTACTGAGGAGCCTTACGGGCCTTCTTGAGGCCGTACTTCTTGCTCTCCTTGACCCGGGCGTCCCGGGTGAGGAAGCCGGCCTTCTTCAGGGCCGGGCGGTCATCGGGATCATTGATGATCAGCGCCCGGGCGATGCCCAGCCGAAGCGCACCGGCCTGGCCGGTGGTGCCGCCGCCACGCAGGTTGGCGATGACGTCGAACATCTCGGGCTTCTCGGCGGTCACCAGCGGGTCCTTGATCAGCTGCTGGTGCACCTTGCTCGGGAAGTACGCCTCGAGGTCCTGGCCGTTGCAGGTGATCTTGCCGGTACCCGGCACGATACGGACCCGGACGATGGCTTCCTTGCGCCGACCCACGGTCTGGATCGGGCGGTCACCACGCGGCGCGCGGGCGACGGGCGCCGGCGCCTCGGTGACCTCGGGAGCCTCGGTGGCCTCGGGAGCGACGGGGGCGACCTCGGTCTCGGTGATGTCGGTCATGCTGCTTCCTTCGCCCGCGCTCACTGCGCGATCTGCTTGATCTCGAACGGCACCGGCTGCTGCGCGAGGTGCGGGTGCTCGGCGCCGGCGTAGACCTTCAGCTTCTTGATCAGCTGACGGCCGAGCTTGTTGTGCGGGAGCATCCCCTTCACAGCCATCTCGATGGCCCGCTCCGGGCGCTTGGTCAGCAGCTCGTCGTAGCCGATCTGCTTCAGACCACCCGGGTAACCGGAGTGGCGGTAGGCGATCTTGGTCTGGCGCTTGTTGCCGGTCAACGCAACCTTGCCCGCGTTCACGATGACGACGAAGTCGCCCGTGTCGACGTGCGGCGCGAAAGTCGGCTTGTGCTTACCACGCAGCAACGTGGCGGCGTGGGTGGCCAGGCGGCCCAGCACGACATCAGAGGCGTCGATGACGTGCCACTGACGCTCGATCTCACCCGGCTTCGGGCTGTACGTACGCACAGGTCTACCTTGTCTCGTCGTCGGTCTGGGGTCGCGCGCCGAGGTGACCAGATCTTGCAGGCCGGACCAGCGCGCACGAACGACCAAGCGTACCTGATGGGGCACGCCTCTGGATGTCGTACAACAGCAGGCAACGATACCCGGCGCCCCGTCCGCAGGTCAAAACGGGGGTACGGTCCAGCGCGGCGACGCACCGGCCGTGGCACAGCTCACACGCCGGCGAGTCGTTCGACCCGTGGGCGACGGTAGACGACCCAGGTGACGGCGAAACACAACGCGTACCAGCCGATGAAGGCCAGGTAGGCGGCATCGGCGTTGCCGGAGCCGAGGAAAGACTGGCGGAACGCGATGTTGACCAGCACCCCGCCGAAGGCGCCGATCGCACCCGCGATGCCGATCAACGCGCCGGTCATGCGCCGCGCCCAACGCGCGGCGGCCTCCGGGTCGCGACGGCCGGCGGCCACCGCGTCCGCGGCCCGGGCCCGGAAGATCGCCGGGATCATCTTGTACGTGGAGCCGTTGCCGATGCCGGAGAAGACGAAGAGGGCGAGAAACCCGGCCAGGTAGAGCCCGAACGAGCGCTCCCGGGCCGCGTACAGCACGACGCACGCGCCGGCCGCCATCGCCACGAAGTTCCAGAAGGTCACCCGGGCCCCGCCCAACCGGTCGGCGAGGTGCCCGCCCAGCGGCCGGATCAGCGAGCCGACCAGCGGGCCGAGGAAGGTCAGCCAGGCGGCGTCGACCGGGGTGGGGAACCGCTCGGCGAACTGGAGCTGGAGCACCTGGCCGAAGGCGAAACCGAACCCGATGAACGAGCCGAAGGTGCCGATGTAGAGCAGCGACATGGCCCAGGTGTGCGGGTCGCGGGCCGCCTCGCGCAGCGCGCCCGGCTCGTTGCGCGCCCCGGGCACCGTGTCCAACCAGCGGGCCGCCGCCAGCGCGGCCAGCACGATCAGCGGCAGGTAGACCGCCGGCACCAGGCGGGGGTACGCGGCGCCGGCGGTCGCGAGGACCGCCAGCCCGACCAACTGCACCGCGGGTACGCCCAGATTGCCGCCGCCCGCGTTGAGCCCGAGGGCCCGGCCCTTGAGCCGAGACGGGTAGAACAGGTTGATGTTCGCCATCGAGGAGGCGAAGTTGCCGCCACCGACCCCGGTGAGGCAGGCGAGCACCATCAGCGTGGAGTAGGACACCCCGGGTTCCAGCAGCACCGTCATCGGCACCGTGGGCACCAGCAGCAGCAGTGCGCTGACGATCGTCCAGCGGCGGCCGCCGAAGCGGGCCACCGCCAGCGTGTACGGCAGCCTCAGCATCGCACCGAGCGCGGCCGGCACGGCGGTGAGCAGGAACTTCCCGGCCGGATCGATGCCGTACGCGGGGCCGAGGAAGAGCACGGTGACCGACCAGAGGCTCCACACCGAGAAGCCGACGTGCTCGGCGAAGATCGAGACCCAGAGGTTGCGCCGGGCGATCGGCGCACCCGTCGCCTGCCAGAAGTCGGGATCCTCGGGACGCCAGTCGTCGAGCCGGCGCCCACGCCCGGTGGCGGCCGACGGCCCGGCGGTGACTGCGGTGCTGGTGAGCGTGCTCACGGCGGCTCCCTCTCGTCGATGTGACGAGGGGAAACGCTAGGAACGCCGGGTTACCTGGCAGTGCCCGTCGCGGGTCGGCCCGGAAACGGGGACCGCACCATGGGCCGGTGGCGATGGTGAGCACGCCGCCCGGCCCACGGTCAGAGCTGCTGGAGGATGCGCAGCGCGCGGCCGACCCGGAGCATGGTGTCGGTGTCGGCGACGTCCACGCAGTCGGTGAACCACTTCTTCATCGGCGAGGAGATGCGGTCGGGCATCACCACGTACCGGCCCATCGCCACGGCGAGCGGTGAGTCGCGCAGCAGCGACTCCTCGACAACCTCGACCACGATCACGATGGGCACGTCGGTGGAGTTGTAGACGTCTGAGCTGATCACGAGCCCGAGGCGTTCCCGGGCGCCCTCGATGCGCCAGACCTCTCCCCTACGCAGCACGCGGCCGTCCGCCGGAGAGCAGGTCGTTGACCATGCCCACCTCGCGGGCGTCGGCGAGGGCGGCGGACTCCAGGTCCAGACCGGCACGGCCCACGGCGGCGGCGTGCGCGGTGAAGACCTCGCGCAGCGCCTTCTCCCGGGCGGCCTGGTCCATCCACGCCGAGAGCGACAGCCCCTCGCGTTTGGCGAACCGCCGGGCCTCCTCGATTGTCTCGTCGGTGAACGACAGAGTCACCTTGGCAGTCATGCCGCTGAGACTACCCATCGGTATGACCGTCAGTCATCCACGCTTCCGCCGGCTCGCCCTCCGGCGTCGAAACGCACATTCCGGCTGTCTTCAACGGGCCAGCCCACCGAACACCGCGAAGCGCCACTCCTTGAAATAGCAGTCGACGTCGGTCAGGCCCGCCTCGGTGAGCCAGCGGCACTGGTCTCCGACGGTCGCCGGCCGGTCGTGCCGCATCCGCTCCCGGGCCGCCGCGATCTCCTCCGGGGGCGAGCCGAGCTCGGTGATCCGCGCCGTCCACACCTCGTCGTAACGCCGGTCGAGCGCCGATGTCGGGCCGGCGACCTGCTCGGCGTTGACGAACACCCCGCCGGGCGCCAGCGCCCCGGCGGCCCGCCGGTAGAGCGCCCGCTTACCGGCGTCGTCCAGGTGGTGGATCGCCAACGCGCTGACCACCGCGTCGTATCGGCCGGGCGGCAGCGGGTCGACCAGGTCGGCCCGGATCGTCCGGTGCGGCACGGATCGGACGTCCAACTGGTCGGCGGCGCGGGCGAGCATCGCCGGCGCCGCGTCCACCAGGGTCAGCCGCACCCCCGGCACCGCGGCGGAGAGCAGCAGCGAGAGCAGGCCGGTGCCCGCGCCCAGGTCCAACACCTCGGGGGTACGACCGGCAGCCAGCGCGGCGCGCAGTGGAGGCGCTGCCACCTCGACCGCGGTGCCGTAGAAGGCGTCGAAGCAGGGCACGAGCCGGCGACGGGCCTCGTCGTAGGTGCCGGCCACCGCGTCGAAGACGTCCGCGACAGTCATCGCAACTCCCAAATATCGAGACAGATTTCCCAAATAATAGACCGCCTGTGAGTGTGCGGCCCTCCGACGACCGGTCGATTGCTGAGTCCGGTCGGATGCCCCTGTGCGGTGTGAGCCCCACTTGACAGGACCGAAACAGAAGGGACCCGGGCTGGAAACTGCCCGACGGCACGCTTTCCCGACATGACAGACGGTGCGTGGTCGGCAACTCGACCGGGGCGGGCGCCCCGGGAGGTGGCGACGCACTGCCCGTACTGCGCGCTCCAGTGCGGCATGGCGCTGCGCGAGGACGACACCGGGGTGACGGTCCACCCCCGCCAGTTCCCCACCAATCGGGGCGGGCTCTGTCAGAAGGGTTGGACCGCGGCCGAGCTGCTCGACCACCCGGAGCGGCTGACCACCCCGCTGGTGCGCGATCCGGCCACCGGTGAGCTGCACGCGGCGAGCTGGGATGCCGCGCTTGATCGGGTCGTCGCCGGCATCCGCGCCGTGCAGGACGACGCCGGCCGGGACGCGGTCGCCGTCTTCGGCGGCGGTGGCCTGACCAACGAGAAGGCGTACGCGTTGGGAAAGTTCGCCCGGATCGGGCTGCGCACGCGGCACATCGACTACAACGGACGGTTCTGCATGTCCTCCGCGGCAGCCGCCGGTATGCGCGCCTTCGGCATCGACCGGGGGCTGCCGTTCCCGCTCGCCGACCTGGGCCGGGCCGACACCCTGCTGCTGGTCGGCGCGAACCCGGCGGAGACCATGCCACCGCTGGTGCGCTGGCTCACCGAGCAGCGCCGCAACGGCGGGCGCCTGATCGTCGTCGACCCCCGGGTCACCGCCACCGCCCGCCAGGCCGATCTGCACCTGCAACCACTGCCCGGCACCGACCTCGCGGTGGCCAACGCACTGCTGCAGATCGCACTCACCGAGGGTTGGGTCGACCGGGCGTACGTGGCCGATCGCACCACCGGATTCGAGGCGGTCCGCCGCACCGTCGCCGCCTGGTGGCCGGCCCGCGCGGAGCAGCTCTCCGGGGTGCCGGTGGCCGACCTGGAGGCGACCGCCCGCGCGTTGGGCACCGGCGGACGGGTGATCATCCTGACCGCCCGCGGCGCCGAGCAGCATGCCAAGGGCGTGGACACGGTCACCGCGTACGTCAATCTGGCCCTCGCCCTCGGTCTGCCCGGCCGTGCCGGCTCGGGGTACGGCTGCCTCACCGGCCAGGGCAACGGCCAGGGCGGGCGGGAGCACGGGCAGAAGGCCGACCAACTCCCCGGCTACCGGCGGATCGACGACCCGGCGGCCCGGGAGCACGTCGCGGGGGTCTGGGGGGTGCCGGCCGATGAGCTGCCCGGCCCGGGCGTGCCGGCCTACCAACTGCTCGACTCGCTCGGCACCCCGGACGGCCCCCGGGCGTTGCTGGTGTTCGGCTCCAATCCGGTGGTCTCCGCACCCCGGGCGACCCGGATCGAGGGCCGGTTGCGCGACCTCGACCTACTGGTCGTCGTCGACCTGCTGCTCTCCGAGACGGCCGCGCTGGCGGACGTGGTGCTGCCCACCGCGCAGTGGGCCGAGGAGGACGGCACGATGACCAACCTGGAGGGTCGGGTTCTGCGTCGGCGCGAACTACGCCCGCCCCCGCAAGGCGTCCGGACCGACCTGGCCATCATCTCCGACCTCGCGGCCCGGCTGGCCGCCGCCGAGCCGGCGGGCGACAGCCTGGCGGGCGCCACCGCTGCGGCTCGGTTCCCAGCTGACCCGGCCGCCGTCTTCGCCGAGCTGCGCCGCGCCTCCGCTGGCGGGGCCGCCGACTACGCCGGCATCAGCTGGGATCGGATCGACGCCGCCGACGGCGTCTACTGGCCCTGCCCGACCGAGGACGGGCCGGACACGCCACGCCTCTTCGCCGACCGGTTCGCCACCCCGGACGGTCGGGCCCGGTTCCACCCCGTCGACCACCGACCGGCCGCCGAGGAGGTCTGCGCCGCGTACCCGCTGCATTTCACCACCGGCCGGGTGTTGGCGCAGTACCAGTCCGGCACTCAGACCCGCCGGGTGGGCGCGCTGCGCCGCGCCGCCCCGGAGGCATTCGTCGAGCTGCACCCCGACCTGGCCGCCCGGCTGGGCATCGACGACGGCGACCCGGTGCGGGTCACCTCGCGCCGAGGTGAGTTACGCGCTCCGGCCCGGCTCAGCGCCGGGATCCGGCCGGACACCGTGTTCGCCCCGTTCCACTACGCGGGGCCGGGCCGGGCAAACTCGGTGACCAACGACGCCGTGGACCCGATCTCCGGGATGCCCGAATTCAAGATCTGCGCCGTCCGGGTGGAGAAGGCATGACCGCCCGGGTGGTGATCGTCGGAAACGGCATGGCGGGCGCCCGCCTCGCCGGCGAGCTGCACGCTCGGGCAGGGGACCGGAAGGTCACGGTGCTCGGGGCGGAGCCGCACCGCGCGTACAACCGGATCCTGCTCTCCACACTGCTGGGCGGCCGGATCGACGAACCGGACGTGGAGCTGACCGAGGCCGCCGGGCACGGCATCGACCTGCGCACCGGCGTACCGGTGACCGCGGTCGACCGGTCCGCCCGGGAGGTCCGCACCGACGACGGCGAACGGATCTCCTACGACCACCTGGTGCTGGCTACCGGCGCCCGGGCGGTGGTGCCGCCACTGCCCGGCCTCGACCCGGCCGACCTGCCGGAGCGGGTGATCCCCTTCCGGACCCTGGACGACTGCCGACGGATCCTCGCCGCGGCGAACGGCGCACGCAGCGCGCTGGTCCTCGGCGGCGGGCTGCTCGGTCTGGAGGCCGCCCGAGGGCTGTCCGCCCGGGGTCTGGCCACCACCGTGGTGCACCCGAGGGGGCACCTGATGGAACGGCAGCTCGACCCGACGGCCGGTGCGGTGCTCGCCGGCACACTCGCCGGGCTCGGCGTCACCATTCAACTGGCGGTGCCGGCGACCGGCGTGGCCGCGGACTCCACCGGTGTTCGACTCGACCTGGCCGACGGCCGATCGCTGCGCGCCGACCTGCTGGTCCTCTCCTGCGGCGTACGCCCGGACACCGCCCTCGCGCAGGCCGCCGGGCTGACCGTGCGGCGCGGCGTGGTGGTGGACGACCGGCTCCGCACCGACGACCGGTCCATCTCGGCGATCGGCGACTGTGCCGAGCACGACGGCGTCCTCACCGGACTGGTCGCACCCGCCTGGGCGCAGGCCCGGGTACTCGCCGACGTGCTGACCGGGACGGACCCGCTGGCCCGGTACCGGCCCCGGCCGGTGGTGACCCGGCTCAAGGCCGCCGGGATCGACCTGGCCGCGATGGGCGACGCGGTGGGTGGCGGGCCGGGCGAGGAGCTGACCTTCAACGACCCGACCCGGGGCACGTACGCCCGACTGCGGATTCGGGACGAGCGGCTGGTCGGCGCGATCCTGCTCGGCGACAACCCGGCTGTCGGCACCGTGATCCAGCTCTTCGACCGCGGCCACCCGGTGCCGACCGACCGGCGGGCGCTCCTGCTGGGCCGGGCACTCGGCGCGGTCGGTGCGGCTCCGGCCACGTCACCGGCACTGATGCCGGACGCGGCCACGGTCTGCCAGTGCAACACGGTGACCAAGGGCGCGCTGGTACGCAGCTGGCGCTCCGGGGCCCGGACGGTCGATGCGGTGGTGGCGGCGACCCGGGCCGGCACCGGATGCGGTGGTTGCCGGGACGCGGTGGGCGGCATCGTCGACTGGCTCGGCCAAGCGGAATCGGTGGAGGTGACGCGATGAGCGGCGGCGATCTGGTCGTCATCGGCAACGGCATGGTCGGGCAGCGCTTCGTCGACGCGCTGCGCGCCCGTGACCCAGAGGGCCGCTGGCGGGTGACCGTGCTGGCCGAGGAGGGACGTCCGGCGTACGACCGGGTGCGACTCTCGGCGTACTTCGACGGGGTTAGTGAGAGCGAGCTCAACCTCCACACTCCGCATGACGGGGTGCGGCTGCGTCTGGGCGAGCCGGCTACCGCCGTCGACCGGGCCAGGCAGGTGGTGACCACCGCCGTTGGCGAGTACCGCTACGACATGCTGGTGCTGGCCACCGGGTCGTACGCGTTCGTGCCGCCGGTGCCCGGCGTGGAGCTGCCGGGGGTCTTCGTCTACCGGACCCTGGACGACCTGGCGGCGATCCGGGCGTATGCGCGGGGCCGGCGGGTCGGCGCGGTGATCGGCGGCGGGCTGCTCGGTCTGGAGGCGGCGAACGCCCTGCGGCTGCTCGGCCTGAGCACCGACGTGGTCGAGTTCGCGCCCCGGTTGATGCCGGTGCAGGTGGACCAGGCCGGCGGGGCGATGCTGCGCCGCTACGTCGACGAACTGGGCGTACGGACCCATCTCGGGGTGGCGACCACCGCGATCCGCCCCGGCCCGGACGGCGGCGTCGCAGCCCTGGAACTCTCCGACGGTGGTGTCATCGACACCGATCTGGTGGTGGTGGCCGCCGGCATCCGGCCTCGGGACCAGCTGGCCCGGGTCGCCGGTCTGCCACTGGGTCCGCGCGGCGGGGTGCTGGTCGACGCGACCTGCCGCAGCGCCGACGAACGGATCTGGGCGATCGGTGAGTGCGCGGCGGTCGACGGCACCTGCCACGGCCTGGTGGCACCGGGGTACGCGACGGCCGAGGTGGTGGCCGACCGGTTGGTTGGCGGCGCGGCGACCTTCCCGGGTGCGGACACCGCCACCAAGCTCAAGCTGCTCGGCGTCGACGTGGCCTCGTTCGGCGACGCGCACGGCACGACCCCGGGCTGCCTGGACGTCACGTTCACCGACCCGGCCACCCGGGTCTACGCGAAGCTGGTCCTCTCCGACGACGCGCACACCCTGCTCGGCGGGGTGCTGGTCGGTGACGCCAGCGCGTACCCGACGTTGCGGGCCAGCGTGGGTGGCCCGCTGCCGGCCGCGCCGCTGGCGCTGCTCGCCCCGGACGGCGGCGGCGCGGACGCCGGGGCGCTGCCCGCCGCCGCCCAGGTCTGCTCCTGCAACGCGGTGACCCGCGGCGATGTAGACGCCGCCATCGCCGAGGGCTGCACCGACGTGCCGGCGTTGAAGGCGTGTACCAGGGCCGGCACCAGCTGCGGTTCCTGTGTTCCGACGCTGAAGCAGCTCCTGGACGCGGCCGGGGTGACGCAGTCCAGCGCGCTCTGCGAGCACTTCGACGTCAGCCGGCGGGAGCTGTTCGAGATCGTCCGGGTGCGCGGCATCCGCACCTTCTCCCGGCTGGTCGCCGAGCACGGCCGGGGGCGCGGCTGCGACATCTGCAAGCCGGTGGTGGCGTCGATCCTCGCGTCGCTGGGCACCGGGCACGTGCTCGACGGTGAGCAGGCGTCGTTGCAGGACACCAACGACCACTTCCTGGCCAACCTGCAACGCGACGGCAGCTACTCGGTGGTGCCCCGCATCCCGGGCGGCGAGATCACCCCGGAGAAGCTGATCGTGATCGGCGAGGTCGCCCGGGACTTCCAGCTCTACACGAAGATCACCGGCGGGCAGCGGATCGATCTGTTCGGGGCGCGGGTGGAGCAGCTGCCCCAGATCTGGCGACGGCTGGTGGACGCCGGCTTCGAGTCCGGCCACGCGTACGGCAAGGCGCTGCGGACCGTGAAGTCCTGCGTCGGCGAGACCTGGTGCCGGTACGGCGTACAGGATTCGGTGGGGTTGGCCGTGACGCTGGAGCTGCGCTATCGAGGGCTGCGCGCTCCCCACAAGATCAAGTCGGCGGTCTCCGGTTGCGCCCGCGAGTGCGCCGAGGCGCGCAGCAAGGACTTCGGCATCATCGCCACCGAGACCGGCTGGAATCTCTACGTCGGTGGCAACGGCGGCTTCCGGCCCCGGCACGCCGACCTGTTCGCCACCGATCTGTCCACCGAGGCGCTGATCTCGCTGATCGACAGATTCTTGATCTACTACATTCGCACCGCCGACCGGCTGCAACGCACGGCCGGCTGGATCGAGGCGATGGACGGTGGCCTCGACCACCTGCGCTCGGTGATCGTCGACGACTCGCTCGGGCTCTGCGCCGAACTGGACGCGGCGATGACCCAGCACGTGGCGTCGTACTCCGACGAGTGGCGCGACGTGCTGGACGACCCGGACCGGCTCCGCCGCTACACCTCCTTCGTCAACGCCCCCGACGTGCCCGACCCGTCGATCACCTTCGCCCGGGAACGCGGCCAGCCGGTGCCGGCGGGTGGCTCTCCGCCGACCCGACCACACCTGGCCGACGGGCACCGCCGGCAACCGGTCACCCTGGGCCTACCGGAGGTACGGCGATGACCCAGACCACCACGCTGAGCTGGATCGCCGTCTGCCCCCTCGACCGGCTCGAACCGGACCGGGGCGTCGCCGCCCTGGTCGACGGGGCGCAGGTCGCCCTCTTCCGGACGGCGGACGGGCTGTTCGCCATCGACAACCGCGATCCGGTCTCCGGGGCGTACGTGCTGTCCCGGGGCATCGTCGGCAGCCGCGGCGGAGTGCCGACGGTCGCGTCACCCCTGCACAAGCAGGTGTACGACCTGCGCAGCGGGCACTGCCTCGACCTGCCGGGGGTGGCCGTGACACGGCACGACGCGCGTTGCCGCGACGGGCTGGTCGAGGTGCGGCTGCGACAGGAGGGTTGATGCGGGAGGAACTGGCCGGCTTCACCATCGGGGTGACCGCCGACCGGCGGCGCGACGAGTTGGCCGCGCTGCTCGAACGGCGGGGCGCCCGGGTGGTGCTCGCTCCGGCGCTACGGATCGTGCCGCTGTCCGACGACACCGAGCTGCGCGAGGCGACCCGCGCCTGCCTCGACCAGCCGCCGGACATCCTGATGGCCAACACCGGCATCGGCATGCGCGGGTGGCTGGAGGCGGCCGAGGGCTGGGGGCTGGCCGAGCCGCTGCGCTCGGTGCTGGCCAGTTCGTACGTGGTGGCGCGGGGCCCGAAGGCACGCGGCGCGATCCGTGCGGCCGGGCTGCACGACCAGTGGTCGCCGGCCTCGGAGAGCTGCGACGAGGTGGTCGATCACCTGCGCCGGCGCGGCGTGGCCGGGCAGGTGATCGCCATGCAGCTGCACGGTGAGCGGCAGCCCGAATGCACACTCGCGCTGGAGGCGGCGGGCGCCACGGTGATCGAGGTGCCGGTCTACCGATGGGCCCCGCCGACCGACCCGGCACCGCTGCACCGACTGATCGACCTGATCGTCGGCCGGCTGGTGGACGCGGTGACGTTCACCTCGGCGCCAGCGGCCGAGGCGCTGCTGCGGGCGGCCGGCGATCGCACCGACTCGGTGCTGTCCGCGTTCCGCGGTGACGTCCTGGCCAGCTGTGTCGGCGCGGTGACCGCCGAGCCGCTGCTGCGGCACGGGGTGCCGGTGAGCGCACCCGCCCGGGCGCGGTTGGGCGCGCTGGTACGGACCATCGTCGACGAGTTGCCCCGCAGGACCGTGACCTTCAAGGCCGGCGGGCACCTGCTCACGCTGCGGGGGCACGCCGCGGTGATCGACGGCGAGCTGCGGCCGCTCGCTCCCGCCCCGATGGCGGTGTTGCGGGCGCTCGCCCAGTCCCCCGGTCGGGTGCTGTCGCGCACGGCGCTGCTGCGGACGCTGCCCCGGGGCGCCGACGAGCACGCGGTGGAGATGGCCGTCGCCCGGCTACGGGCCGGCCTGCGCGCACCCCGCGTCGTACAGACCGTGGTGAAGCGCGGCTACCGGCTCCGCGTCGATTGACGTGTCACGGCCGACCGGTGTGCCGGCCGTGACACGACGGTTCAGCCAACCGGCGTTGGGAAACCGCGCCCCTGCTCGGACTGGAGCCGGAGCATGGCGTGCTCGACCACCGTCACCAGCACCTGCTTGACCGAGTCCCGGTGCCGGGCGTCGGTCATCACCAGCGGCACCTGCGGCGAGATGGCCAGCGCCTCGCGGACCTCGTCCAGCTCGTACTGGGGAGCGCCGTCGAACCGGTTCAGCGCCACCACGTACGGCAGGTTGCGGTTCTCGAAGTAGTCCAGCGGGGCGAACGCGTCAGTGATGCGGCGCGTGTCCACCAGCACCGCGGCACCCACGGCACCCCGGATGATCTCGTCCCACATGAACCAGAACCGGGTCTGACCGGGTGTACCGAAGAGGTACAGGATCAGGTCCTGGGCCATGGTGATACGGCCGAAGTCCATGGCGACCGTGGTGGTCTCCTTGCCCGGCACCTTGGACGGGTCCTCGATGCCGACACCCGCCGCGGTCATCAACGCCTCCGTGGTCAGCGGTGTGATCTCGGAGATCGCCCCGACCAGTGTCGTCTTACCGACGCCGAAGCCGCCCGCGACGACGATCTTCGCGGAGACGATTCCCCGGCCCGGCCGCCCCCCAGCGGGGTCATAGCCTGCGAAGTCCACTTAGCACCCTTCCAAGCAGTTCCATCCGCTCCTCGAACCCCTCGGCGGGAGCAGCAGTGTGTAACATCAGCAGGCTCTCGGCCACCATGTCGGCGACCAACACCCGGGCGACGCCCAGCGGCATCCGGGTGTACGCGGCGATCTCCGCCAGCGACTGTGCTCGGCCCTCGCAGACCGTGGCGATGCGGTGCTTGTCATGCCCTGCGAAGCGGGACTCGGCGACCTGGGTCGGAGACGCGGTGAGGACGGCCTCAAGGGCGATGTCCTGCCGGGGCTCGGTACGACCACGGGTGACCGCGTATGGACGTACCAGCGCTCCGCGCGGGTCAGCGCGTCGTTGGTCCATCCCCGATCACCTCCTCGTCACCTGCGGAGCCGGCGTGTACCGCCTCCCGTCCCTGCCTCGGCGCGCGGTCCAAGCGCCGCCTTCCGGTGCTACGAACGCACCGCGTCCCGCGGCAGCGGCACCAGCGCGGCACCCACCCGCTCGACCAGCAGCGCCATCTCGTAGCCCACCTGGCCCACGTCGCAGCTGCGCGCGGCCAGTACGGCCATCGACGAGCCGTCGCTGATCGACATCAGGAAGAGATACCCGCTGTCCATCTCGATGACTGTCTGCAACACGCCGCCCGCGCTGAACATCCGGGCCGCGCCCTCGGTCAGGCTCACCACGCCGGAGGTGATCGCGGCGAGCTGGTCAGCTCGGTCCCCCGGCAGATCCCGGGAGGACGCGAGCAGCAGCCCGTCGGCGGACACCGCCACCACGTGAGCGATGCCCGCCACGCTGTCGGCGAAGTTGGTGAGCAGCCAACCCATGTCCTGCATGGCAGCTGGCCTGTTCATCGGCTCTCCTTGGTCGAGGTGCTGTTCAGGTCCGTGCCGGCCGTCCGACCACGCTGCACACCACGGTGGTAGGCCGACAACAGACCGCGTACTTCATCAGGGGTCCGCCGGCTGCGGTCCCGACCGCTCTTCTGTTCAATGCCGCCCGGCACGAGCTGTGCCTGCGGCACCCGCTTGGGCAACCCGGAGCGGGTGGTCCCGGCGGGGGCCGGTTCGGCGGCCCGGCTGGCCCGTGACCAGCCCTCGTCCGCCGCCGTCCGCCAGGCCTCGGAATCCCCGGAGGGCGCGTTGGGCGCGGCCGGCGCCGGTCGGGCAGCCGGAGGCGGGGTGTACGACGGCGGGGTCGACGCCCTCGCGCCGAGCCCGCCGGCGGTCGAGGTGCCGCGACCGCCGGTGCCCGGCGTGGTGATGCCGTCGGTGTTGGAGCTGCCCGGGGTACGGGTCGGCAGCTTCGGTCGGGCCGGCGGCGCGGCCGGCACGGACGCGGCACTCGGGTGACCGCCGTTGCCCGTGCGCAGGCCGGCGTCGGCCGGAGCCGCGGTAGTGGCCGGCGGCGGCTCGTCGAACTTGGGCCGGGTGAAGATCGCGGTGGCGTCGTCGCCGTGCGACCGGAACCAGACCGCCTCCATCTCCCGGAAGATCGGCGCCTCGGCGGGGAAGTCGGGCCGGGTGCTGACCGGTGCGGCGGGCACCGACGGCGCGGCAGGTGGTGCCACCGCGCCGGGGCCAGCGACCGGCCCCACCGGCAGACCCGGGGCGCTGCGCCCGTCCGCCGCCTCCGCGGCCGAGCCGCGTCGGGGCAGCGGGTCGATGGTCGGGTAGGCCACGGTCGGGTTGCCCATCGAGGCGCCCAACCCGTTGCCGTACGCGGGCTGCGTCGGCGGAAGCGGCGCGGCGGGTGCCTGGACGGCCGGTGCCGGTGCGGGCGGCGCCGTCGAGCGCATACCGGCGTAGCCGCCCGCCTGCACGGCCGGAGTGGTGTCCCGCGAGTCCAGCGGGGACTGCCACTGGGCGGGTGCCGGCGCGTTGGTCCGCCACTGGTCGGGCAGCGTCGCCGCCGAGGTCGTGGCACCGGCGAACTGCTCGGCGTGGCCGACCGGGGTGAGTGGCGTCTGCTCCACGGCCATCGGCTGGCGCGGCCGGGTGAGCACCTGATCGCGGCCCCGGTTGTTGGGCAGCACCACGGTGGTGGCGGGCAACGTCACCTGGGCGACGGTGCCGCCCTCCACGTTGCGGCGCAGCTCCACCCGGATGCCGTAGCGCACGGCGAGCCGACTCACCACGGCCAGACCCATCAGCCGGAACGCGGCGACGTCGACGCTCGGCGGGGCGGCAAGCCGGCGGTTGAGCGAGTCGAGTTGTTCGTCGGTGAGGCCGAGCCCGCGGTCCTCGATCTGGATCAGCACGTAGTCGCGGATCCGGCGACCGTCGGCGACAACAGTGGTGTTCGGCGGCGAGAACCGGGTGGCGTTGTCGAGCAGTTCGGCGACGAGGCGTACCACGTCGTTGACCGCGTGCGCGGCCACCGAGATGTCGGTGTCCACCGTGCCGAACTCGATGCGGTTGTACAGCTCCACCTCGGACTGGGCGGCGCGCAGCACGTCCACCACCAGAGCGTCCTCGCGCCGCGGTACGGCGGAGTCGGCGCCGGCCAGGACCAGCAGGTTCTCGTCGTTGCGGCGCATTCGGGTGGCCAGGTGGTCCAGCTCGAAGAGCTGCGCGAGCCGCTTCGGGTCCTCCTCGCCGCGCTCGATCGCGTCCAGCTCACCGATCATCCGGTCGACCAGGGCCTGACTACGACGTGCCAGGTTGAGGAACATCGCCGAGACGCTGGTACGCAGCGCGGCCTGCTCGGCCGCGACCCGCACCGCCTCCCGGTGGACGACGTTGAAGGCCAGCGCCACCTGACCGACCTCATCGCGGTTGGTGAGCTGGATCGGGTCCCGGACCTGGCGGACGATCTCTTCCACCTCGCCGTCGCCCACGCTGCCCATGTTCTGCAGCCGCCGCACAGCGTCGGGCAGGTCGTGGTTGGCCACCGAGAGGGCACCCTCACGCAGCCGGCGCAGTGAGTGGTTGAGCGAGCGGGCCAGCACCACGGCCAGCGACACGGCGATGATCAGGGTCAGCAGCACCAGGATCGACTCGACCACGGCCTGCCGGATGACGTCCGAGCGGGCCTGGTCGGCCTGCTCGAGCAGCCGGTCCTGCAGTTGGATCTCGGCCCAGCGCATCAGGTCGTTCACGGCGCCGATGGCAGCGGTGGCGTCCTGCGCGGTGACCAGCGGGCGTTGCCCGACCGAGCGGGTGATGTCGGCGGCCACCCGGTCGGCGAGGCCGACCGCGTCACCGGAGACGGTGCTGTCGACCAGGGCACGTTGCGCCGGGTCGGCGGCCAGGGAGAAGGCGACCAGGGCCTCCTGCTGGCTGGTCAGCGTGGCCACGAAGGAGGAGAACTGCTCCGAGTCGAGCTGGCCCGTCGTCAGCGCGGTGAAGGCGACCGCGTCCTCCTCCGCGACGGCGGCCTTGGCGCGGGCGAAGGCGGAGACCGCGCGGCGGCTGTCCGACAGGCTCTCGTCGCCGGGCAGCTGGGCCAGGCCGTCACCGTAGGAGACCAGGTCGGTGAGGATGACTCCGTAGCGGAGCACCGCCTCGGCGACGGCCATCTGCTGGCTGTCCAACACTTCCTGGCGGGTGCCATCCAGAGTAGACAGATGATCGTCGATGGCGGCCAGCCGGGACCGTAGGGCCGCCGGCGCCTCGCCGATCCGGCCCCGCTCGGCGCGGTACTCGTCCACCTGCTGCTGCGTCCGGCGGACCCGCAGGTTGTACGCGTCAGCTAACTGCTGCTGCGTCCGGCGGACCTGCGGGTTGTTCGCGTCAGCTGACTGCTGCCGAGTGGCAAGGTAGGCGGCTGCGGCCATCCGCTCGGCCTGGAGGTCCTGCGTGAGGGCGCTGACGTCGATGGAGAGGGCCGTCAGCGACCGGGCCCGGGTGGCGTCGATGGCACCCTCGCCGACGGAGATCAGGCGGACCGTGGCAAGCGCGATCACCGCTGCCACCGGGACGACCAGGATCAGCGCCAGCTTGGACCGGATCCGGGCGTCCCGCAGTCGCGGCATCCGTCGGCGCGTAGGCCGACCGCTGTCGCCGAGCGCGGGCAGGGTCGTCGGTCCGGTGCTCACGACATCGCCTCCGTCGTTTCTTCCCCACCTGACCCGCCGAGCCATGCCGTAAGCGGAGGGGACCACGCGCGGCACGGCCGCGATTTCATCAGAGAAGATCCTGTTTGGGAAGCCGCAGTGGGGTAGGAAACGGTCGGACGGGGCGCATCCCGTGATCCGGGCAACTGATACCTTCATTTCCGCAAGCCCCTGAACAGGGCATGTAACTCCAGAGTGGTCACGCGTGTGTGCAAAGTGAGCTTTTGCAAACATTGCGTTACCCCAGCATGTGGGATGGCCGTCCCGAAAATGCTGCCGGGGTCCGCGCTTGACCACAGCGCCGGCCATTGGCAAGGTTTTGCAGGCTTCGCGCACACCGTACGGCAGAGGAGATCCCGCCCTCCACTGAGGACGGATTAGCGGCGGTGACCGGGCAGCGCCCGCGCCCGCACCTGGAGGACTGAGTTGAGCCCCATCCGCTCCGCGACCATCGCGGCGCTCGCATCGGCCGTAGTGGCCACCACACTCACCGGCTGCCAGTTCGGCGGAGCGGAGCAGGACACGAGTCCGATCGTGATCCGCGCCGACCTCGAACTCTCCGGCGCCGCGGCTCCGGTTGGCCGGACATACCAGCGGGCCCTGGAACTCAAGGTCGAGCAGTTGAACTCCTCCGGCGCACTGAACGGCCGGAAGATCGATCTGAAGGTGAAGGACAACCGATCCGACGCCGCCGAGTCACTTCGCAACATCGCCGACTTCAGCAGCGATTCCCGGGTCAGCGCCATCATCATGGGCGGCTGTAACGAATGCGCGGTCGGTGCTGTCGGCACCATCAACGAGAAGCGGATTCCCACCATTGCGCTCGCCGCTTCCGGCGCGATCGCCAGCCCGGTCGCGGAACGGCGCTACGTGTTCAAGCTGGGCCCCAACGCCCCGGACAGCGCCGCCGCACTGACCACGGAACTGCGTCGCAACAACGTGCGCAAGGTGGGGCTGCTCATCAGCGACGATGACTATGGCCGGGAGGGCGCGGCCGCACTCAAGAGCGAGTTGGACAAGGCCAGAATCACGCTCCGCCAGCAGACGGCCAAGACCACCGACACCGACGTCAGCCAGCAGATCCAACGGCTCGCGTTGGGCAAGCCCGACGCGCTCGTCCTCTGGACCCCGCCGGAGCAGGCGACACTGGCCGCCACCAGCGCCCAGCAGACCACCTTCCGTGGGTCGCTCTTCTTCGACGCCGGTGCGGCCGGCGACCTCTTCCTCGGCGCCGCGGCCAAGGCGACCGAGCGGGCCACGCTGATTTTCACCCAGACGATGGTGATCGACGACGTGATCGCGACCACGCCGGCGAAGGCGGCGCGGCGGCAGTGGTTCCAGGACTACACCGCACGCTTCGGCGGCTACAACGGGTCCTCGTCCTTCGCCGCGGACGCCGTCCAGCTGATCGCCGACGCCGAACTGCGCGCCGGCGGCCCCGTCGGCAAGGTCGACCGCAACGGCATCCGGGACGTGCTGGAGACGTCCCAGATGGATGGCCTGTCCGGCCCGATCCGAATGACGCCGGACAACCACAGCGGGTTGATGCCGCAGGCGCTCACCACGCTGGTCGCCCGCAACGGTCGGTGGCGGTTGGCGGGGTAACACGCTGGGTCAGGATTGATCCCTGCCGCCGGGCACGGTAGGCCACACCCTGTGCGCCAGCAGCGTCGATGGAAAGGGCCGGCCTCCTACTGGGAGGCCGGCCCTGCGCGTTCTGGTGGGTTGGTCTGGCAGTGGTCAGTGGCTGCTGGTGGTCTCCCGCACCCAGGGCAGCGCGATCCGCTCGATCAGCAGGAGCGCCGAGTAGAGCAGGATGCTCACCAACGCCACCAACATGATCGCCGCCCACGCGGTGGCGGCGTCGCCGTTTCCGGCGTACATCAGGATGATGTAACCGAGGCCACTCTCCCCGGCCTGGAACTCACCGATCACCGCGCCGATCGCGGCCAGCGGCATGGCCACCTTGAGCCCGACGAAGATCTGCGGCAGCGCGGCCGGGAAGCGCACCTTGCGGAACGCCTGCCAGCGGGAGGCGTTCCAGGAGCGCACCAACTCGGCCAGGTCGGCCGGCGTGGTGGTCAGCCCGGTCGCGGTGGAGAGCACGATCGGAAAGAAACAGAGCAGGAACACCATGGTCAGAATCGGCTTCTGACCCCAGCCGAGCGCCACCACCAACAGCGGGCCCAGCGTGATCTTCGGCACCGCGTTCACCGCGACCAGCAACGGGGTGAACATCCGCTCCACCGTGCGGGAAGTCGCCAGGGAGAGTCCGATCAGGATGCCTGCGGCCACCGACAGGGCAAAGCCGAACACGATCTCCTTCAGCGTGGCCCAGGTGTGCTCCAGCATCTGGGCGGGCTTGTCGACGAACGCAATGAGGACGTCGCCGGGCGGCGGCAGGGCAAACGGGTGGACGAGCTCCAGCCGGGCGACCAGCCACCACACCGCCAGCGCGATCAGGAGGCCGGCCGCAGGCAGCAGCGCTACCCCGGCCCCGGCCCGGAGGCCGGCACCTCGACCCGCGCGCCCCGCCTCGGGGTCGGCACCCGGCGGTGGGGGTGCCGCAACCGCCGGGTCCGCTGACCGGACGTCGGTCATCTTGTCCTCCTCGAAATCCCACGGCCCCCGGGGGCCGACGAGCGACGGGGGTACGCCCCACCGGAATCGGCGGGACGTACCCCGTGATGACGACCAGACGATCAGGCCTTCGGCGCGAGGCTGAAGTCGATGATCTGCTCGGGGGTGATGTTCTGCTTCAGCGCGCCAGCGCCCTGCAGGATGGCGATGCTCTTGGCGACCCGACCGCTGTCCAGGGTGCCGATCGCGGTGCCGGTGTTGCCGGAACGGACGTACGCGGCCATCAGCTCCAGCTCGGCGGCGGCGGCGACCGGGTTGGCGGTGTCGACGTTCTTCTTCAGGATCTCGCCGGCCTCCTTGGAGTTGGCCAGGCTGTACTCCAGGCCCTTGAGCAGCGCCGCGGAGAACCGCTTCACCATCTCGGGCTTCTCCTTGGCGATCTTCGAGGACGTGATCAGCACGTTGCCGTAGAGGTCCTGCATCACGTTGCTGTACGGCAGCATGACGGCCTTCTTCTTGGCCACCGCCTCGATCGTCGGCTGGCCGACGACGAACTGGCCGATGCCGTCCACCTGGCCGCCGGCCAGCGTGCCGATCAGGTTCTGCGCCTCACCGTTGACCCAGGTCACCTTGCTCGCGTCCACACCGGCGAGCCGGGCGTACGTCGGGAAAAGGTTGCGGACCACGGACCCGGGGGTGTCGGCGAGCTTCTTGCCCTCCAGGTCCTTCGGGGAGGCGATGTTCTTGCCCTCGACCGAGGCGATGCCCGCCATGGTGCGCTGCTGGATCGCGGCCACCACGGTGAAGTCCTTCGCCTGGCCGTTGCCGACCTGGAGCAGACCGCCGGTGAGGTCGATCGGGCCGAAGTGGGCCTGGCCACCGACGACGGTCTGGATCACACCACCGGTGCCCTGACCGGCCTTGATCTCAACGTCGAAGCCCGCGTCCTTGAAGAAGCCCTTCTCCTTCGCCACCCAGGCGTAGGAGTCACGGCCGAACTGGCCGAACGAGGTGAGGTAGGTCACCTTCTCCAGGGTCTTGCTGTCGCCGCCCTTGGCCTCGTCGGCATCCGACCCGCTGCTGCAGGCGGAGACAAGGGCGAGGGCGGTGGCCAGCGCGGCCGTAGCGACCGTACGGGTCAGCCTTCTCATCAGTGCACCATGTCCTTTCCGACCGGGGCCGGCAGGCCACCGGAGGGGGTTGTCGCGACGGGCCGGCAGGAGGGGTGGAAGCCGGACGCCGCCGTCGTGAGGGGACTCTTCGCGGGCACAGCGTACGAGAAACCCACCTTTGCGACGCCAGGCGTATCGGGTTGCGGAACGGAAACAACCTGACGACCACCCCGGACGGTGCGATACACAGACAGGCCCGCTAGCCTTTGTCGGATTCCTGACCGTCCACTCAGCGGAGGTCCGCCGGAGATGATCCGACTGTCCGGGGTGTCCCGTACCTTCGAGGGCCGATCTGGCCGGGTGGAGGCGCTGCGGGGCATCGACCTCGACGTCGCCGAGGGTGAGTTCGTCGCCGTGCTCGGCCGCTCCGGCTGCGGCAAGTCGACCCTGCTGCGGCTGATCGCCGGGCTGCTTCCGCTGACCGCCGGCGAGATCACCGTGGCCGGTACGCCGATCGTCCGCCCTCGCCAGGACATCGCCATGCTGTTCCAGAAGCCGGCGTTGCTGCCCTGGCGCACCGTGCTGGACAACGTCATGCTGCCGGTGGAGGTCTTCGGCTGGAGCCGCACCAAGCACCGCGAGCGGGCCCGGCAACTGCTCGACGTGGCCGGCCTGGCCGGCTTCGAGAAGCGACTGCCGCACGAACTCTCCGGCGGCATGCAGCAGCGGGTCTCGCTGTGCCGGTCGTTGATCGGTGAGCCCCGGGTGATGCTGATGGACGAGCCCTTCTCCGCGCTGGACGCGCTCACCCGCGAGGAACTCTCCGGCGAGCTCCAGCGGGTCCACATGGAGAACAAGCCGACCATCGTCTTCGTCACCCACTCGATCGACGAGGCGGTGCTGCTCGCCGACCGGGTGGTCGTGCTGAGCCCCCGCCCCGGCCGGATCCGCAAGGTGGTCGACGTCGCCATCCCCCGGCCTCGCACCCTGGGCCGCAACGCCCACCTGGCCGATGTCGCCCAGGTCAGCGCCGACCTCCACGAGCTGTTGATGGAACGCGACCAGCCGGCCGCGGCCGGCGCGGAAGGACGATGAACATGCGGGTGTCGGTCTTCACCGAGCCGAACCGGGGCGCGAGCTACGACACCCAGCTCCGATTCGCCCGGCTGGTCGAGGCCTGCGGCTACGAGGGCTTCCTCCGCGCCGACCACTACCAGTCGATGGGCGCCGACCCGGGCCTGCCCGGCCCGACGGATGCCTGGCTGACCCTCGCCGCACTCGCCCGGGAGACCGAGCGCATCCGGCTCGGCACCCTGGTGACGTCGGCCACCTTCCGCCTGCCCGGCCCTCTCGCGATGATGGTCGCGCAGGTCGACCAGATGAGCGGCGGTCGGGTCGACCTGGGCATCGGCGCCGGCTGGTACGAGCGCGAGCACACCTCGTACGGCATCCCGTTCCCGGCGGTCGGCGAGCGCTTCGACCGGCTGGCCGAGCAGCTTGAGGTGATCACCGGGCTGTGGCGGACCCCGGCCGGCGAGACCTACAGCTTCACCGGCGACCACTACCGGCTGGTGGACGCGCCCGCCCTGCCCAAGCCGGTGCAGGTGCCCGGGCCACCGATCATCGTGGGCGGGCGCGGCCCCAAGCGCACACCCGAACTGGCCGCCCGGTACGCCGACGAGTTCAACATGCCGTTCAAGTCCGTGGCGGACACCGCCGGGGCGTACGACCGGGTGCGTGAGGCGTGCGAGCGCACCGGGCGGGCGGAGTCCGGGCGCGAGCCGTTGGTGCTCTCCGCCGGGATCGTCGTGGCCATCGGCCGGACCGACGCGGAGGCCCAGCGGCGGGCCGCGCCCCTGCACGAGAAGAGCGCGCTGCCGCCGGAGGACCCGGTGGTCGGCTCACCCGCGCAGCTCGCGCAGCGGATCGGCGAATTCGCCGCGATCGGCGCCACCCGGGTCCACCTGCGCCTGATCGACTTCGCTGACCTCGACCACCTTGAGCTGATCGCCGCCGAGGTGCTCCCCCAACTGGACGGACAACGATGACCAACGTGATCGACGGAACCGAACTCGGGCCGGTGGGTCAGGAGATCGTGTACGAGAACGACCGGGTCCGGGTCTGGCACATCCGGCTCGAGCCGGGCGAGCGGCAACCGCTGCACCGACATGACCACCCCTACCTGGTGGTGGCGATCGAGGGCGCGAAGAACATCGTGCAGACCATCGACGGCACCCGCATCGACGCCGACGAGCCCACCGGTGGAGTGGTCTACCGGGACCCGGGAGCGGTGCACATGCTCACCAATGTCGGAGACACGACTTACGTCGCTCGGCTGGTCGAACTCAAGTAGACCGGGCCGGCGCGCCGCGCGGCGCGCCGTTGGCGATCGGGTGTACCGGGTGCGTAACGTGCCCGACATGGCCTTTCGGACCTGGGGCAGACTGCTGCTCACGGCGCTCGGGGTGAGCGTGCTGGCCGGGGCCGGCCAGCTCGGCGTCGCGTACGGTTTCGGCATCGTCCGGCTGACCGGCGCCTTCACCGGTACGACCGTCAACCAGTGGCCGGCCCAGCTCGTCTGGGTGGGCTGGTTCGCCGCGAACGCCGCCGTCGTCGGCGCCGTCCTGACCGGACGTCTCGCTCACCGGGACGCTCCTGCGGCCAGCACCGGCCGACAGTTGGCAATCGGTGGCGCGGCCGCGCTCGGCGCCACCATCATCGCCCCGCTCTGCATGCAGCCCGCCCGCGCCGCGGAGTTGATCTCCGTCGACCCGGTCTGGGCGGTGGGCATCTGCGCCGTACTCGGTGCGGTGATCGGGGCGGGCGCGGCGATCGCGGTCCTGCTCCGGCCCGAGCTGGGCTGGAACATGGCGGCTGTGGCCGGCGCGGTCTGGCTGCTGGCGCTGATCTCCGTCCTGCCGTCGCTCGGCGCGACCGGCACGCTGCCGACAGCCCGGCTCGGCGTGCTGGAGCCGAGTTGGCTGAACGACGCGGCCGCACAACGGCTGGCGCTGCTCCTGCTGCCCACCGTGGCACTGCTGGCCGGCGCGGCGACCGCCGGTTTGGCTCGCCGGCGGGGCCAGGCTCCACTGGTCAGCGGGGCCACCGGGGTGGCCGGTCCGGTGCTGGTGGCGTTCGCCTACCTGACCGCCGGCCCCGGCGACGCGGTGGACCGTTACCAGGCCGCCCCCTACTACGGCTCGTTGATCGCGATCCTCGCTGGCGCGCTCGGCGCGGCTGCCGCCGCCCTGCTGCGCTGGCCAGCGGGCGCCCGCACCGCGGATCCGCAGGCGATCGAGCCCACCGACATTCTGCGCGCGCTGCCCGCCGGCCCGGCCCTGCCCGGCGCCGAGTCGGCGAAGTCGGCGAACGACCGGGACACCGCCGAGCCCGCCGGTGCGCAACTGGCCAACACGGATCGTTCTGCCGGAAAGCCGGCCGATGTGGAGCTGGCCGGGGCTGCCCCAGCTCCGTGGGCCGCCGGTGGCCCTGATGGCGTACGCACCGTCCCGGCGCACTGGGACTGGCCGGCGACCACGGCGAGCGGCCAGCACGGTCCGACCCCTGCCGCTCCGGCGACGCCCGCAGCCTGGGTGACCGACCCGACCGGTGAGTTCACCGCCGGAACGAAGACGCCCACGTCGAGCCGGGACGATGCCACCTCCCGTACCGACACCGAGCCCTCGGCCACCACCGAGCCGTTGGCCACCACCGAGCCGTCGGCCAGCACCACGGCTGGGCGCGCCGATGCCGCCACTCCGACCGGCGGCCCCGGCGACGACGAGCCGACCAGCAGCGCGACGACGGCCACGACCGACAGCGCGACAACGGTCACGACCGACAGCGCGACGACGGCCACCAGCGGCAGGCCGACCGGTGACCGCACCATCAGCAATGACACCGCCAGCGCGGTCACGACCAGCACGGGCACAGCAAGCACGGGCACCGCCGACCCCGGCACCGCCGAGGCGCCGCTGACGCCCAAGCCGCGCCGGACCCGCAAGCCGAAGGCCGTTCCGGGTGCCGCCATCTCGAACGCGCCCGACGGCACGCCGCCATCCGAATCGGAGGCCACCGCCGAGCCGACCACCGGCCGCACCAGAAAGACCACCCGGCCCGGCAGGTCCGCCAACAGCACCGACTCTGGTGAGGCCACTCACACTCCTGCGCCCAGCAGGAAGAGGCAGGGCACCGGGCCCGGCCTGACCACCGAGTCCATCCCGCCCGCTACGTCCGGCACGCCGACGGCAGCAGCCGACCCGACCACCCCGGCTGCCACCACCGACTCGACGGGGGCACCGGCCGAACCGACCGTCACCACCGGCCCGATGACGAAAGCGGCCGACTCGCGCACCCCGGCCACCGCCACCACCGGTCCGACGGCGGGACAGGCGGACGCGTCCACCACCGGCCCGAAGGCGGGACAAGCGGACGCGGCCACCACCGGTCCGACGGCGCCACCGGCCGAATCGGCCAGTGATTCCGCAGCCGTCAGGGCTGGCGGGACCGACAGCGCGCCCGCCACCGAGGGCGGTTCCACCGCCGGGTTGTTCGGGGTCACGGCCGACAGCGACCCGGCCGCGGAACGGTGGACGCCGGCCCCGTCGGCCTGGCCGGTCACCTCAGCGTGGACGGTGCCGCCGCAGGCCCCTGACCCGGGGTCGACGGCATCGGAGATGCCGACCGGGCCGGATGAGCCCACCGAGCAGACGCCGAGGCCCCGGCACCGGGCACCGCTGCCGGACCTGAGCCGGGCCGGCACCTGGAACGCCTTCAACACCGCCCGCCGCGCCCGGCCGACGCAGTCGCAGGACAGCTCGGCTGTCTGGACGGCGCCGACCGGCCCGGCCGCAGCGAGCGAACCGGTCGCTCCGGCCGAACACGCGACCGACGCCGCCCGACTTCGGTCGGCGGCCACTGCGTCTCCCATCGTGCAGGAGCAGGTTGGCGCGCCCTCCGATGCCGCCACCAGCACCGACGACCCGGCGAGCACCGACGCCCCATCGGGCGCGTCGACGCCCAGCAAGGTGGCGGAGCAGCCCTCCCGGCGAGGACGGCTCGGCGGTCTGTTCCGCCGCAACCGGTCCCGGGGCGACGAGGAGGGCCAGGAGACGTCGGACGCGACGGAACCGCTGCCGACGCAGGACGAGGAGTTCGTCGACTGGGTCGCCGGTCTGAGCAAGCCGGTGTCGGACAATGAGCCGGAGCAGGAGAACGGCCGCCGGTCGCTGCGCTCCACTGGTCGGCACCACCGCGACTGACCCCACCCCGACGGCACGTCGGACCGGCCGGGCGGTCCGCCAGTCGCCTGTCAGAGCGTGGGACAGGTCAGGCCAGCGGCAGGTAGACCCTGCCGCCGCCGGAGACGAACTCCTCCGACTTGTCCTTCATGCCGCGCGCCGCGTACTCCTTGAGCTCCTGGGTGATCTTCATGGAGCAGAACTTCGGGCCGCACATCGAGCAGAAGTGCGCCGTCTTCGCCGGCTCGGCGGGCAGCGTCGCGTCGTGGTACGAGCGCGCCGTCTCCGGGTCCAGCGAGAGGTTGAACTGGTCCTCCCAGCGGAACTCGAACCGCGCCTTCGACAGCGCGTCGTCCCAGTCCTGCGCCCCGGGGTGCCCCTTGGCCAGGTCGGCCGCGTGTGCCGCGATCTTGTACGCGATCACGCCCGCCTTCACATCGTCACGGTCCGGCAGGCCGAGGTGCTCCTTCGGGGTGACGTAGCAGAGCATCGCGGTGCCGAACATTCCGATCATCGCGGCGCCGATCGCCGAGGTGATGTGGTCGTACGCCGGCGCGATGTCGGTGGTCAGCGGGCCGAGCGTGTAGAAGGGCGCCTCGTGGCACCACTCCTGCTGGAGGTCCACGTTTTCCTTGATCTTGTGCATCGGCACGTGCCCCGGACCCTCGATCATCACCTGGACGTCGTACGCCCAGGCGACCTTCGTGAGCTCGCCAAGGGTGCGCAGCTCGGCGAACTGTGCCTCGTCGTTGGCGTCCGCGATGGAGCCGGGGCGCAGCCCGTCGCCCAGGGAGAACGTCACGTCGTACTGCGCGAGCAGCGAACACAGCTCCGCGAAGTTGGTGTAGAGGAAGTTCTCCTCGTGGTGCGCCAGGCACCAGGCCGCCATGATCGAACCGCCTCGGGAGACGATGCCCGTCACCCGGTCCACGGCCAGCGGCACGTACGACAGGAGGACCCCGGCGTGCACCGTCATGTAGTCCACGCCCTGCTCGGCCTGCTCGATGACGGTTTCCCGGAACACCTCCCAGCTCAGCTTCACCGGGTCGCCGCCGACCTTCTCCAGCGCCTGGTAGATCGGCACCGTCCCGATCGGCACCGGGGAGTTCCGCACGATCGCCTCGCGGGTCTCGTGGATCCGCTTGCCGGTGGACAGGTCCATCACGGTGTCCGCACCCCAGCGGGTGGCCCAGGTCAGCTTCTCCACCTCCTCGGCGACCGACGAGCTGACCGCCGAGGTGCCGATGTTGGCGTTCACCTTGACCAGGAACGCCTTACCGATGATCGCCGGCTCGCACTCCGGGTGGTTCACGTTGAGCGGCAGCACCGCCCGGCCGGCGGCGATCTCGGCCCGCACGAGTTCCGGGTCGACGTTCTCCCGGATCGCCACGAACTCCATCTCCGGCGTCACCACACCGGCCCGCGCGTACGCGAGCTGCGTGGGCCGGCGACCGTCCGCCCCGGCGAGCGGCGTACCCGCCCCTCGCACCGGTGCCACGTCACCCCGCTCGGCGATCCACGGCCCGCGCAACGGCGGCAGCCCCACCTCCGGGTCGGAACCGGGGCCGGACGTGTCGTAGAGCCGTACCGGCGGATGGTCTCCGGTCAGCGGCACCTCGGCGAACGGAACCCGGACATCAGGCCGCGACCCCTCGACGTACACCTTGCCTCGTGCGTGCATGACAGCCTCCCTGGTGATCAAGCGGACCAGCCGAAGTGGTTCAGCGGCCCGCGGCCCGCGCCCAGCTCCCAACCCCGCGCGCCGGTCAGCGCACGGAGCACGTACTCCTTGGCGGCCCCGACCGCCACCGGCACCGGATCGCCCAGCGCGAGCCGCACGGCGACCGCAGCCGAGAACGAGCACCCGGTGCCGTGGGTGTGCCGGGTGGCCACCCGCGGGGCGCGCAACAGGGTGGTGACTCCGTCGCCGTGCAGCACGTCGACCGCCTCTCCCCCGTCCAGGTCGCCGCCGGTGACCACGACGTACTCCGGACCGCCGGCTCCGAGGGCCTCGGCGGCCACGACCATCCCGGCCACGTCGTCCACCGGGTGCCCGGTGATGGCCGCGGCCTCCGCGCAGTTCGGCGTCGCCACCCTGGCGTACGGCAGCAGCCGCTCCACCGCGCCCACCACGCCGAGCCGGTGACCACTGGTGGCGACCAGCACCGGGTCGACGACGAGCTGGGGCAGCCGGCCATCCCGTGCCGCCTCGGCCACCACGTCGGCCACCGCCGGGGTGCCGAGCATCCCCGTCTTGACCGCGCAGACCGTGAAGTCGGTGAGCACGCTGTCCAGCTGCTCGGTGACCGTGCGCGGGGGCAGCGGCAGGACGGCGTCGACACCCCGGGTGTTCTGCGCGGTGACCGCCGTGAGGACGCTGGTGCCGTACGCGCCCAGCGCGGCGAAGACCTTGAGGTCGGCCTGGATGCCTGCGCCGCCGCCGGAGTCCGAGCCGGCGATGGTGAGGAGTGTGCGCGGGGTCATCTTTCCTCTTTGGTTGCGGTTGGGGGGTGCGGCGGGCCGTTTCTGGTTGCGGTTTGGGGCTGCGGCCGACCGTGCCCACTCCGGGCGGTCAGGCTTGATCCCTGCGTGGGCACGGTCGGCCGCAGCCCCCGTCGTGGGGACCTGGGTGCCTCCGGCGGGCTTGGAGATGCTCAGGGGTGACCGCCTCGGCATAGGCGCTGGTCAGGGTGGCGGCTACCGCACACGGGTCTTGGGCTCGCATGAGTGCGCCCAGCACTGCTACTCCGGTGGCTCCTGCTTGGACGCAGGCCGTTACCTGTTCTGGTGTTTCCACTCCGCCGAGCGCCAGCACCGGTACGGGCCTGGTCTCGACCAGCTTTTGCAGGCCGCTTGGTCCGAGGGGTGGGCCGTAGCCGGGTTTTGTCCTGGTGGGGTAGACCGGGGAGACGGTGGCGTAGTGCTCGGTGGTGATCCGGTCCAGCTCGGTGTGGTCGTGGCAGGAGCGGCCGACGAGCGCGTGGGTCGGCGGCGGGTACGGGCCGGCGGCGGGCAGGTGGACGGCATCGCCGTCGAGCGGGTCGGGGCCGGCCACGATGAGGGTTCCGCCGACGTCGACGAGGATCGCGCGCAGGTCGGCCGCGAGGGCGGCGCGCTCGGCGCGGGGCAGGTCCTTCTCCCGCAGCACCACCCAGCGCACTCCCCCGGCCACAGCCCTCGCCACGACCAGTTCAAGCCCTCTCCGTGCCATCAGCCGATCCGTCAACACCACGACGCCCGACGGGGGTGGGGTGGGGGTCACAGGTCGGGTCTCCCCTCGTCCGAGGTGGAGGCAAGCGCGTGGAAGCGACGGGCGATCCGGCCGGCACCTGCGGCCAGCTGGCCCGCCTCGACGGCGTAGCGCATCGCGGTCGCCATCGCCACCGGGTCCGCGGCCCGGGTTACCGCGCTCGCCAGCAGCACCGCGTCGCAGCCCAACTCCATGGCCAGGGCCGCGTCGGAGGCGGTGCCGATGCCGGCGTCGAGGATCACCGGCACGTCCACACCCTGACGGATGAGCCGGATGTGGTGCGGGTTGCCGATGCCGAGCCCCGAACCGATCGGTGAGCCGGCTGGCATCACCGCGGCGCAGCCCACGTCGGCGAGCCGGCGGGCGAGCACCGGGTCGTCGCTGGTGTACGGCAGGACGGTGAAACCGTCGGCGACCAGCTCCTCGGCGGCGCGCAGCAGCTCCACCCCGTCGGGCAGCAGCGTCCGCTCGTCGCCGATCACCTCCAGCTTGATCCATTCGGTGTCGAACGCGTCCCGGGTCAGCCGGGCCACCTTCACCGCCTCGGTCGCGGTGTGGCAGCCGGCGGTGTTCGGCAGCAGCCGTACCCCGCACCGGTCCAGCAGCTCCAGCAGGCCGCCGGTTGAGCCCGGTGCCGTGCCCACCCGGCGCAGCGCGAGGGTGACCAGCTCGGTGCCGGAGGCCCGGATCGCCTGCTCCAGCACGTGCAGGTTCGCGGCGCCGCCGGTGCCGAGGATCAACCGCGAGGTGAACGTCACCCCACCCAGCTCGAAGGGCACGCCGCTCACCCGCCCTGCGCCGCGGTGAGCACCTCGACCAGGTCGCCGTCGCGCAGCACCGTGGCCGGCCATGCTGCCCGGGGAACCACCTCGCCGTTGACCGCGACCGCCACCCCACGCTGCTCAGGCACCATCTCGCGGACCAGGTCCGCCACCGACGCACCACCGGGGACGCTGCGTCCGGCCCCGTTCACCGTCAACTCCACCGGTCCCCCTCCATCGTCGGTTCAGGTCCGCCCGACCCGGCCGCACCAGGCCCGGCCGCACCAGACCCGGCCGTAGCGCCGGCAGGGAACCGTTCGGGCCCGAAGGGCGCGAGCAGCGGGTCGGGTACGCCGGTGAGCACCAGGTCGGCGATCAGGTCGGCGGTGATCGGGGTGAGCACGATGCCGTGCCGGTGGTGCCCGGTGGCGGCCAGGACGTCGGGCCGGCCGGGCAGCGGCCCGAGGATGGGCGCGTTGTCCGGGGTGCCCGGGCGCAGCCCGGCGATCGCCTCGACCAGGTCGTACTCGGCCAGCTCGGGCAGCAGGTCGACGCCGGCGCGGAGCAGGCGCTGCACGGCACCGGCGGTGACCGTGGTGTCCGGCCGCTCCTCGACCGTCGCGCCGAGCACGACCTCGCCGTCGGCGCGGGGCACCAGGTAGACGGGTTCGCCGTCGGCGTACCCCCGGATCACGTGTCGGAAGCCCGGCGCGCCGCCATCGGGCGCGCGTAGCCGGAGGATCTGGCCCTTCACCGGCCGCACGGGCAGGCTGGTGAGTGCGGCGGCCCCGCAGCCGGCGGCGACCACGGTGATCCGTGCGTCCACGTCGGACAGGTGGTGAACCGCTTGCGGTACGAGCACCGCGCCGGCCCGCTGCGCGGCCGTCCGCAGCGCGGGCACCAGCAATCGGGGGTCGACCTGGTGGTCGGTGGGCGCGAGCGCGCCGCCGCGCACCCGTGGGGCGAGCGCCGGCTCGCGGTCGCGCAGCTCGCTGGGGCGCAGAGGGGTCACGGGCAGGCCCAAACCCTGCTGGTACGCCCAGAGCCGGCGGGCCTCGGCCAGGTCGTCGCTGGTCAGCCCGACCATCAGGGTGCCCTCGGTGCGGTAGCCAATCTCGGCGCCGGTCGCCTCGGCCAGCTCGGCGGCGAACTCCGGCCAGCGGGCGGCGGACGCCAGCAGCAGTCCGGTCAGCTGCCGCTCACCGAAGTACGCCTCGGCGACCGGGGAGAGCATGCCGGCGGCCACCGCCGACGCCCCCGAGCCGGACGCCGGATCGTGCACCGCCACCCGCAGCCCACGGGCGGCGCAGCGCCAGGCGATCGCCAGCCCGATCGGCCCCGCCCCCACCACCGCCACGTCCGGCCGGGCCCGGTCGCTCGATCGCGGTGACGGGAACCGGCCGGTCAGCACGTCAGGGCCTCGATCAGCTCGGCGGTCGCCCGCGCCGGGTCGGCGGCAGCGGAGAGGGCACCGACGACCGCCACGCCGTACGCCCCGGCGGCTCGGAGAGCCGGCACCCGGGCGGCGGTCACTCCGCCGATCGCGATGACCGGCACGTCGACGGCATCGGTGACCGCGCGTACCCCCGCGGCGCCGATCGGGTCCGGCAGGCCGGACTTGGTGCTGGTGGTGTGGCACGGCCCGACGCCCAGGTAGCTGGCGCCCGCCGTGACGGCCTCGGTCGCCGTTCCCGGCGCGCGGGCGGTGGCTCCCAGCACGCCGGTGGGGCCGAGCACCCGGCGGGCGGCGGCGACCGGCAGGTCGTCCGCTCCGACGTGCCCGCCGGCGGCGCCCACTGCCAGCGCCACGTGCAACCGGTCGTTGACCAGGCAGGTCGCCCCGTACGGCGTGCAGAGCGCCAGCACCCGCCGGGCCAGGTCGTACGCCTCGCGGTCGGTGGCGGAATCCTCGACCCGGACCTGCACCACGAGGTCGGCGCGGGCCGCCGTGAGGGCGGCCCGGACCACGGTGAGTGGGTCCCGCCCCGGTCGGGTGTCGGTGATCAGATGCAGTCGTCCTAGGGACGGCACGGCAACGCTCCTCCCTGCGCCGGCATTACCCGGATCAGGTTCGACGGTCGGGGGCTGTCAGCCCCCCTCTCAGCCCGGTACACCGGACTCCCGTGGGTTACTTGCGTGTCACCGTACGACAGATCCGCCGGTCTGCCAAGGCGTGGTTCGGCGGCGGCCGGTGGGCCGGGCCGCGCCGAAAAGAGCGAGAAACCTGGGGCACTTCATGTGGTCCTGATCGGTTTGTCGCCTGCCGTTGCAGAACCGTTACCCGCCCGCATCTTGCCCGACATTGAGCAAGTCGAATTAATTTGTTTAGCGATTCGACAAAATGCTGGTGTGGGCACCCTGGCACGGTGTCACCACCGGCTCCATCCGGGACGGTCTTCGGCGAGCCGGCCCCGCGATCCCTGTCCACTGCGACATAGGAGGCGGCGTGCCCCGTTCTCGTCGTGCCCGCGTACCCATCACCGCGACTCTGATCTCCCTGGCTGTCGCCTCGACGACCCTGTTCGGCATGCCCGCGCAGGCGGCTCCGGCCGCCGCGCAGGTCCCCCCGCGAGAGGCGCCCGCCGCAGCCCCGGTCACCCAGGTGGTGCCGAAGCCGGCAAAGGCCGCCGACGATCCCTTCTCCGTCCTCGTCTTCTCCAAGACCGCCGGCTTCCGGCACGACTCCATCCCCACCGGGGTCGCCGCCATCCAACAGCTCGGTGCCGCCAACGGATTCACCGTGGACAACTCCGAGGACGGCGCCGCATTCAGCGACGCCAACCTGGCGAAGTACAAGGCGGTGATCTGGCTCTCCACCACCGGTGACGTCCTCGACGCCGAGCAGCAGGCGGCGTTCGAGCGCTACGTCCGTGCCGGTGGCGGTTACGTCGGCATCCACGCCGCGTCGGACACCGAGTACAGCTGGGCCTGGTACGGCGATCTGGTCGGCGCGTACTTCGCCAACCACCCGGCGAACCAGCAGGCCACGGTCAAGGTGGAGGACCACGCCCACCCGTCCACGGCCGAGCTGCCGGACCGCTGGTCCCGGTTCGACGAGTGGTACAACTACCAGACCAACCCCCGGCCGGACGTGCACGTGCTGGCCAGCCTGGACGAGAAGAGCTACACCGCGGGGGCCGGCGCGATGGGTGCCGACCACCCGATCGCCTGGTGCCAGGACTTCGACGGTGGCCGATCCTGGTACACCGGAGGCGGGCACACCCGGGAGTCGTACGCCGAGCCCGAGTTCCTCTCCCACCTGCTCGGTGGCATCCAGACCGCGGCCGGTGTCGCGGCTGGCGACTGCGGCGCCTCGAAGACCGCGAACTTCGAGAAGGTCACGCTGGACAGCAACACCAGCAACCCGATGGAGCTGGACATCGCCCCCGACGGGCGGGTCTTCTACATCGAGCGCGACGGTCGCGTGCAGATCGTCAAGCCGGACACCGGCAGCACCGTCACCGCCGTCGACCTGGACGTCTTCACCGGCAACGAGGACGGCCTCATCGGCATCCGGCTCGACCCGGGCTTCGCCACCAACAAGTGGGTGTATCTCTACTACGCCCCGAACGACGGGGTCACCCGCAACCTGCTGTCCCGGTTCACCGTGACCGGCGACACCATCGACCCGGCCAGTGAGAAGCAGGTGCTGCGGGTCGACACCCAGCGCAACACCTGCTGCCACGCCGGCGGCAGCATGACCTTCGACGGCGCGGGCAACCTCTACCTGGCCACCGGTGACAACACCAACCCGTTCGAGTCGAGCGCGTACTCGCCGCTCGACGAGCGGCCGGGCCGCCAGGACTACGACTCGCAGCGCACCTCCGCCAACACCAACGACCTGCGCGGCAAGGTGATCCGGATCCACCCGGAGGACGACGGGACGTACACCGTCCCATCGGGCAACCTCTTCGCGCCGGGCACCGAGAAGACCCGTCCCGAGATCTACGCGATGGGCTTCCGCAACCCGTTCCGGATCGGCACGGACCCGAAGACCAACACGCTGTACGTCGCGGACTACGGCCCGGACGCCAACGCGGACAACCCGACCCGGGGCCCACGGGGCCTGGTCGAGTGGAACGTCGTCACCCCCGGCAACTACGGCTGGCCGTACTGCACGGGGACGAACGAGGCGTACAACGACTACACGTTCCCGTCCGGCCCGAGCGGCGCGAAGTTCGACTGCGCGGCGCCGGTGAACAACTCGCCCAACAACACCGGCCTGACCAACCTCCCGCCGGTCGTTCCGGCGACCGTCGACTACGGGTACGCCGGTGACGCGCGGTACCCGGAGATCGGCGGCGGCGGCGCCCCGATGGGCGGCCCGGTCTACCGGTACGACGCGGACCTCAACTCCAACCGCAAGTGGCCGGCCTACTACGACGGCAAGGCGCTGCTCGGCGAGTGGAACCAGTCGAAGATGTACACGATGCAGCTGACCGCCGACGGTAAGTCGTTGGTGGACATCAACCAGTTGCTCACCGGGATGAGCATGGTCCGGCCGATGGACTTCGAGTTCGGCCCGGACGGCGCGCTGTACCTGATCGAGTGGGGCACTGGCTTCGGCGGCAACAACGACGACTCCGGCATCTACCGGATCGACTACACCGCCGGTGACCGCGCGCCCATCGCGGTGGCGGCCGCCACCCCGACCTCGGGGCCCGCCCCGTTGACGGTCACCTTCTCCAGCGCCGGCTCTCGCGACCCGGACGGTGGCACGCTCACCTACGCCTGGACCTTCGGCGACGGGCAGACCTCGACCGAGGCCAACCCGACGCACACGTACGCGACGGCGGGCAGCTTCACCGCCCAACTCACCGTCACCAACCCGAAGGGCCGTACCGCGGTGGCCAACGTGCCGGTCACCGTGGGCAACACCGCGCCGACGGTAACCATCGAGTTCCCGCCGGACGGAGGCTTCTTCAACTGGGGTGACCAGGTCCGCTACACGATCAAGGCGACCGACCCGGAGGACGGGCAGATCGACTGCGACCGGGTGCAGCTGCAGGTGCTGCTCGGTCACGACGAGCACGCCCACCCGCTGGAGCAGCACACCGGCTGCACCGGCACCGTCCAGACGTCACTCGCCTCCGGGCACGGCGCCGAGGCGAACGTCTTCGCGGTCTTCGAGGCCACCTACACCGACGACGGCGGCGCTGGCGGGTCCGGCCCGCTCACCGGCCGGGCCATCGAGATCCTTCAGCCCAAGCAGAAGCAGGCCGAGTACTTCACCGCCACCGGGCGTGCGCCGGTGAGCACCGGCGGCGGAGACGCCGGTGTGCAGCGGGAGACCGGCGCCGACACCGCCGGCGGCGGCCAGAACATCGCGTTCATCGAGGACGGCGACTGGTGGTCGGTCGCTCCGGCGGACCTGACCAACATCACCGAGATCCGGTTCCGGGCCGCCTCGGCCGCCGCTGGCGGTCGGATCGAGGTCCGCGCGGGCGCGGTTGACGGACCGGTGGTCGCCACGGCCACCGTGCCGGCGACCGGCGCGTGGCAGACGTACACGGACGTGAGCGCGCCGGTCACCGGTGCCGCAAGCGGCTCGCTGTACTTCCTGGCCCGCGATCCGAACGGCGGGACAGGCTCGCTGTTCAACGTCAACTGGATGGACTTCGTCGGCCGCGGCGTCACCGAGAACGCGCCGCCGGTGGTCAGCGCCACCGCCACCCCGGCCACCGGCACCGCGCCGGTCACCGTCGCCTTCGACGGCACGGCCACCGACGCCGAGGGGGACACCCCTCTGACGTACGCCTGGGACTTCGGTGACGGAGGCACGGCGGCCACCCTGGACGCCAGCCACACCTACACCAGCCCGGGCACCTTCACGGCCACCCTCACGGTGACCGACAGCAAGGGTGCCAAGGCCTACGCCGCGGTGCCGGTGCGGGTGGACGCGCCCGACACGTCCTGCTTCGGGGCACGTTCGGACGACTTCAACGGCACCAGCCTCGACAAGGGCCGGTGGACCAGCGTGGTCCGGGAAAACCAGCTCTACTCGGTCAGTGGCGGCGCGCTGCGGCTGCCCACGGGGGTGGGCGACCTCTACGGCGCTCGCAACGATGCCACCAACCTGGTGCTCCAGGCGGCCCCGACCGGCGCCTGGGAGATGACCACCAAGGTCACCCTGCCGGTGACGGCCAACTACCAGCAGGCTGGCGTGCTCGTGTACGGCGACGACGACAACTACGCCAAGCTCGACCTGCTGTACAACGGCAGTCGGCGGGTGGAGTTCATCCGGGAGACGGCCGCCACGCCGCGCAACGATGCCGCCGACAGCGCCGCCGCACCGGCGGGTGACACCGTGTACCTGCGGATCACCAGCGACGGGACGAACCTGACCGCGTCCGCCTCGGGCGACGGACAGACCTTCACCCCGGTCGGCCGATCGGCCGAGCTCGCCGGCATCACCAACCCACGGATCGGGGTCTTCGCGCTCAACGGCGGCACCGAGGCACCGGTGGTCGACGCGGCCTTCGACTCGTTCCGGGTCACGCCGGACGCCCCGGCCGGGCCGGTCGATCCGTCGGACGAGTTCACCGGCGGCTCGCTGGACAAGTGCCGGTGGGACGCGATCCTGCGGGAGGACCCGACGGGTTACCGGGTCACCGGTGGCGCGCTGCGGATCGACGTGCCCAACGGTGACATCTACGGCACCGACAACACCGGGCCGAAGAACTTCATCCTCCAGACCGCGCCGTCCGGCGACTGGACCCTGGAGACGAAGGTCGACGGCAGCCTGCTGAACGAGCAGTACCAGCAGGCCGGTCTGCTCGTGCAGGCCGACGACGACAACTACCTGAAGTTCGACTTCATCGCGGACAACCAGGCCGGCCAGACGGTGACGCGGCGGATCGAGTTCCGCAGCGAGATCGCCGGGACGGTGCAGAACCCGCAGCCGGAGGCGGCCAACCTGACCGATGCCGTGTGGCATCTGCGGCTGGCCCGCACCGGTGACACGTTCACCGCGTCGTACTCGGCGGACGGCACGACCTGGACCGCGTTGACGGCGCTGACCAACAGCGCGGTCGGTGCCACCCCGAAGGTCGGGCTGTTCACCCTCGGCGCCAACCAGACGGCCTCGAAGACCGCCTCGTTCGACTACTTCCGGCTCAGCACGGAGGTGGCCGACGACGAGACCGCACCGGTTACCACGGCGGCGGTTTCCGGCACCCCGACCGACGGGTGGCACACCGGGCCGGTGACGATCACGCTCACCGGTGCCGACGAGGCCGGCGGTAGCGGGCTCGCCGGCACGGCGTACCAGCTGGACGGGGCCACCACCTGGACGGACTACACGGCACCGGTGCAGGTCAGCGGGGACGGCGAGCACGAACTGCGGTTCCGCTCGACGGACGAGGCGGGCAACGTGGAGTCGACGAAGACCGTCTCGGTCAAGATCGACACCACCGCGCCGGTGACCTCGGCGACGTTCGCTCCGGCGAACGACGCCGGCTGGCACGACGGGACGATCCCGGTCGTGCTGACCTCGACCGATGCCGGGTCCGGCGTCAGGACGGTGGAGTGGTCGCTGGACGGTGGCGCCTGGACGCCGTACACGACGCCGGTCCAGGTGACCGGTGACGGGCAGCACGAGCTGCTGTTCCGCTCGACCGACAAGGTGGGCAACGCCGAGACGCTCAAGTCGGCGGTGCTGCGCATCGACGGCACCAAGCCGACGCTGCTGGTGTCCGGGATCGCCGACGGCCAGCTCTACGGCGACAGCCAGGACGTCCGGGTGTCCTGGCAGGCCGTCGACCCGACCTCGGGCATCGCGACCGTGGTCGGCCAGTTGGACGGCAACGCGTACGCCAGCGGCACTCTGCAGGCCATGTACGAGCTGCCGCTCGGCCTGCACGAGCTGACCGTGACCGCGACCGACAAGGCGGGCAACAAGACCACCTCGACGGTCCGGTTCTTCGTCACCACCTCGTTCCGGGACATGCAGGGTCTGCTGGACCGGTTCAAGGCGACGGGGCGGCTCTCGGCCAAGGCGCACAAGCAGCTGATCAACAAGCTCGACGCGGTCCGCAAGTCTGAGGCGGCCGGCGACGACAAGGCGGCGGTCAGGCAGCTGACCGCGTTCCGGACGCTCGCCGCCGACGCCACGCTGGTGCCGGAGGCGGAGATCCGGGATGTCCTGATCCGGGACGCCGATGCCATGATCGTCCGGCTCGGCGGCGCGGCCAGCAAGGCCGGAGTGAAGGCGAACGACGGCGAACCGGTCAAGGGCACCGGACGGCTCGGTGGCGATGCCACCCGGCTCGCACCCGGTCGCCAGCTCTGATCCGACGAGGCCCCTCCCCGACGCTGCGGCGTCGGGGAGGGGCCTCCCTCATCCCTAGTGGGGAGATGCCCGTGACGGGTATCCGCAAGGTGCTGGCCGCCGTGTTCGCCGGACTGGCCCTGACCCTGGTCACCGCGACCCCGGCGGCCGCTCAGACCGACAAACTCAAGCTGGCGGTTGCCGGCGACGGGGCCGAAGGGGTCACCATCCAGGCCACCTACGCCGATGGCCGTCGGCTGGACAAGCTGGTGCGGTTGATCCTCACCGCCACCGGCCCGGACGGACAAGAGCTCGGGCCGGTACAACTCGAACCGGCACCCGAGGGCCAGGGCTTCTACACCACCGGTCCGCTGCTCTCCGCCGGCAGTTGGCGGGTGAAGGTGAACGCCCCCGCTCCGCATCAGAGCGAGGCCACCGCCACGGTGCAGGCCAAGCCGCAGGCGCAGGCCCCGAGACAGTCGCCCTCGCCGAAGGCCGCCCGCGACAGTGGGGCGGCCGAGGGCATCACCTGGTGGTGGACGGTCGCAGCGGCCGGCCTCGTGCTCGTCGCCGCCGCGATGGGCGTGGGCATACTGCTCGGCCGCCGCCGCACCAATACGCAGAACGACTGATCGACGCGACGTCCGGAAAGCCGGGGTGTCCCAGACCGCGGGGCACTCCGGCTTTCCGGGAACGATGCGCGCTCGCCGTCCGCGGGCTCAGAGGATGGCGCGCAGCGCCGCCAGGTCCTCGTCGCTGGGCTCCCAGGTGCCGGCGGCGGCATTGGCGCGTACCTGCTCGGGCGTGGTGGCACCGGCGATCACCGAGGTCACCGCCGGCTGAGCGGCCAGCCCGCCGATCGCCACCTGGAGCATGGTCAGCCCGCGCTCGGCCGCGTACGCCTCGATCGCCTCGATGGTGTCCCAGTCGGCTGCGGCGAGCCGCTCGGCGTACCGGCCACCGCCGGAGAGCCGGCTGCCGGCCGGCGGCTGACCCGCACGCTTGTACTTGCCGGTGAGCAGGCCGTTGGCGAGCGGGAAGAACGGCAGCATGCCGAGGCCGAACCGCTCGCAGGCCGGGATCACCTCGGTCTCCACCGACCGCTCCAGCAGGCTGTAGTGGTTCTGCGCGCTGATGAAGCGGGCCCGGCCGTTGGACGAGGCGACCCAGTCCGCGTCGGCGATCTGCCACCCGGCGAAGTTGGAGTTGCCCAGGTAGCGCACCTTGCCGTCGCGGACCAGGTCGTCCAGGGCGGCCAGCGTCTCGTCGATCGGGGTGCCCGGGTCGACCTCGTGCATCTGGTAGAGGTCGATGTGGTCGGTGCCGAGCCGGCGCAGCGACGCCTCGACCGCGCGGGCGATGTAACGCCGCGAGCCCCGAGCGCCGAAGTCCGGCCCGTTGAGGCCGTTCATGTCCATGCCGAACTTGGTGGCCACCACCACGTCGTCCCGGCGTCCCTTGAGCGCCTGCCCGAGCAGCTCCTCGGAACCGCCCTGCGGCTCGCCGTAGATGTCGGCGGTGTCGAAGAGGGTGATCCCGGCGTCCAGGGCCGCGTCCACCACCGCCCGGGTGCCGTCGAGGTCGAGCTTGCGGCCAAAGTTGTTGCAGCCGATGCCGACCACGGACACCACGAGCCCGGAGTCGCCCAGCCGGCGATAGGTCATCTCAGTCACGAGATCCACCCTATGCCGGTCGGACGCACCGATGCCCCGGGGACCGGTCAGCCGACGTCCCAGACCGGCTCCGGGGTCTCCACCACCTCGCTGTCACCGCCGAACAGCACGAACCGGTCGAAGGAGCGGGTGAACCAGCGGTCGTGGGTGACCGCGACCACCGTCCCCTCGAATGCGTTCAGGCCCGCCTCCAGCGCCTCCGCACTGGCCAGGTCGAGGTTGTCGGTGGGCTCGTCGAGCAGCAGCAGGGTCGCCCCGGACAACTCCAGCAGCAGCACCAGGAAACGGGCTTGCTGCCCTCCGGAGAGCGTGCCGAAGCGTTGGTCGCCCTGCGCGGCCAGCTCGTAGCGGCTGAGCACCCCCATCGCCGCGTGCCGGTCCATCCCCGTGCGGTGTTCGTCACCTCGCCAGAGGATCTCGACCAGCGTCTTCGACATCAGCTCCGGCCGGTCGTGGGTCTGGGAGAAGTGCCCGGGGCGGACCCGGGCGCCCAGCCGGGCCATGCCGTCGTGTGCCACCGGGGCTAGCGCGCCCGCCCCGTCGACCGGCCCGTTCGCCGGGTCGGGGTCGGTGCCGCCCCGGGCCAGCAGCCGCAGGAAGTGCGACTTGCCGGTGCCGTTGGCACCGAGCACCGCCACCCGATCGCCGTACCAGATCTCCAGGTCGAAGGGGTAGGTCAGGCCGTCGAGCTCCAGCTGCTCGCAGATGACCGCGCGCTTACCGGTCCGCCCGCCGCTCAGCCGCATCCGGATGTCCTGGTCCTTTGGCGGTACGGGCGGCGGCCCGGCCTCCTCGAACTTGCGCAGCCGGGTCTGCGCGGCCTGGTAGCGCGAGGCCAACCCGTCGTTGTACGCCGCCTTCTGCTTGTACATCAGCACCAGCTCGCGCAGCTTCTGGTGCTCCTCGTCCCAGCGCCGACGCAGCTCGTCCAGGCGGGCGTGCCGAGCCACTCGCGCGGAATGCCAGCTGGCGAAACCGCCGGGGTGCACCCAGGCGCTGCCACCCTCGACGGCGACCACCCGGTCGGCGCTCTGGGCCAGCAACTCGCGATCGTGCGAGACGTAGAGCACCGACTTGGTCGACTCGCGCAGTCGCGCCTCCAGCCAGCGCTTGCCGGGCACGTCGAGGAAGTTGTCCGGCTCGTCGAGCAGCAGCACTTCGTCCGGGCCGCGCAACAGCAACTCCAACGCGAAGCGCTTCTGCTGGCCGCCGGAGAGCGTACGCACCGGCCGGTCCCGCACGGCGTCCCAGGGCAGGTGGAGCACGATGGTCGCGACGGTGTCGAAGAGCACCTCGGCGTCGTACCCGCCGGCCTCACCCCAGGCGCCCAGCGCGTCGGCGTACGCCAGCTGGGCCTTGCCGGCGGCGTTGCTGAACTTGCCGTGGGCCTCGGTCGCCCGCATGGCCGCCTCGGTCTCGCCGAGCCGGCGGCCAGCGTCGCGCAGCGACGGCGGGGCCAGCGACAACGCCAGGTCGGCGAGCGTCGACTCGTCGCCGATCATGCCGATGAACTGGCGCATCACGCCCAGCCCACCGGCCCGTGCGACGACGCCGCTACGCACCGGCAGGTCGCCGGCGACCATCCGCAGCAGCGTCGTCTTCCCCGCGCCGTTCGGCCCGACCAGGGCGACCTTGCCGCCCTCCCCGACCCGGAACGACACGTCGGCGAAGAGTTCCCGACCGTCGGGCAGAATGTGCCCGACCCCTGCCACGTCCACGTATCCCACGCCGGGATCCTGCCCCACCAGGGCTCGGGGGGTACATCCAATTACCGGGTGACCCGCAGCACCCGGAAGCCCTTCTGGCTGGCGTACCGCTCGACCTGCCAGCTGTGCTCGGTGAGCCAGCGCTGCAGCGAGTCGCCGCCGAGGTGCCGGGCGACCACCAGCCAGCCGACGCCGTCCGGTGCGAGCCGGGGCAGCCAGCGCAGCAGCAGGTCGTGCAGCCCGTCCTTGCCGATCCGGATGGGTGGGTTGGACCAGAGCTGGGCGAACCGGACGTCTGGCGGCACGTCATCCGGCGCGCTGACCCGGACCCGGTCACCGGCGCCGATCCGGACCGCGTTGGCGGCCGTCAGCTCGCGGGCACGGGCGTTGACGTCGACGGCCCAGACGGTGCTCGTCGGCGCGAAATCGGCCAGTACGCAGCTGATCGGCCCGAATCCGCAGCCGAGGTCGAGCAGATCGCCGCTGGTCTCGACGGCGGGCAGTTCGGCCTTGCGCAGAAGCACCGCCGTTCCAGGGTCGAGCCGGCTGGCGGAGAAGACCCCGCCGGCGGAGACGAGCCGGTAGTCGCGGTCGGCGACGGAGAACTCGACCTCGCGCGCCGGAGCGTCGCTGGTGGGCTGAGCGGTGAAGTAGTGGTCGCCGGTCACGCCGGCAATTCTCGCACCGGCCGGGGCGGGCCACGACACGGCCCACGCGCACATTTCCCCAATATTACCCCCTAAAGGGACAATGCCTCCTACTCTGGGCGACATGGTGTATCGGTACGAGTCCGATGAGGACGCTTTCGAGGAGTACCCGGAGCCCGGGTCCGACCTGTCGGTGCTCGGCGCCGGGCCGCCGCCGCCGGCCGGGCCCTCTCCGTCACGCTTCCCCACGCCGTCGCTGCCCCGGGCGAATCAGCTTTCGCTGCCCTCATCGCAGCCACCGCCGGCCCGTGTCGACATTCCGCCCGCAGCGCCCCGCAGCCAGGTCTACACCTCGGCGCAGCCGGCGGACCCCGCCACCCGGCGCAACGGCGGGCGGCTGTGGCAGGTGGTGATCGGCGGCGCGGCCGTCCTGGTTCTGCTCGCCCTCTGCGGCCTGGGTGCCGCCGCGCTGCTCATCGACCGCGACCAGCAACCACAGGCCACCCCGACGTACCAGCCGAACGCGGCCCCGACGTCCGCCGCGCCGGAACGGCTGGCCCTCGACTCCCGGGACACCGACCAGGCCCCGCTCACCGCCAAGGAACTCTTTCCCGGCAAGGAACTGAAACTCACCGCCGGCCAGCCGAGCTACCAGGTGCTCAAGACACAGTCCAGTGGCAGTTGCGCCGTCGCCGCCACCGGCGAGGTCGCCGACCTGCTGGTCCGGCTCGGCTGCAACCAGGTGGTCCGGGCCACGCTGCGTACGCCCGACGGCGACCACCTGGTCACCGCCGGCTTGTTCAACCTCACCGACAAGGTCAGCGCGGAGCGAGCCCGGGACCGGATCCGGCAGCAGCTCGACGAGCGGCAGGGCCGGTTCCGTGGTCTGACCGGCGGCGACGGCACCGACGTGCTGGCCACCGCCCCGGCACGGGTCGGTTGGCAGGTCCGTGGTCACTACCTGGCGTACGCGCTGGTGGTCCGCGAGGACGGGGCGGCGATCAAGGCGGGTGACACCAAGGTCCGCGAGATCCTGTTCGACATGATCGAGCTGCACCTCAGCCGGGGCGTGCTGCAACAGCGGGCCGACGGTGGCACGGCCGCGCAACCGACGGCCGCGCCGACCGACAACAACGGGAGCCAGGGCGGCAGCACAGGCAATAGCGAACTGCCGGGCGACTGATCCCCGGCACGCCGTCGGCGGTCAGCCCTCGATCGGAACCCGCAGCCGGCGGGTGAGGTCGGCGCGGCGGGCGTACTCGGCGGGATCGGCCGGGTAGCCGACCGCGACCAGGGTCAGCCCATGTGCGGGGGCCACGGTCACCTCGCTGGACCGAGCCTGACGGGCGAGCAGGCTGCCCGGCCACTCGACCGGGCGACGGCCGTCCCCGGCCACCAGCATCGCCCCCACCAGGCTGCGCACCATCGCCTGGCAGAACGCGTCGGCCTGCACGGTGGCGACCAGGATGCCATCCGGGTCGCGGCGCCAGTCCAGCCGAGTCACCTCGCGCAGCGTGGTCGCGTTCTCCTTGCGTCGGCAGTACGCGGCGAAGTCGTGCTCCCCCACCAGGCCGGTCGCCGCGGCATTCAGCGCGGCCAGATCCAGCGGCTTCGGCCAGGCCAGCACCTCGTGCCGGCGCAGCGGCTCCGCGCCGAAGGGCGCATCGGTGACCCGGTATTCATAGCGCCGGAAGGTCGCCGAGAACCGGGCGTCGAAGTCGACGGGCACCTCGGTCATCGCCCGTACGCGCACGTCGGTGGGGAGCAGACGGGCCAAGCGGCGCAGCAGCAGCCCCTCGTGCTGCCGCCACACGTCGACGGGCAGGTCCAGGTGGCAGACCTGCCCCGTGGCGTGCACCCCCGCGTCGGTCCGTCCCGCCACCGTCAGCCCGGTGGCCGTGCCGGCGCCGAGGACCAGGTCCACGGCCTCGACGAGCACCCCCGCGACGGTGCGCCTGGTCGGCTGAGCAGCCCAGCCGGAGAAGCCCGTGCCGTCGTACGAGACGTCCAACCGCAGCCGGATCCGCTCGTCCACCTCGTACCTCCAGTTACGGGTCGGGCCCGACACCCCTTCAGGGGTGCCGGGCCCGAACGATGCCCGAGATCAGGCCTTGTTCTCCTCGGTGGCGAGGTCGCTGTCCTCGCGGGCGGCGTCGGTGTCACCGGACGCCGACACCGGCGGCTCGGAGTCCTGGTCGGCCTGGGCCGACCGCGGGGTCTCCTCGGCCGGGGCGAGCGCCTCGACCTTGTCCTGCTGCGCGGCCTTGCGGGCGGCGGTCTTCTTGTTCGCCTTCGGCTCGGCGACCTGAAGCTCCTCCACCAGCTCGATGATCGCCATCGGCGCGTTGTCACCCTTGCGCGGACCGGTCTTCACGATCCGCGTGTAACCGCCGGGGCGGTTGGAGTAGCGGGGCGCGATCTGGTCGAACAGGGCGTAGACCACGTCCTTGTCCTTGACGACACCCAGCACCCGCCGCCGCGAGGCGAGGTCACCGCGCTTGGCCTTGGTGATGAGCTGCTCGGCCAGCGGACGCAGCCGCCGGGCCTTCGTCTCAGTGGTCTGGATCTTGCCGTGCTGGAACAGCGCAGTGGCCAGGTTGGCCAGCATCAGCCGCTCGTGCGAGGGGCTGCCGCCGAGGCGGGGGCCCTTGGTGGGCGTGGGCATTTTTGGTGCTCCTCAGTTGTGGCGGCAGCGCGGACTAGAGCTGCTCGGTCTCGCGGTAGTCGTCGGTGTCGTAGTCGGCCTCGCCGAAGGTGTCCACGACGTGCGCCGGGTCGAAGTTCGGAGCCGAGTCCTTCAGCCCGAGACCCATCCCGGCGAGCTTCATCTTGACCTCGTCGATCGACTTCTGACCGAAGTTGCGGATGTCGAGGAGGTCGGCCTCGGTACGCCCGATGAGCTCACCAACGGAGTTGATGCCCTCGCGCTTGAGGCAGTTGTAGGAGCGGACGGTGAGGTCCAGCTCCTCGATCGGCAGGGCGAGGTCCGCCGCCAGCTGGGCGTCCTGCGGGGACGGCCCGATGTCGATGCCCTCGGCGGTCTCGTCCAGCTCACGGGCCAGCCCGAACAGCTCCACCAGCGTCGAACCGGCGGAGGCCAGCGCGGTACGCGGGCCCATCGACGGCTTGGTCTCGACGTCGATGATCAGCCGGTCGAAGTCGGTGCGCTGCTCGACACGGGTCGCCTCGACGCGGTAGGTCACCTTCAGCACCGGCGAGTAGATCGAGTCGACCGGGATCCGGCCGATCTCGGCGCCGGACTGCTTGTTCTGTGCCGCCGTCACGTAGCCCCGGCCCCGCTCGACGGTCAGCTCCATGTCGAGCCGGCCCTTGCCGTTGAGGGTGGCGAGCTTCAGGTCCGGGTTGTGCACCGAGACGCCGGCCGGCGGCTGGATGTCGCCCGCGGTCACGTCGCCCGGACCCTGCTTGCGCAGGTACATGCTGACCGGCTCGTCGTGCTCGGAGCTGACGCACAGCTCCTTGATGTTCATGACGAGCTCGACCACGTCCTCCTTGACACCGGGGATCGTGGTGAACTCGTGCAGCACGCCGTCGATCTTGATCGAGGTGACGGCCGCACCCGGGATCGACGACAGCAGCGTGCGCCGCAGCGAGTTACCCAGGGTGTAGCCGAAGCCCGGCTCCAGCGGCTCGATGGCGAACCGGGACCGGGTCTCGTTGATCGACTCCTCGGAGAGGGAGGGTCGCTGACTGATGAGCATCTTTTCTCTTCTCTTCCGGGACGCCCGCTATTTGACGTCCACGACACAAACTGTTCCGGTGGCCCGCCCCGAAGGGCGGGCCACCGAACGAGCTCGGACTACTTGGAGTAGAGCTCGACGATCAACTGCTCCTGGACCTGCGTGTCGATGACCTGCCGGGCCGGGAGGGAGTGCACGAGCACCTTCATCTGGCTCGGGATGGCCTCAAGCCACGCCGGAACCGTCTTCGAGCCGGCCTGAGCCTGCGCGACGATGAACGGGGTGAGCTCCTTGCTCTTGCCCCGAACCTCGACGATGTCGTGCTCCTTGACGCGGTACGACGGGATGTCGACCTTCTTGCCGTTCACCGTGAAGTGACCGTGCTTGACCAGCTGGCGGGCCATGTCCCGCGAGTGGGCGTAGCCGGCCCGGTAAACGACGTTGTCCAGCCGCGACTCGAGGATCTGCAGGAGGACCTCACCGGTCTTCGCCTGCTTGCCAACGGCTTCCTCGTAGTAACCGCGGAACTGCTTCTCCAGCACGCCGTAGACACGACGGGCCTTCTGCTTCTCACGGAGCTGGAGCAGGTACTCCGTCTCCTTGGTGCGGCCGCGGCCGTGCTGCCCGGGCGGGAACGGCCGGGACTCGAACGGGCACTTCGGACCATCGCACTTGCTGCCCTTGAGGAACAGCTTCATCTTCTCCCGCCGGCAACGGCGGCAGTCAGCACCGGTGTAACGAGCCATCTCTCTCTACCTCTCAGACCCGGCGACGCTTGGGCGGACGGCATCCGTTGTGCGGCTGCGGGGTGACGTCGGCGATCTGCCCGACCTCGAGGCCCACGGCCTGCAACGAACGGATGGCGGTCTCCCGGCCGGAGCCGGGGCCCTTGACGAACACGTCGACCTTGCGCATGCCGTGCTCCATGGCGCGACGCGCGGCAGCCTCGGCGGCCAGCTGCGCGGCGAACGGAGTCGACTTGCGGGAGCCCTTGAAGCCCACCTGGCCAGCGGAGGCCCAGGAGATGACCGCACCGGTCGGGTCCGTGATGGACACGATGGTGTTGTTGAAGGTGCTCTTGATATGCGCCTGCCCGTGGGCGACGTTCTTGCGTTCCTTGCGCCGGACCTTCTTTACAGCGGCTCCGGCACGAGCCTTCGGTGGCATAAGTCTGTGCGCTCCTATTACTTCTTGCCGGGCTTCTTCTTGCCGGCGACGGTCCGCTTCGGGCCCTTGCGGGTCCGCGCGTTGGTCTTGGTCCGCTGGCCACGCACAGGCAGGCCCCGGCGGTGCCGGATGCCGGCGTAGCAGCCGATCTCAACCTTGCGGCGGATGTCAGCGGCGACCTCGCGGCGCAGGTCGCCTTCAACCTTGTAGTTGCCCTCGATGTGGTCGCGGAGCTGCACGAGCTCCTCGTCCGTGAGGTCCCGAGCGCGCTTGTCCGGCGAGATCCCGGTAGCGGCGAGTGTCTCCTGGGCACGGGTGCGACCGAGCCCGAAGATGTAGGTGAGCGCGATTTCCATCCGCTTTTCGCGGGGGAGATCCACGCCGACTAGACGTGCCATGTGCGGGCGTACTCCTCGTGATATGTGGCGGAGGTGTGGACCCGTCCCACCCCGCTACCGGCCGTCCCGTCTTTCCGACGCGGTGAGCGCCGGCGACCGGGATCGGTCGCTGCCCGAGCGGGCCCCGGCCTCCGACCGGGGGTCAGCCACGCAGGAGTACGTCTCGCGTACCGCTCGTGGCTGGGACGAGCATGTGTGATGTGTGTGTCGCTGAGGATCTACCCGGACCAACGCCACCCGGTCGTGCTCCGACCGGACGGGCTGAGTCAGCCCTGGCGCTGCTTGTGGCGCGGGTCGCTGCAGATGACCATGACCCGGCCGTGCCGACGGATAACCCGGCACTTGTTGCAGATCCTCTTGACGCTCGGCTTGACCTTCACGGTTGCCTTACTTCCCATCTGGCCCGGGGACGCGCGATGCGCGAGACCGGACGTCGAAGACGGACACGGGACTTCCCGGCCGTCGTCAGGACTACTTGTAGCGGTAGACGATGCGCCCGCGGGTCAGGTCGTACGGCGAGAGTTCGACGACGACCCGGTCCTCCGGAAGGATGCGGATGTAGTGCTGCCGCATCTTGCCGCTGATGTGAGCCAACACCTTGTGGCCATTCGCGAGCTCCACCCGGAACATGGCGTTCGGCAGGGGCTCGATGACCCGACCCTCGATCTCAATGGCTCCGTCTTTTTTCGGCATGTCCTCCGCTGTCCTGACGTCGATTGCTCCGGGCGGCCCACAACGTCTTACACGGGATCTGACCAAAGTCAGAAGCCCGCGCCAGCCGCGGCTCCAGGTCCCGCCGAAGCGCAGGGCGGGCATGCCGGAGTGGACGCTGTGCGCCGATCTGAAAGTGTACGCCCGCCTGCGGGCGGTCGCAAAACCGGCCACCCCGGGGCCGCCGTGGCGGACGCGGAATTCCATCCGGAGGTCAGATGATCTCTGCAGGACCATCGCCGGGCGGCGTGCCCGGTCGTCGGCAGCCGGTCCATCCCGACGGGGCAGCAGTGATCCGAACCACTGTCGGCGGTCAGCCAGCCGGTCGAGGGTCGTCCCGTTCATCCGGCTCACCGGCGCGCAGCTCGCGACGGCGTTCCCGCTTCGCCCGCTTACGCTGCCGCCGGCGCTCCCGCTCGATCGACTGACGCCGTGGCTCTCCCCCGGTCAGCCCCGTGACCGTACGCACCACCAGCACCGCACCCCATGGCCCTGCCACCCAGGCAGGCCAGAAGTAGAGCAGGTCCTGGCTGAGCAGCGAGGTCACCGCCCAGACGGTCACCACGATCGCGATCACCCTCAGGTACGGCAACCACACCTCGGCCAGCCAACGAGCGGTGACGCTACCCACAGCCGGGACAGGCTGGCCGGCTACAGCGCCCGTCGGCGCAGCGGCGGCCGGGCCGGCCGGCATCAGCGTCGAACGCTCCGCGGGTGTCACCGGCGGCAGGTCGGTGAGCAGGGTGTCCAGCTCGGCGTACGTGCGCGCCGCGTAGGCGCGCTGCACACGCTCGTCGTACTCGTGCAGGTCCAGCCGACCCTCGCCGAGGGCAGCCCGTAACCGGTCAGCCGTCGCCTCACGGTCCGCGTCCGCCGCTCGCATCCCGTCGCGTCCGTCCATGCCGGCAAGCATGCCACCCACACGCCCGTAGCGTCCCACCCCGAACATCCGTTGATCATGAAGTTATTGCCGGGCACAACGGCGTGTCATGGCAATAACTTCATGATCAACGAGGCTAGGAGCGCGCCGGGGGCGCGCTCCCGGGGGTGGGGTGGGGGGTTAGGGCGCGGTTGAGGCGGCGGGCTGCCGCGCGGTGACCAGGTCGCCCAGTCGGGCGCGGCCCCCGTCGAACGCGGTGAGCACCCAGACCCCGTCCGGCAGCAGAGCCATCGAGTGCTCGACGTGCGCCGCCACCGAGCCGTCCCGGGTGACCACCGTCCAGCCGTCGGCCAACTCGGACGTACGCGGGGACGCCATCGTGATCATCGGCTCGATGGCCAACGCCATGCCGGTGACCAGTCGTGGGCCCTTGCCCGGCCGCCCGTGGTTGAGCACATGCGGGTCCTGGTGCATCTCGGTGCCGATGCCGTGCCCGCCGTAGCCGTCGACGATGCCGTACCGACCGCCCTTACGGACGGCGCTCTCCACCGCGTGCGAGATGTCGGTGAGTCGCCCCTTGCCGCTGGCCGCACCGCGTGCGGCGGCGGCGATACCGGCCCACATCGCGTCCTCGGCGACCTCGGCCATCTTCAGCAGCGCCGGGTCGACATCGCCGACCCCGACGGTGATCGCGGCGTCGCCGTGCCACCCGTCCAGCACCGCACCACAGTCGATGGAGATCAGATCACCGGCCTGGAGCACCTGCTCCGACGACGGGATGGCGTGCACGACCTGCTCGTTGACCGAGGAGCAGATCGACGCCGGAAAACCGTGGTAGCCCTTGAACGACGGAACGCCACCCGCCTCGCGAATGGTCGACTCGGCGATCGCGTCCAGATCGGCGGTGCTCACACCGGGGGCGACCGCTTCCCGCATCCGGCGAAGCGCCTCGGCCACCACCAGCCCGGCGGACCGCATCTTCTCGATCTGGTCAGGGGTCTTCAGCTGGATGTCCAGCTGGGGACGACGCATGGAGCGATTACCTTTCGTTGCCGAACAGCGGGGCACGTCACGCGTACCCCGCTGTTCGCACTCTATCCGCCGTGGTCCGGCCGGACCTCAGCCGCCGTACGACCGCAGTGCGTCGATGGCCCGGGTGGTGACGTCCTCCACCGGGCCGGTGGCGTCGATCCCGACCAACTTGCCCTGAGCGCCGTAGTAGTCGACCAGGGGGGCGGTCTTCTCGCTGTACTCACGAAGCCGGGTCGCGATCGTCTCCGGCTTGTCATCGTCGCGCTGGAACAGCTCGGCGCCGCACCGGTCACAGATGCCCGTCCGGGTGGTGGCGTCGAACTCGACGTGCCAGATCTTGCCGCAACCCCGGCAGGTACGCCGGCCGGAGAGACGCCGGATGACCTCGTCGTCGTCGACCACCAACTCTAGGACCAGATCCAGGGCGGTGCCCAGATCGGCGAGGAGCTTGTCCAGGGCGGCAGCCTGCGGAGTGGTCCGCGGGAAACCGTCGAGCAGGAAACCCTCGCTGGCGTCGGGCTCGGCCAGCCGGTCCCGGACCATGTTGATGGTGACCTCGTCCGGAACCAGCTCGCCAGCGTCCATGTACCGCTTCGCCTCGACACCGAGCGGCGTGCCCTGGGTGACGTTCGATCGGAAGATGTCTCCAGTCGAGATCTTGGGCACCGACAGGTGCGCGGCGACGAACTCGGCCTGCGTGCCCTTGCCCGCGCCCGGCGGGCCAACCAGAACGAGTCTCATCTACCGCAGGAACCCTTCGTAGTTCCGCTGCATGAGTTGGCTCTCGATCTGCTTCACGGTCTCCAGACCGACGCCGACCATGATGAGCACAGCGGTGCCGCCGAACGGGAAGTTCTGGTACTGCTGGTTGTCCAGCCAGATGAAGAAGAAGTTCGGCAGGATCGAGATGACGCCGAGGTAGATCGCGCCCGGCAGGGTGATCCGGCTGAGGATGAAGTCCAGGTAGTCGGCGGTCGGCTTGCCCGGGCGGATGCCCGGCACGAACCCGCCGTACTTCTTCATGTTGTCCGCGACCTCGGTCGGATTGAACGTGATCGAGACGTAGAAGTACGTGAAGAAGATGATCAGCAGGAAGTAGACCGCGATGTAGATCGGGCTGCTCGGGTTGACCAGGTTGTTCTGGATCCACGCCTGGGTCTTGCCCGGGTCGGTCTGGTCGAAGAACTGCAGCGCCAACTGCGGCAGGTAGAGCAGCGACGACCCGAAGATGACCGGGATCACACCCGCCTGGTTGACCTTGAGCGGGATGTAGGTCGAGGTACCGCCGTACATCCGCCGGCCGATCATCCGCTTGGCGTACTGCACCGGGATCCGACGCTGCGCCTGCTCGATGAAGGTGACCGCCGTGATGACGACCAGCACCAGCGCGATGACCAGGGCGAACTTGCCCCAGCCCTGGCTGGTCTTGATGTTCCAGCCCTCGCTGGGCAGCCGGGCCGCGATCGAGGTGAAGATCAGGACGGACATGCCGTTGCCGACGCCCCGGTCGGTGATCAGCTCACCGAGCCACATGACCATGCCGGTGCCGGCGGTCATCGTCATCACCAGGATGCCGAGGGTCAGCCAGTCCGGGATGCCGGTGCCGGTGGGAATGATCGGGAACTGGTCGCAGCGGTTCTGGAACAGCTGCCCAGAGCGGGCCAGGGCCACGAACGCCGAGGCCTGCAGCACCCCGAGACCGAGGGTCAGGTAGCGCGTGTACTGCGTGATCTTCGCCTGACCGGCCTGGCCCTCCTTGCGGAGCTGCTCCAGGCGCGGGATCACGACGGTCAGCAGCTGCAGAATGATCGACGCGGTGATGTAGGGCATGATGCCCAGCGCGAAGACCGAGAGCTGTAGCAGCGCTCCGCCGGAGAAGAGGTTGAGCAGGTTCACCACCCCGGTGGTGTCCCCCTGGATGGTGTCGAGGCACTTCTGCACGTTGCCGTACGAGACGCCCGGGCTGGGGAGCGTTGCACCCAGCCGGTAGACCGCGATGATGCCTACTGTGAACAGCAGCTTCTTGCGCAGGTCAGGCGTACGAAACGCACTGAGAAAGGCGGACAGCAACTTCTTCCTCCTGCGCGAGGCGGGCCGCCGGTGATCCCTGGCGGGTCGGGGTGGATCACGGGCGAGCGCCCGCAATCCATGGCTGGGATGGGACTCTAACAGCCCCACCCCGGTCCGGGCAGATGCGCCCGACTACATAAATTGATTCCGATATTACCGGGCGATCGAGGCCCAGGTAGACCATGGCGCCCGCCAGTTGCTCACAACTGGACGGGCGCCATGGGTGGTACGCCTTACAGCTCGGTGACGGAGCCACCGGCGGCGGCGATCTTCTCCTTGGCCGACGCACTGAACGCGTGCGCCGACACCTGGAGCGCCACTCCGCCGAGGTCCCCGGTGCCGAGAACCTTGACCGGGTGACCCTTGCGGACCGCGCCGGACTCAACGAGCTCCAGCGGGCCAACCTGGCCGCCGTTCGGGAACAGCTCAGCGAGTCGGTCCAGGTTGACCACCTGGAAGACCACCTTGAACTTGTTCTTGAAGCCCTTCATCTTCGGCAGTCGCATGTGGATGGGCATCTGCCCACCCTCGAACGCCGCCGAGATGTTCTTGCGAGCCTTGGAACCCTTGGTACCGCGACCGGCGGTCTTGCCCTTGGAACCCTCACCGCGACCCACGCGGGTCTTCGCGGTCTTGGAACCGGGCGCCGGGCGCAGGTGGTGCACCTTGATCGTCATTACTCGACCTCCTCGACCTTCACGAGGTGGTTGACCGTGAAGATCATGCCGCGGATCTCGGGCCGGTCTTCCTTGACCACCACGTCGTTGATCCGCTTGAGACCGAGCGAACGCAGCGAATTACGCTGGTTCTGCTTGGTCCCGATAACGGACCGGAGCTGGGTGACCTTCAGACGTGCCATCAGCGCGCCACCCCCGCACGCGACGCCAGCATGGCGGCCGGCGCGACGTCCTCCACCGGCAGGCCACGACGCGCCGCGACCTGCTCGGGGGACTCAAGCCCCTTCAGGGCCGCCACGGTGGCGTGCACGATGTTGATCGGGTTCGACGAGCCGAGGCTCTTGGAGAGCACGTCGTGGATCCCGGCGCACTCCAGCACGGCGCGAACCGGACCACCGGCGATGACGCCCGTACCGGCCGAGGCCGGCTTGAGCAGCACCACACCAGCGGCGTCCTCACCCGTGATCGGGTGCGGGATCGACTGGCCGATACGCGGCACCTTGAAGAAGTGCTTCTTGGCCTCCTCGACGCCCTTGGCGATGGCCGCGGGCACCTCCTTGGCCTTCCCGTAGCCCACGCCGACCGTGCCGTCGCCGTCGCCAACGATCACCAGGGCGGTGAAGCTGAAGCGACGACCACCCTTCACGACCTTGGCGACGCGGTTGATCGCGACGACCCGCTCAAGGTGCGGGGTCTTCTCGACGGGCGCGTTTCCGCGGCCGCCCTCACGGCGGTTGTCGCGGCGACCACCCTCGTTGCCACCGGACCCGCCGCCACGGCGCTGTTGACCTGGCATCAGCAGCCTTCCTTATCTCTCGTGACGGGGTTGTTAGAACTCGAGCCCGGCTTCGCGGGCGGCATCGGCAAGCGCGGCGACTCGCCCCGCGTACCGGTTGCCACCGCGGTCGAAGACGACCTTGGAGACGCCAGCGGCCTTGGCCCGCTCGGCGAGCAGTGCGCCCACCTTGCCGGCAAGGGCGCTCTTGTCGCCCTCCGCACCGCGCAGCGAGGCGTCCAGGGTCGACGCCGACGCCAGGGTGTGACCCTTGGTGTCGTCGACGACCTGGGCGACCATGTGCCGCAGCGAACGGGTGACGACCAGGCGCGGACGCTCGGCCGTACCACTGACGTTCTTGCGGACGCGGAAGTGCCGACGCGCACGCCCAATGGCGCGCTTGGCGGCGACGCCGCGGCGGCGCTTGAGCAGCGTGGCGCTCACTTCTTACCTGCCTTTCCAGCCTTGCGGCGGATGACCTCGCCCTGGTACTTGACGCCCTTGCCCTTGTAGGGCTCCGGCGGGCGGATCTTCCGGATGTTGGCGGCGACCTCACCGACCTGCTGCTTGTCGATGCCAGCCACGTGGAACAGGGTCGGCCGCTCCACCGTGAAGGTGATGCCCGCCGGGGCGGGAACGATCACCGGGTGCGAGAACCCGAGCGCGAACTCGAGGTCCGAACCCTTGGCGGTGACCCGGTAACCGGTGCCGGCGATCTCCAGGCTCTTGCGGTAGCCCTCGGTGACCCCGACGATCATGTTGGCAACCAGCGTACGGCTCAGGCCGTGGAGCTCCTTGGCCTTGCGCTCGTCGTTCGGCCGGTTGACGCTCAGCTGCCCATCCTCGGCCCGCTCGATCTTGATCGGCTCGGCGAGGGTGTGCTGGAGCTGGCCCTTGGGGCCTTTGACCTTGACGGTCTGCCCGTCGATCGTGATGTCGACGCCGGCTGGTACCGGGATCGACTTACGTCCAATTCGCGACATTTCTACCTGTCTCCCGTTACCAGACGAAGGCGAGGACTTCCCCGCCAACACTCCGCTTGCGGGCCTGCCGGTCGGTCAGCAGCCCCTGGGACGTCGAAATGATCGCCACGCCCAGCCCACCGAGCACCCGCGGGAGCCCGTCCGACTTGGCGTACACCCGGAGACCGGGCTTGGACACGCGCTTGATGCCGGCCAGGCTCCGCTCGCGGCTCTGGCCGTACTTCAGCTCGACGACCAGTCGCTTGCCGACGGCGCCCTCCTCGGGCTCCTCGACCGACCAGGTTGCGATGTAACCCTCGGCCTTCAGGACCTCGGCGATGTTCGCCTTGATCTTGGAGTAGGGCATCTTCACCTGATCGTGGTACGCCTGGTTGGCGTTACGCAGACGCGTGAGCATGTCTGCGATCGGGTCGGTCATCGTCATGGATTTCGTCAGCCTTTCTCGCCGGGGTTCCCGGGGCATCAGCCCCGGGCCTACGGCGAAGAGCAATACCTAATCGGTGCAGGAGTTCCCGGCCGACGGCCGGGACGCGGTCGCCCTTACCAGGAAGCCTTGGACACGCCCGGCAGCTCACCACGGTGAGCCATCTCCCGGATGCAGATCCGGCAGAGCCCGAACTTGCGGTAGACCGCCTTCGGACGCCCGCACCGCTGGCAGCGGGTGTACGCGCGAACCGAGAACTTCGGCTTCGCGGCCGCCTTGATGATCAGCGCCTTCTTGGCCATCTCAGTTCTCCTTGAACGGGAAGCCCAGGAGCTTGAGCAGCGCCCGGCCCTCGTCGTCGGTCGTGGCGGTCGTGACCACCGTGATGTCCATGCCCCGCTGGCGATCGATCCGGTCCTGGTCGATCTCGTGGAACACGGACTGCTCGGTCAGACCGAACGTGTAGTTGCCGTGCCCGTCCAGCTTGCGCCCGTCGAGGCCGCGGAAGTCGCGGATACGCGGCAGCGCGATGGAGAGCAGCCGGTCCATGAACTCCCACATCCGGTCGCCACGAAGGGTGACCTTCGCGCCGATCGGCATGCCCTCGCGGAGCTTGAACTGCGCGATGGACTTGGTCGCCCGCCGTACCTGCGGCTTCTGACCGGTGATCGTGGCGAGGTCGCGGACCGCGCCGTCGATCAGCTTGGCGTCGCGAGCAGCCTCGCCGACACCCATATTGACGACGATCTTGACCAGCCGCGGCACCTGCATGGGGTTGCCGTAGCTGTGCTGCTCACGCAGCTGGGCCACGATCTCGTTGCGGTACCGCTCCTTGAGGCGCGGCAAGGTCTTTTCGGTAGCCGTGGTCATCACAGGTCCTTACCGGTGCTACGCGCGATGCGGACCTTCTGGCCGTTGTCGTCGATCCGGTAACCGACACGGGTCGGCTTGCCGTCGGAGTCCAGGACCTGCACGTTCGAGACGTGGATCGGGGCCTCCTGAGTGACGATGCCGCCGGTCTTGGCGCCACGCTGGGTGGTGCTGATGCGGGTGTGCTTCTTGACCCGGTTCACGCCCTCGACCAGGACCTTGTCCTGCCGCGGGTAGGCCATGATGACCTTGCCCTTGGCACCCTTGTCCTTACCGGCGATGATGACGACCGTGTCGCCCTTCTTGACCTTCACGGTCACAACACCTCCGGCGCGAGGGAAATGATCTTCATGAACCGCTTGTCCCGCAGCTCCCGGCCCACCGGGCCGAAGATGCGGGTACCGCGCGGGTCCCCGCCGTCCTTGATGATGACGGCGGCGTTCTCGTCGAAGCGGATGTACGAGCCGTCCGGCCGCCGCCTCTCCTTGGCCGTGCGAACGATGACCGCCTTGACGACGTCGCCCTTCTTCACGCCGGCACCCGGGATCGCGTCCTTGACCGTGGCCACGATGACGTCGCCGATGCTCGCGTAGCGCCGACCGGAGCCACCGAGAACCCGGATGCAGAGGATCTCCCGAGCACCCGTGTTGTCGGCGACGCGCAGTCGCGACTCCTGCTGAATCACGTCTATCTCCTATGTCTGCCGGTTCTCCGGCCGCCGGAGCGGCCGGAGCCTGGCGGAACCTACGCCCGACGCAACGCCGGGCAGGTCGAGCCTTCGCTACTTGGCCTTTTCCTGGATCTCCACGATCCGCCAACGCTTGGTGGCGCTCAGCGGCCGGGTCTCCATGATCAGGACCCGGTCGCCGATGCCGGCGGCGTTCTGCTCGTCGTGCACCTTCAGCTTGCGAGTACGGCGCATGATTTTGCCGTACAGCGCGTGCCGAACCCGGTCCTCGACCTCGACAACGATGGTCTTGTCCATCTTGTCGCTGACCACCAGGCCCTCACGGACCTTGCGGCGGGACCGCGCGGCGGCGGTGGCGGTGTCTTCGGTCATGATGCAGTCACCTCAGTCGGCGCGGCCGAGAGCCCCAGCTCACGCTCACGCATGATCGTGTAGATCCGGGCGATCTCCCGACGGATGACCTGCAACCGCCGGTTGTTGTCCAGCTGCCCGGTTGCGGCCTGTACGCGGAGGTTGAACAGCTCCGCCTTGGCCTCCCGCAGCTTCGTGACCAGCTCCTCTTCGGAGAGCTCACGCAGCTCGGTCGCCTTAACGCCCGCTGCCATCAGGATTCACCCACTTCGCGCGTAACAATGCGGCACTTCATCGGGAGCTTGTGGATCGCGCGACGCATAGCCTCTCGCGCGGTCTGCTCGTTGGGGAAGGACATCTCGAAGAGAACCCGCCCCGGCTTGACGTTGGCGACCCACCACTCGGGCGAGCCCTTACCGGAACCCATGCGGGTCTCGGCAGGCTTCTTGGTGAGGGCCTGGTCCGGGAAGATCGTGATCCAGACCTTGCCACCACGCTTGATGTGACGAGTCATCGCGATACGCGCCGACTCGATCTGGCGGTTGGTCACGTACGCCGGCTCGAGAGCCTGGATCCCGAACTCGCCGAACACCACCCGGTTACCACCCTTGGACGCGCCACTGCGGTCCGGGTGGTGCGGCTTGCGGAAGCCCTTCGGGGGCTTGCGCGGCATCAGCATCTGTCAGCCCTCCTGCTGCGTCTCTGCCGGAGCGGAAGCCGTGGCGGCGACAGCTGCGCTGTCGACCGGCTCGCCGCTCGGCGTCTCGGCCTGCTGCGCGATGGTGGTCGCAGCAGCCCGGCCGGCCTCGGTGCCACCAGCCGTGGTGCCGGACGAACCGGACCGGCCACGGCGCGGACGCTCGGGACGGTCGCCGCGCTCACCACGACGCGGGCGGGACGGACCGGCTTCTGCCGGAGTCTCCCGGCCCATGACGGCGTCGCCCTTGTAGATCCAGACCTTCACACCGATCCGGCCGAACGTGGTACGGGCCTCGAAGAAGCCGTACTCGATGTTGGCCCGCAGCGTGTGCAGCGGAACCCGGCCCTCACGGTAGAACTCGGTCCGGCTCATCTCGGCGCCGCCGAGGCGACCCGAGACCTGAACCCGGATGCCCTTGCAGACCGGGTTCTTCATGGCCGACTGCATGGCCTTGCGCATCGCACGACGGAAGCTGACCCGGCTGGACAGCTGCTCGGCCACGCCCTGCGCAACGAGCTGAGCGTCCGACTCGGGGTTCTTCACCTCGATGATGTTCAGCTGAACCTGCTTGCCGGTGAGCTTCTCAAGCTCGCCGCGGATCCGGTCGGCCTCCGCACCCTTACGGCCGATGACGATGCCCGGCCGGGCGGTGTGGATGTCGACGCGAACCCGGTCGCGGGTGCGCTCGATGTCGACCTTGGAAATCCCGGCGCGCTCCAGGCCCTTGGACATCATGCGGCGGATCTTTACATCCTCGCCGATGTAGTCCTTGTAGAGCTTGTCCGCGAACCAGCGGGACTTCCAGTCGGTCGAGATGCCGAGCCGGAACCCAGTGGGGTGAACCTTCTGACCCATTACTCGGCGTCCTCCGTCTTGCTCTGCGCTTCGGCCGGTGCGGCCTCCGTGGCCGGGGCGGCCTTCTTCGCCGCGGCCTTCCTCGGCGCCGCCGGCGCGACCGCTTCGACCGCCACGGTGATGTGGCAGGTGCGCTTGCGGATGCGGTACGCCCGACCCTGCGCCCGCGGCTGGAACCGCTTCATCGTCGGGCCCTCGTCCACGAAGGCCTCGCTGACGAGCAGCGCGTCGGGGTCCAGCCGCTCGTTGTTCTCCGCGTTGGCGATCGCGCTAGCGAGCACCTTGTACACCTGCTCGCTCGCAGCCTGCGGCGCGAACTGCAGCACCGTGAGCGCCTCCTTCGCGGGCAGGCCGCGGACGAGGTTGACCACCCGGCGCGCCTTCATCGGCGAGATGCGCACGTGCCGCGCAACCGCCCGCGCGCCCGGAAGCACCGGAGCGTCGCCCTTTCCTGGCATCGCTGTAACCCCTTGTTCCCTCTATCCGTATGCCCGCGGCGTCAGCGCCGACGGCTCTTCCGGTCGTCCTTCTCGTGACCCTTGAAAGTGCGGGTCAGCGCGAACTCGCCGAGCTTGTGCCCGACCATCGCCTCGGTCACGAACACCGGGACGTGCTTGCGTCCGTCATGCACGGCGATCGTGTGCCCGAGCATCTCGGGGATGATCGTCGAGCGCCGCGACCAGGTCTTGATCACGTTCTTCGAGCCCTTGTCGTTCTGTACTTCCACCTTCTTGAGCAGGTGGTCGTCTACGAACGGGCCCTTCTTCAGGCTGCGAGGCATGTCTTATCTCCCTCAGCCGCGCTTACGCGTGGCGTAGCGGCGGCGGACGATCATCCGGTCACTCGGCTGGCCCTTACGACGGGTGCGGCCCTCGGGCTTACCCTGCGGGTTGACCGGGTGGCGACCACCGGAGGTCTTACCCTCACCACCACCGTGCGGGTGGTCGACCGGGTTCATGGCGACACCACGGACGGTCGGGCGCTTGCCCTTCCACCGCATACGGCCGGCCTTGCCCCAGTTGATGTTCGACTGGTCGGCGTTGCCGATCTCGCCGACGCTGGCGCGGCAGCGCACGTCCACACGCCGGATCTCGCCGGACGGCATACGAAGGGTCGCGTACGCGCCCTCGCGGCCGAGCAGCTGAACTCCGACGCCCGCGGACCGGGCCAGCTTGGCCCCGCCACCCGGACGCAGCTCCACGTTGTGGATCGTGGTACCGACCGGGATGTTGCGCAGCGGCAGGTTGTTACCCGGCTTGATGTCGGCGCCCGGACCGGACTCGATGCGGTCGCCCTGCTTGATGTCCTTCGGCGCGATGATGTACCGCTTCTCGCCGTCGGCGTAGTGCAGCAGCGCGATGCGCGCCGTGCGGTTCGGGTCGTACTCGATGTGAGCGACCTTGGCCGGCACGCCGTCCTTGTCGACCCGCTTGAAGTCGATCAGACGGTACTGACGCTTGTGACCGCCACCGTGGTGTCGCGTGGTGATCCGGCCGTGGGCGTTACGCCCGCCCTTCTTCGGCAGCGGAGCCAGCAGCGACTTCTCCGGCGTGGACCGGGTGATCTCGGCGAAGTCAGCGACACTGGAGCCACGTCGGCCCGGCGTCGTCGGCTTGTACTTACGGATAGCCATTGTCTACACCCCTCAGCTGACCGGGCCGCCGAAGGCCTCGATACGGTCACCGTCAGCCAGCTTCACGATCGCCCGCTTGGTCGCCTTGCGCTGACCGAAACCGGTCTTGGTGCGCTTGCGCTTACCCTGGCGGTTGAGCGTGTTGACCGTCAGGACGCGGACGTTGAAGATCTGCTGGATAGCGATCTTGATCTCGGTCTTGTTCGCGTCCGGGTGCACCAGGAAGGTGTACCAGTTCCGGTTCAGCTCGCTGTAGCTCTTCTCCGAGACGACCGGCGCCACGATGATGTCGCGCGGGTCGGCGATCGTGCTCACTTGCCACCCTCCTCGGTGGTCTCGGCGGGCACGCCCAGGAACTCGTCCAGGGCGTCCTTGGTGAAGACCACATCGTCGGCCACCAGCACGTCGTACGTGTTCAGCTGGCCGGACTCGATCAGGTGCACCCGCGGCTCGTTGCGCAGTGACACCCAGTTCAGCTCGTCGGTGCTGCTCAGCACGACCAGGACCCGGCGGGCCTCGGTGAGCTTGGTCAGCGTGGCCAGGGCCGCCTTGGTCGACGGCTTCTCGCCCGAGACGAACGCCTCGACGACGTGCACCTGGCTGGCGCGGGCCCGGTCCGAGAGGGCACCGCGCAGCGCGGCGGCCTTCATCTTCTTCGGGGTCCGCTGGCTGTAGTCACGCGGCACGGGACCGTGCACCACGCCACCGCCGGCGAACTGCGGCGCGCGGATCGAGCCCTGCCGGGCGCGACCGGTGCCCTTCTGCTTGTACGGCTTCTTGCCGCCACCGGCGACCTCGCCGCGGGTCTTGACCTTGTGCGTGCCCTGTCGGGCCGCCGCGAGCTGGGCCACCACGACCTGGTGCATCAGCGCGACGTTGGCCTGCACGTCGAAGATGTCCGCCGGCAGCTCGACCGAGCTGCTGGTGGTGCCTTCGACGGTGCGTACGTCAACGGTGGTCACTTGGCCGCACCGCCCTTCTTCACCTTGCTCTTCGCCGCGGTACGGACCAGAACCAGCGCGCCCTTGGGACCAGGAATGGCACCCCGGACGAGCAGCAGGTTCTTCTCGGTGTCGACCGCCTGGACGGTGAGGTTCTGCACGGTGTACCGCACGCCACCCATCCGGCCGGCCATCCGGGTGCCCTTGAAGACACGACCCGGAGTGGCGCAGGCACCGATGGAGCCGGGCGAGCGGTGCTTACGCTCGACACCGTGGCCCGCACCCAGACCGTGGAAGCCGTGCCGCTTCATCGGACCGGCGTAACCCTTGCCCTTGGTCTTGCCGGTGACGTCGATGGTGACGCCGGCCGGGAACTCCTCGACCGTGACTTCCTGGCCGAGCGAGTATTCCCCAGCGTTCGTGGTGCGCAGCTCGACGATGTGCCGGCGCGGCGCCACGTCCGCCTTGGCGTAGTGCCCGCTGATCGGCTTCTTGACCTTGCGCGGGTCGATGGTGCCGTATGCCAGCTGGACCGCTGAGTAACCGTCCTTCTCGGCGCTACGAACCTGGCTGATGACGCACGGGCCGGCCTCGACCACGGTCACGGGAACAACACGGTTGTTGTCCCAGACCTGGGTCATGCCGAGCTTGGCGCCCAGGATCCCCTTGACTTGCCTGTCCATTTGTCCGGTCCCTACAGCTTGATCTCGATGTCGACGCCAGCCGGCAGGTCGAGGCGCATGAGCGAGTCGACCGTCTTCGGGGTCGGGTCGATGATGTCGATCAGCCGCTTGTGCGTGCGCATCTCGAAGTGCTCGCGCGAGTCCTTGTACTTGTGCGGCGAGCGGATAACGCAGAAACGGTTGATCTCCGTGGGCAGCGGCACCGGGCCCGCGACCTGCGCCCCGGTGCGCGTCACCGTCTCGACGATCTTCCGAGCCGAGGAGTCGACGACCTCGTGGTCATAGGCCTTGAGCCGGATGCGGATCTTCTGTCCCGCCATGGTGGCTTCTGTTCCTTCTCTCGATGCCGCTGTGTTGCGGGCGCCTGCACCGGCTGGCACAGGCCCACTTCGCCGACCCCCGCGGTCGGGCGTGTCGCGCCCTCGGGCCGGGCTCCGCCCCGTGGTTCCGGAGTGGTGCTGACCGCGCGGGGGTCAAGGCGCCGATCGCATTACCGCGACCTGAACGCCGTGCGAGGGTGGTTGGCGACTGGGCCGCCAACCACCCTACGCTCGACGGTGCCATCACCTGGAGGTTCAGCGAAAGCCGAACACAGGCGACGAACTGTCGTTACGCAACCTGACTAGTATGCCGCACGACTGGCGGCCGGTCTAATCGGGGTTACCTAGCTCACTTGGAGATCTTGGTGACGAACCCGGCGCCGACGGTACGGCCACCCTCGCGGATCGCGAACTTGAGGTTCTCCTCCATGGCGATGGGCTGGATCAGCTTCACCGACATGGTGGTGTTGTCACCCGGCATGACCATCTCGGTGCCCTCGGGGAGGGTGACGACACCGGTGACGTCCGTGGTCCGGAAGTAGAACTGCGGACGGTAGTTCTGGAAGAACGGGGTGTGCCGGCCGCCCTCCTCCTTGGAGAGGATGTAGACCGTCGCCTCGAACTCCGTGTGCGGGGTGTTCGAGCCCGGCTTCACGACGACCATGCCGCGCTCGACCTCGTCGCGCTTGGTGCCACGCAGCAGCAGGCCGACGTTCTCGCCTGCGCGGGCGTCGTCCAGGGTCTTCCGGAACATCTCGATCGCGGTGACCTTGGTCTTGAAGCTCTTCTCCTTGATACCGACGAGCTCAACATCCTCGTTCGGCAGGAGAACGCCGCGCTCCACGCGACCGGTGACGACGGTGCCACGACCAGTGATCGTGAAAACGTCCTCAACCGGCATCAGGAACGGCTTGTCGATCTCGCGCTCCGGCTGCGGGATCGAGGTGTCGACCGCGGTCATCAGGTCCAGCAGCTTGCCGGTCCACTCGGGGTCACCCTCGAGGGCCTTCAGCGCCGAAACCCGAACGACCGGCAGGTCGTCACCCGGGTACTCCTGCGAGGAGAGCAGCTCACGGACCTCGAGCTCGACGAGCTCCAGGAGCTCCTCGTCATCGACCATGTCGCTCTTGTTGAGCGCCACGACGATGTACGGCACGCCAACCTGACGGGCCAGCAGCACGTGCTCGCGGGTCTGCGGCATCGGGCCATCGGTCGCCGCGACCACCAGGATCGCGCCGTCCATCTGCGCGGCACCGGTGATCATGTTCTTGATGTAGTCCGCGTGGCCGGGGCAGTCGACGTGCGCGTAGTGCCGCGACTCGGTCTGGTACTCGACGTGCGCGATCGAGATCGTGATGCCGCGGGCCTTCTCCTCCGGCGCCTTGTCGATCTCGTCGAACGGCGTGTAAGGGTTCAGGTCCGGGAACTGGTCGTGCAGGACTTTGGTGATGGCCGCCGTCAGCGTCGTCTTACCGTGGTCGATGTGACCAATGGTGCCGATGTTGACGTGCGGCTTAGTCCGCTCGAACTTCGCCTTCGCCACTGGTGTCCTCCTGTGGACTTCTTGGTTCGTACGCCCGGCGCGCCGGTCGGCGCTTAGGACTCTGTCGACAGCCTTTCCGGCCTGACGGCCGGAGAGTCTCTTTGTGGGTTCTGCGGCGATGAAGCCTACAGGCCCGGTCTCACGCGATCCGATCGTGGTGGCCGCGGGCGGGTGACCCCTCCCGCGACCAACCACGAATCACCTGCTCGGGGAAGTTACTCGCCCGTTGCCTTGGCGATGATCTCCTTCGCGACGCTCTGCGGAACCTCGGCGTAGGAGTCGAACTGCATGCTGTAGCTAGCCCGGCCCTGGGTCTTCGACCGCAGGTCGCCGACGTAGCCGAACATCTCCGACAACGGCACCAGAGCCTTCACGATGCGGGCGCCACTGCGCTCCTCCATCGCCTGGATGATGCCGCGGCGGGAGTTGAGGTCACCGATGACGTCACCCATGTTCTCCTCAGGAGTGGTGACTTCAACGGCCATCATCGGCTCAAGCAGTGCGGGATCGGCCTTGCGGGCCGCGTCCTTCATCACCATCGAGCCGGCGATCTTGAATGCCATTTCCGACGAGTCAACCTCGTGGTACTGGCCGTCCAGCAGGGTCAGCTTCACACCGACCAGCGGGAAGCCCGCGAGGATGCCGTACTGCAGTGCGTCCTGCGCGCCGGCGTCCACCGAGGGGATGAACTCCCGGGGGATACGGCCGCCACTGACGGCGTTGGCGAACTCGTAGGTCGGCGAGTCGTTGTCCAGCGGCAGCGGCTCGACGCTCACGATCACGCGGGCGTACTGGCCGGAACCACCGGTCTGCTTCTTGTGGGTGTACTCGACCTTGTCCACCTTGCGGCGGATGGTCTCGCGGTACGCCACCTGCGGCTTGCCGACGTTGGCCTCGACGTTGAACTCGCGGCGCATCCGGTCGACCAGGATGTCCAGGTGCAGCTCGCCCATGCCGGAGATGACCGTCTGACCGGTCTCCTCGTCCAGACGGACGCGGAAGGTCGGGTCCTCCTCGGCCAGCCGCTGGATCGCGGTGCCGAGCTTCTCCTGGTCGGACTTGGTCTTCGGCTCGATCGCCACCGAGATGACCGGCTCCGGGAAGGTCATCGACTCCAGGATCACCGGGTTCGCCGGGTCGGAAAGCGTGTCGCCGGTGGTGGTCTGCTTGAGACCCTGGACGGCGATGATGTCGCCGGCCTGCGCCGACGGACGCTCTTCCCGCTTGTTGGCGTGCATCTGGTAGATCTTGCCGATCCGCTCCTTGCGGTCCTTGGTGGAGTTGACCACCTGGGAGCCGGACTCGAGCAGGCCGGAGTAGACCCGGACGTAGGTGAGCTTGCCGAGGTGCTTGTCCGTCTGGATCTTGAAGGCCAGGCCGGCGAAGGGCTCCGACTTGGACGGCTTCCGGATCAGCGGGGTCTCGCCGTCGGTGGCCGTACCCTCGATCGCCGGAACGTCCAGCGGCGACGGCAGGAAGTCGACCACGGCGTCGAGCATGGGCTGAACGCCCTTGTTCTTGAACGCCGAGCCGCAGAGCACCGGGTTGGCCTTGCCGGCGATGGTGGAACGCCGGATGGCGGCCTTGATCTCCTCGGCGGAGATCTCCTCGCCCTCCAGGTACTTCTCCATCACCGCGTCGTCGACGTCAGCGAGGGTCTCCAGCAGCTTCTCGCGCCACTCGGCCGCGGAGTCGGCCAGGTCGGCCGGGATCTCCTCGATCGCGTAGTCGTCACCCTTCTGGGTCTCCCCACGCCAGGTGAGAGCGCGCATGCCGATCAGGTCGACGACACCGATGTGGTCGCCCTCGAGCCCGATCGGGATCTGGAGCACCAGCGGGGTGGCGTTCAGCCGGTCGATCATCATCTGCACGCAGCGGAAGAAGTCGGCGCCAGTCCGGTCGAGCTTGTTGACGAAGCACATGCGCGGGACGTTGTACTTGTCGGCCTGCCGCCAGACGTTCTCCGTCTGCGGCTCCACGCCGGCAACGCCGTCGTAGACCGCGACCGCACCATCCAGGACCCGCAGCGACCGCTCGACCTCGACCGTGAAATCGACGTGGCCAGGCGTGTCGATGATCTGGATCGTGTGGCCCTTCCACTCACACTTGGTAGCAGCGGAGGTGATGGTGATACCACGCTCCTGCTCCTGCTCCATCCAGTCCATGACGGCAGCGCCCTCGTGGACCTCACCGATCTTGTACGTGATGCCGGTGTAGAAGAGGATTCGCTCGGTGGTCGTGGTCTTACCGGCATCGATGTGCGCCATGATGCCGATGTTGCGTACGTTGGCGAGCGCGTCTGCGGCGGCCACTTCAATCCCTACTTATCGTCGTCTCGACTCAACTGGTGGCGGTTCCGGCGCCCGTGGGCGCCGGAACCAGGGTGTTACCAGCGGTAGTGCGCGAAGGCCTTGTTCGACTCGGCCATCTTGTGCGTGTCCTCGCGCCGCTTGACGGCGGCACCGAGGCCGTTGCTCGCGTCCAGCAGCTCGTTCATCAGCCGCTCGACCATGGTCTTCTCCCGCCGAGCGCGGGAGTAGGTGACCAGCCAGCGCAGGCCCAGGGTGGTCGCCCGGGTCGGGCGGACCTCGACCGGAACCTGGTAGGTGGCGCCACCGACACGACGGCTACGCACCTCGAGGGTCGGCTTGACGTTGTCCATCGCCCGCTTGAGGGTGACGACGGGGTCGGTGCCGGACTTCTCGCGGCAGCCCTCAAGGGCCGCGTACACGATGGTCTCGGCGAGCTGGCGCTTGCCGCGCAGCAGGATCTTGTTTACCAGCTGGGTGACCAGCGGCGAGTTGTACACCGGGTCAGCGACCAGTGGCCGCCGCGGAGCGGGTCCTTTACGCGGCATGTCAGCTCTTCTCCTTCTTGGCGCCGTAACGGCTGCGCGCCTGCTTGCGGTTGCGGACACCCTGGGTGTCCAGCGAACCGCGAACGATCTTGTAACGCACGCCGGGGAGGTCCTTCACCCGGCCGCCGCGAACGAGCACGATCGAGTGCTCCTGCAGGTTGTGACCAACACCCGGGATGTAGGCGGTCACCTCGATCTGGCTGCTGAGCTTCACACGAGCGACCTTGCGCAGCGCTGAGTTCGGCTTCTTGGGGGTGGTGGTGTACACGCGGGTGCACACGCCGCGCCGCTGAGGGGAACCCTTCAGCGCCGGGGTCTTGGTCTTACTCGTCTTTGCCTTGCGGCCCTTTCGGACCAGCTGCTGGATCGTGGGCACCGGGTTTCTCCGCTCCCTTCGGCCGCATCCGCGGCCGCGCCGTCTGCTCGTTAGCCGGCCTGATGACCGGCTCTCCTACATTCCGACCAGGGCCACCTTGCGGAGGCCCCGGCACCCGCGGTCGGGCGTGTCGCCCTCATCACGGTCCCGTTGCGGACGCTTTCGCGTGCTACACGGGTGTCTGTCACCGGTGCGCGGGTCGCCCCGCCCCGGATCCTTGTCTTGTCGTGCCGCCGTCCGGACTCCGGAAACAGCGCACGCACGAGTTGCCCGGGCATGCCCGGGCACAAGGGGGAAGAGTACCTACCACAACCGCCCAGGTCAAAACGGAATGGCCCGGCGACCGTCTCACACCCGCCGGCCGATCTCGCCCTGCCCCGTCGCCCGCGATGGGCACCTACGAGCACAAGTGTACCGGCTTCCCCTCGGGACCAGCCGTCGCCCCCGGGGCGGGTGCCGGGAACCGCGTCAGGCGGCGGATCGGATGGTCACCAGCCTCACGTCAGGGCGAGAAGCAGCGCCAGGCCCAGGCCCACGAGGCTGAGCAGCGCCCCCACCGCGCCACAGCTGATCCCGGCCACCGCCAGCCCTCGGCCGGTGAACCGGACCGCGGAGGGCGCGGTCGGCCTGCGGATCTGCCGCTGGCCGAGCAGGCCGGCGACGACCGCCGCCAGGCCGGCCAGAACGGCGAGCGCGGCGAACGCTCCGGACGCCCAGGCCCCGCCCTCGTCCACGAAGGCCACCCCGAAGCAGATCACCAGCAGTGAGACCAGGACCGACGCGACCCCGGCCACCAGCGCACCGATGGCCAGACCGGAGGTGACCGGCGCCACGTCCAGGTGCACGACGCCGAACGGCGTACCGGGCACCATCTCCACCCGCTTCGGCGGCCGGCGTTGGTCGTCGGTGGGCGGCGGCACCGGATGCCCCGGCGCGGCACCCCAGCCGGGGGCATGGCCCGGCGCCGAAGGGCCCCACCCCGGCGGCATGCCAGCGCCGGACGACGGCGGGCCCCACCCCGGCGGCATACCAGCACCGGACGACGGCGGGCCCCACCCCGGCGGCGGGGTCTGTGCTCCGGAGACCGGGTACGGCTGCACGGAGTCGGGCGGAGTGGTCGTACCCCAGCCGGTGGGGGCCCCGCCGGGGTGCGGTGCGGGAGGTGGCGGCGCGCCCCAACCCGGCGTGGACGCGGGTGGGTGTGGCTCGCCGCTCGGGCCTGGCCGCGCCCAGCCGCTCGGCTCGGACGGCGCGTCCGGATGGCCGGCCGGTTCGTCCGCAGGGGGCCGGGCCGGTTCCGTCACGAGGTCCTCCTGTCGAAAGGCCGCCACCGCCGCACGGCGGACACCGGCCAGGCTACCGCCGAGAGTGCCGCCGCCCACGCCGGGCGCGGCCACGGATGGCTCAGTCCATGTTCGCCGGGTAGTCGTGGCCGAACGGCGCGCCGGCCAGCCGAACCACCCCGATGACCACCGCGGCCACCACACTGACCGCGGCCAGCACCAGGCCGATCCAGGCCATCCGCTCCCCCTGTCGCAGCCAGGCGCTCCCGGTGAGGAAACCTCCCGAGGCGTACGCCTCACGGCGCGCCTGCCGGGCCAGTTGCAGGGCCACCGTCGCCGGCACCACCCCACCGATGAACAGCCCGGTCAGCAGGCCGAGCAGCCCTAGCGCGAAAACCGCCCGCACCTTCGTGGCGCGGGCCGGATCCGGGTCCAGCGGGTGGCGCAGGCCCTGCTGCGCGACTGCCACCTGCCCGGGTGCGGTCGTCATCCCCCCATCATGCCGAACTCGGGCCGGGGGTGGGCCGGTCCGGACACGACGAGGCCCCCGGCGGATGCCGGGGGCCTCGTCGTGTGATTGGTGCTTAGCGGTACGACCCGAAGTCGAAGTCGTCCAGCGGCACAGCCTGCCCGCTGGCCGGCCCGAACCCGTAGTCGGTCTCCGGGTAGCCGGTCATCGAGTAGACCTTGGCCTTGGCCTCCTCGGTCGGCTCCACCCGGACGTTGCGGTACTTGCTGATGCCCGTACCGGCCGGGATGAGCTTGCCGATGATCACGTTCTCCTTGAGGCCGACCAGCGAGTCGCTGCGCGAGTTGATCGCAGCGTCGGTCAGCACCCGGGTGGTCTCCTGGAAGGAGGCCGCCGAGAGCCAGGAGTCGGTGGCCAACGAGGCCTTGGTGATACCCATCAGCACCGGACGACCAGCGGCGGGCTCGCCGCCCTCCGAGACGAGCCGGCGGTTCTCCGACTCGAACAGCGCCCGGTCGACCAGCACGCCCGGCAGGAACTCGGTCGAGCCGGAGTCGATGACCGTCACCCGCTTGAGCATCTGGCGGATGATGATCTCGATGTGCTTGTCGTGGATGAGCACACCCTGCGAGCGGTAGACCTCCTGGACCTCACTGGTCAGGTGGACCTGGACCGCCCGCGGACCCATGATCCGCAGAAGCTCGTGCGGGTCGATGGTGCCCTCGGTCAGCTTCTCGCCGACCGCGACGTGGCCCCCGTCGTGGGTCCGGAGCTTGACCCGCTTCGAGATCTTGTCGTACACGATCTCTTCGCTGCCGTCGTCCGGCACCACGATGATCTTGCGGGACCGCTCGCCGTCCTCGATCCGGATCCGGCCGGGGGTGTCGGCGATGGGCGCCTTACCCTTCGGGACCCGAGCCTCGAAGATTTCCTGGACACGCGGCAGACCCTGGGTGATGTCCTCACCCGCGACACCACCGGTGTGGAAGGTACGCATCGTCAGCTGCGTACCGGGCTCACCGATGGACTGGGCGGCGATGATGCCGACCGCCTCGCCGATGTCGACCGACTTGCCGGTCGGCAGCGACCGGCCGTAGCAGGCCGCGCAGACACCCAGCTTGGACTCGCAGGTGAGCACGCTGCGCACCCGGACCGTCTCCACGCCGGCGGCGACGATCTTGTCGACCCCGATGGAGTTGAGGTCCTGACCGCGCTCGGCCACCACGGTGCCGTCCGGCCCCTTGATGTCGTCGGCCAGGGTCCGGGCGTGCACGCTGGTCTCGGCGTGGGTGTGGACGACGAGCTTGCCGTCCAGCTTCTCGCCGATCTGCATCGGGATCGCCCGGTCGGTGCCGCAGTCCTCTTCACGGATGATGACGTCCTGCGAGACGTCCACCAGACGACGGGTCAGGTAACCCGAGTCGGCGGTCCGCAGCGCGGTGTCGGCAAGACCCTTACGGGCACCGTGCGTGGAGATGAAGTACTCCAGCACGGACAGACCCTCCCGGTAGCTGGCCTTGATCGGCCGCGGGATGATCTCGCCCTTCGGGTTTGCCACCAGACCACGGATCGCCGCGATCTGCCGGAGCTGGAGCAGGTTACCGCGGGCACCCGAGTGGATCATCTTCCACAGTGGGTTCTCCTGCGGCAGCGCGGTGTCCATCTCCTTGGCGACCTCGTTGGTCGCCTTGGTCCAGATCTCGATGAGTTCGCCGCGACGCTCCTCGGCGGTCATCAGACCACGCTGGTACTGCTTGTCGATCCGGTCGGCTTCCTTCTCGTACTTCGCCAGGATCTCCGCCTTGCGCGGCGGAGCGATGACGTCCTCCATGCCGATCGTCACGCCGGACCAGGTGGCCCAGTGGAAACCGGCCTCCTTGAGCCCGTCCAGGGTGGCGGCCAGCGCCACCTTGGGGAAGCGCTCGGCGAGGTCGTTGACGATCGCGGAGAGCTGACCCTTGCGGATCTCGTAGTTCACGAAGCGGTAGCCCTGCGGCAGCGTCTCGTTGAACAGCACCCGACCCAGGGTCGTTTCCACGGTCAGCGGGTCACCCTCGACCCAGCCTTCCGGGGCGGTCCACTGCTCGGCACCGGCGCCGTTGTCGACCTCGGTCACGCCGCGCAGGCGGATCTTCACCAGCGCCTGCAGGTGCAGCTCGCCGTTGTCGAAGGCCATCCGGGCCTCGGCGTCCGAGCTGAACGCCCGGCCCTCGCCCTTCTTCTCACCGGCGATGCGGTGGGTGAGGTGGTAGAGACCGATGACCATGTCCTGGGTGGGCATGGTGACCGGCTTGCCGTCGGCCGGCTTGAGGATGTTGTTCGACGACAGCATCAGGATGCGTGCCTCGGCCTGGGCCTCGGCGGACAGCGGCACGTGCACCGCCATCTGGTCACCGTCGAAGTCGGCGTTGAACGCCGTGCAGACCAGCGGGTGGATCTGGATCGCCTTGCCCTCGACCAGCTGCGGCTCGAAGGCCTGGATGCCCAGACGGTGCAGGGTCGGCGCCCGGTTGAGCAGCACCGGGTGCTCGCCGATGACCTCTTCCAGCACGTCCCACACGACCGGGCGCTGACGCTCGACCATCCGCTTGGCGGACTTGATGTTCTGCGCGTGGTTGAGGTCGACCAGCCGCTTCATGACGAACGGCTTGAACAGCTCCAGCGCCATCTGCTTGGGCAGACCACACTGGTGCAGCTTGAGCTTCGGGCCGACCACGATGACCGAACGGCCGGAGTAGTCGACGCGCTTGCCCAGCAGGTTCTGGCGGAACCGGCCCTGCTTGCCCTTGAGCATGTCGGACAGCGACTTGAGCGGGCGGTTACCCGGACCGGTGACCGGCCGGCCGCGACGGCCGTTGTCGAACAGTGCGTCGACGGCCTCCTGGAGCATCCGCTTCTCGTTGTTGACGATGATCTCGGGAGCGCCGAGGTCGATCAGCCGCTTGAGGCGGTTGTTCCGGTTGATCACGCGGCGGTACAGGTCGTTCAGGTCCGAGGTCGCGAACCGGCCACCGTCGAGCTGCACCATCGGGCGCAGGTCCGGCGGGATGACCGGGACGCAGTCCAACACCATGCCGAGCGGCGAGTTGCGGGTGTTCAGGAACGCCGCCACGACCTTGAGCCGCTTGAGCGCCCGGATCTTCCGCTGGCCCTTGCCGGACCGGATGGTCTCCCGCAGGCTCTCGGCCTCGGCGTCGAGGTCCATGTTCTGGACCAGCGCCTTGATCGCCTCGGCGCCCATGGAACCGGTGAAGTACTCACCGAACCGGTCGCGCAGCTCGCGGTAGAGCAGCTCGTCGGTGACCAGCTGCTTCGGCTCCAGCTTGCGGAAGGTGTCCAGCACCTCGTCCAGGCGGTCGATCTCGCGCTGGGCCCGGTCGCGGATCTGGCGCATTTCGCGCTCTCCGCCCTCCTTGACCTTGCGCCGGACGTCCGCCTTGGCACCCTCGGCCTCCAGCTCGGCCAGGTCGGCCTCGAGCTTGGCGGCGCGCTTCTCGATCTCCGAGTCGCGGCTGTTCTCGGACTGCCGCTTCTCGGCGAGGATCTCGTTCTCGATCGTCGAGAGGTCACGGTGACGCGACTCCGCGTCCACGCTCGTCACGACGTACGAGGCGAAGTAGATGATCTTTTCGAGGTCCTTGGGGGCGAGGTCCAGCAGGTAGCCCAGCCGGCTCGGAACGCCCTTGAAGTACCAGATGTGGGTCACCGGAGCGGCGAGCTCGATGTGCCCCATCCGCTCACGACGGACCTTGGAGCGAGTCACCTCGACGCCACAGCGCTCACAGATGATGCCCTTGAACCGGACGCGCTTGTACTTACCGCAGTAGCACTCCCAGTCCCGCTGCGGACCGAAGATCTTCTCGCAGAAGAGCCCGTCCTTCTCCGGCTTCAGGGTGCGGTAGTTGATCGTCTCAGGCTTCTTGACCTCGCCGTGCGACCACTGACGGATGTCGTCGGCGGTGGCGAGACCAATGCGCAGCTCGTCGAAGAAGTTGACGTCGAGCACTATGTCCCCTATGTCGTCGTCTGTACTGCTAATTCTCGGGCGAGGTCGGGGGCCGGTAGACCGGCCCCCGACCGCTCACCTCAGACCTCTTCGACCGAGCTCGGCTCGCGCCGGGACAGGTCGATGCCCAGCTCCTCGGCGGCCCGGAACACCTCGTCGTCGGTCTCGCGCATCTCCAGGGCCACACCGTCGCTGGAGAGCACCTCAACGTTGAGGCACAGCGACTGCAGCTCCTTGAGCAGCACCTTGAACGACTCCGGGATGCCCGGCTCCGGGATGTTCTCGCCCTTGACGATGGCCTCGTAGACCTTCACCCGGCCGAGCACGTCGTCGGACTTGATCGTGAGCAGCTCCTGCAGGGCGTACGCGGCGCCGTACGCCTGCATCGCCCAGCACTCCATCTCACCGAAACGCTGACCACCGAACTGCGCCTTACCACCCAGCGGCTGCTGCGTGATCATCGAGTACGGGCCGGTCGACCGTGCGTGGATCTTGTCGTCGACCAGGTGGTTGAGCTTCAGGATGTAGATGTAGCCGACCGCGATCGGGTCCGGCAGCGGCTCGCCGGAGCGACCGTCGAACAGCTGCGCCTTGCCGCTGGAGCCGATCAGCTGGTTGCCGTCCCGGTTGGGCAGGGTCGACGAGAGCAGACCGGCGATCTCCTCCTCGCGGGCGCCGTCGAAGACCGGGGTGGCCACGTTCGTGTCCCCCTCGGACTCGTGCGCGTCGATCGAACGCAGCTGCTTCTTCCAGGACGCGTCGTCGCCTTCGACCTTCCAGCCGGTCTTGGCGACCCAGCCGAGGTGGGTTTCGAGCACCTGGCCGATGTTCATCCGGCTCGGCACACCCAGCGGGTTGAGCACGATGTCGACGGGGGTGCCGTCCTCCAGGAACGGCATGTCCTCGATCGGAAGGATCTTGGAAATGACGCCCTTGTTACCGTGCCGGCCGGCGAGCTTGTCGCCGTCCTGGATCTTCCGCTTCTGGGCCACGTACACCCGGACCAGCTCGTTGACGCCCGGGGGCAGCTCGTCGCCGTCCTCGCGAGAGAAGGTACGCACACCGATGACCGTGCCGGTCTCGCCGTGCGGCACCTTCAGCGAGGTGTCCCGGACCTCACGCGCCTTCTCACCGAAGATCGCGCGAAGCAGCCGCTCCTCCGGGGTCAGCTCGGTCTCGCCCTTGGGCGTGACCTTGCCGACCAGGATGTCACCGGGGACGACCTCGGCACCGATCCGGATGATCCCGCGCTCGTCGAGGTCGGCGAGCATTTCCTCGCTGACGTTCGGGATGTCGCGGGTGATCTCCTCCGGGCCGAGCTTGGTGTCCCGAGCGTCGACCTCGTGCTCCTCGATGTGGATCGAGGTGAGCACGTCCTGCTGCACGAGGCGCTGCGACAGGATGATCGCGTCCTCGTAGTTGTGGCCTTCCCAGCACATGAACGCCACGAGCAGGTTGCGCCCGAGCGCCATTTCGCCCTCGTCGGTGCAGGGACCGTCGGCGATGACCTGACCGGCCTCGACGCGGTCGCCCTCGAAGACGACCGGCTTCTGGTTGACGCAGGAGCCGGCGTTGGAGCGGCGGAACTTGTGCAGCAGGTACGTCCGGCGGTGGCCGTCGTCCTGGTGGATGGTGACGTAGTCGGCGCAGAGATCCTCGATCACACCGCCGACCTCGGCGACCACCACGTCGCCAGCGTCGACCGCGGCCCGGTACTCCATGCCCGTACCAACCAGCGGCGCCTCGGCCTTGACCAGCGGCACTGCCTGGCGCTGCATGTTCGCGCCCATCAGTGCCCGGTTGGCGTCGTCGTGCTCGAGGAACGGGATCATGGCAGTCGCGACCGAGGTCATCTGCCGCGGCGACACGTCCATGTAGTCGACGGCGGCCGGGATCACGTCCTCGGTCTCGCCGCCCTTACGACGACACAGGACCCGGTCCTCGGCGAACGTGCCGTCAGCCTTCAACGGCGCGTTGGCCTGGGCCTTGACGAACCGGTCCTCCTCGTCCGCGGTCAGGTAGTCGATCTGGTCGGTGACCCGACCCTCGATGACCTTCCGGTACGGCGTCTCGATGAAGCCGAACGGGTTGACCCGGGCGAAGGTGGACAGCGCGCCGATCAGGCCGATGTTCGGGCCTTCCGGCGTCTCGATCGGGCACATCCGGCCGTAGTGGGACGGGTGCACGTCGCGGACCTCGAAGCCGGCCCGCTCCCGGGACAGACCACCCGGGCCGAGCGCGCTCAGCCGGCGCCGGTGGGTCAGACCCGCCAGCGGGTTGGTCTGGTCCATGAACTGGGACAGCTGCGACGTCCCGAAGAACTCCTTGATCGCCGCCACCACCGGGCGGATGTTGATCAGGGTCTGCGGGGTGATCGCCTCGACGTCCTGCGTGGTCATCCGCTCGCGGACGACCCGCTCCATCCGGGACAGGCCGACCCGAACCTGGTTCTGGATCAGCTCACCCACGGTGCGCAGGCGTCGGTTGCCGAAGTGGTCGATGTCGTCGGCCTCGTAGCCGTCCTCACCGGCGTGCAGCCGGCACAGGTACTCCACGGTGGCGACGATGTCGTCCTCGGTCAGCGTGCCGGTGGTGATCGGCACGGCGACTTCGAGCTTCTTGTTGAACTTGTAGCGCCCGACCTTGGCGACGTCGTACCTCTTCGGGTTGAAGAAGAGGTTGTCGAGCAGGGTCTGGGCGTTCTCGCGGGTCGGCGGCTCGCCAGGGCGGAGCTTGCGGTAGATATCGAGCAGGGCCTCGTCGGCGCCGGCGATGTGGTCCTTCTCGAGCGTGGTCATCATGAGCTCGGACCAACCGAACCGCTCACGGATCCGCTCAGCCGACCATCCGACGGCCTTGAGCAGGACGGTGACGGCCTGCCGACGCTTGCGGTCGATGCGAACGCCGACCGTGTCGCGCTTGTCGATGTCGAACTCCAGCCAGGCACCCCGACTCGGGATGACCTTGACGCTGGAGAGGTCGCGGTCGGAGGTCTTGTCCGGCTCTTTGGAGAAGTACACGCCCGGAGACCGGACGAGCTGACTGACCACGACGCGCTCGGTGCCGTTGATGACGAAGGTGCCCTTGGGCGTCATCATCGGGAAGTCACCCATGAACACCGTCTGGCTCTTGATCTCGCCAGTGGTGTTGTTGGTGAACTCCGCGGTCACGAAGAGCGGAGCGCAGTAGGTCAGGTCCTTCTCCTTGCACTCCTCGATCGAGGCCTTGACCTCGTCGAAGCGCGGCGCCGAGAAGGAGAGCGACATGGTGCCGGAGAAGTCCTCAATGGGACTGATCTCTTCAAGGATCTCCGCGAGACCCGAGCGTGCGTGCGGGTCGTCCGCCGACCGGCCCTGCCAACCCTCGTTGCCGACGAGCCAGTCGAAGGACTCGTTCTGAATGGCGAGGAGGTTGGGGACCTCGAGGTGTTCGGTGATCCTGCCGAATGAAACTCGGCGGGGAGCGAATGCGCTCGACGTACGACTGGTCTTCGCAGGGCGGGAAGCTGCCAAGATGCGTCCTTCCGAGGACCGGTGCTGCAGAACGGCTGGTACGCGTGCACTCCAATGACCCCACCAGAAATATCCGTAAACGGACATTTCCGAGCAGGGGTCAAGTCGGAAGGCAGCGCAAACTAGCAGTGTAGCCGACAGGCTAACCGCTGTCCAGCCCACCCCGCGGGTCGTTTGCGGAACGAGCCTCGGCCCCCGTGAACCGGGGTCTGCCGGGCCGCTCAGAACGCAACGTCCCCACTGGGCCGCTCGGGTTACAGCGGCCGATGGTGCCGCCGCTGTCATACCCACGTAGTGGCTGTCGCAAGCGCGGTGTCTTGCTGGTGTCAGCGTGCCTGCCAGCCCGGGGCCGCGTCAAGGGCCGGTATCCGGGTTGCCCCTTCTTTCCCACTGGAGGGCGACCCGGCACGCTCGTTCAGGTCAACGGCGCCGGCCGTTGGAGCCCAGCTCAGGTGGGGTCGACGCCAGATCCACCAACACGGCGGGCGGCGATCCGTGTCGGATCACCGCCCGCCGCGACGCGATCGTTGTCCCGGCGCATGAGCCGGGTACGCGCTGGTGGAACATCAGGTCACTTGAGGGTGACCTTGGCGCCTTCGCCCTCGAGCTTGGTCTTCGCCTTCTCGGCGGTCTCCTTGTTGACCTTCTCCAGGATGGCCTTCGGCGCGGACTCAACCGCGTCCTTGGCCTCCTTGAGGCCCAGGCCGGTCAGCTCACGCACGACCTTGATGACCTGGATCTTCTTGCCACCGTCAGCCTCGAGGATGACGTCGAACTCGTCCTGCTCCTCCTCGACCGGGGCAGCAGCGGCGCCGCCGCCACCCTGGGCAACCGCGACCGGAGCCGCGGCGGTGACCTCGAAGGTCGTCTCGAACTGCTTCACGAACTCAGAGAGCTCGATCAGCGTCATCTCCTTGAACGCGTCGAGCAGCTCGTCGGTGCTGAGCTTCGCCATATCTGGCGTCCTTTCCTGATTCTGTTAAGTAAAGAACTGGAGCGCCGTGGGGGCCTCAGGCCGCCTCGGCGCCCTCCTTCTCACGCTTGTCCTGCAGGGCAGCCGCCAGGCGGGCGGTCTTCGACAGCGGGGCCTGGAACAGGGCCGCGGCCTTGCTCAGGTTGCCCTTCATCGCGCCGGCCAGCTTGGCCAGCAGCACCTCGCGGGACTCAAGGTCGGCCAGCTTCGAGACCTCGGCCGCGGAAATGGCCTTGCCCTCGAAGACACCGCCCTTGATGACGAGCTTCGGGTTGGCCTTCGCGAAATCGCGAAGCCCCTTCGCCGCCTCGACGACGTCGCCCGAAACGAAAGTCAGCGCGGTAGGACCGGTGAACAGCTCGTCGAGGCCGGTGATGCCCGCGTCCGTCGCAGCACGCTTCGCCAGCGTGTTCTTCGCGACCGTGTAGCTGGTCTCGGCGCCGAGCGAGCGCCGAAGCTGGGTGAGCTGGGAAACCGTCAGACCGCGGTACTCGGTCAGCACGGTGGCGCCCGAGCTGCGGAAGCTCTCGGTCAGCTCAGCGACGGCCGTGGCCTTGTCGGCCCGGATCGGCTTGTCCGCCATGTCCCTCCTCTCTCGTTACTCGAGGCTGGTCCCCGTCACGGCCGAAGCCGGAACGGGGGCGGAGGCAGCACGACAACGAAAAGCCCCGGCGCAGGGCGCACGGGGCGAGGGCCGGAAGATCGTCACGGTCGGCGGACCATGCTCACTGCCGAGTTACGCTTGCCGCCCTACGCGGGTCGCCCGATGTCGCGGGACCTTCGACCGTGCCGAAGCACGGTGACCAGCGGTCTCTGGGTGGTTCCTCATCCATGAGAACACGGATGACGTTTGAAGAGTACGCGACGCCCGTGAGCTGCGCCAAATCGGGCCGGTGTGGGCCGGGCCACCCTGCGCGAAGAGCCCTCCGAGCCGTCAGCCGTGGGCCCGCCGCCGCCACAGGTAGCCGCCGAGCGCGGCAGCGCTCCAGGCCAACGCCCACGCGCTGAGCCCGAGCAGCGTGAGCGCGGCGGCATCGCCTGCGGTGGTCCGGGCCACAGCCATGATCGGCGGTGCCAGCCAGGGGGCCACCGAGCCGGCCAGGCCGAGCACGATCGCGCCGACCCCACCGAGAGCCAGCACCGCGACGCCGTACCCGGCGCCGCCCACCGATGCCCGGCTGGCCAGTGCGCCGAGGGCAACCGCGGCGGGCACGGCGAGCAGATGCGCCCACACCCCCAGGGCCAGCCCGACCGGGACCGACCGGTCCCCCGGATCGACCGGGCCGGAGACCCCGCCGACCAGCCAGGGGAAGAGCAGCGCAACGGCCACCGTCACCAGCGCCGCCACGCCGGCGGCGAGAAGCCCAGCCAACCGTTCCCGGGCCACCCCGACCGTCACCTGCGCCAGCCGCCGCTGCACGTCCGGCTCCACGTCCAGAAGAATCTTCGTCTGCCAGGCGACGACCGGGAAGAGCACCACCGCCGAGACGCCGTACGCCTCCGCCGGCTGGGCTCGGCCACCGCCGTAGAGGATGCCGAGCGTGACCAGGCCGGCGAGCAGCGGTGCCATCGCTCGCCCGGTCCGCAGGAAACCGGCCAGCCGCATCCGCACCAGCGCGCTCACCGGGCCTCCCCCGCCGCCTGTTCGACCACCACGGCGTCGTACCCGGCCTCTGGATCACCCGGCGGGGTCGGCGGCGCGTCGGATCGTACCCGCAGCACCTGGTGCCCCTCGGCGCGTAACCGGGCGACGGTGCCGGCGACCCGTGCGGCCGGAACCGCAACCTCGACCACGGCGAACGCCTCGTCCGCCGAGGGCGTCTCCTCGGTCACCATGCCATCGGCCACCAACCAGCGGCGCGCGCCCGGCAACCGGACCGTCTCGCCGCGGTGGTCACTCACCAGGACCGCACCGCCGTCGGTCAGCACCTCGTCGATCAATTCGGGAACCAGCTCGCGGGTGGCGGCGTCCAGGCCCTCCCACGGCTCGTCGAGCACCAGCAGGCCCGGTGGACGCAGCATCGCCTGGGCGATGCCCACCTTCTGCGCGGTGCCCTTGGACAGCTCCGGCAACCGGACCGAGCGGAAGGCGGACAGCCCGAGCCGGTCGATCCAGGAGCTCACCGCCTCGTCAGCCGCCGCGCTGCCCAGCCCCGACACCCGGGCCATCCCGGTCAGATAGCGGGCCACGGTGAACGGCTGGTCGGCCGGAAAACGCTCCGGCACCCAGCCCACCCGCGCCGGCCGGTCGGTCACCCGACCTCGACCCGGCCGGAGAACCCCCGCGGCCACCTGGAGCAGGGTCGACTTGCCCACCCCGTTGCGGCCCAGAACGACGGCCGTCTCGCCCGGACCGATCCGCACGTCCACACCCCGCAGCACCCACGGCCCCCGCCGGTGGTACCGCAACCAGATGTCTTCCAGCCGCATGCGGTCGAGCGTGCCACATCTCAGACGCGCCGGGGCGCCGCCACGGTGGTGGCGGCGCCCCGGTGGAGCGGAGTCGGCTCAGGCCTCGGCCGAGCCCTCCTGCAGGTTCTTCACCACGTTCGGGTCGACCGGGACACCCGGACCCATCGTCGTGGTCAGGATGACCTTCTTGAGGTACTTGCCCTTGGCCGAGGAGGGCTTGGCACGCAGCACCTCGTCGAGCACCGCCGCGTAGTTGTCCACCAGCTGGCTCTCCGAGAAGGACGCCTTGCCGATGATCAGGTGCAGGTTGGAGTGCTTGTCCACCCGGAAGGTGATCTTGCCGCCCTTGATGTCCTGCACCGCCTTGGTGACGTCCATGGTCACCGTGCCGGTCTTCGGGTTCGGCATGAGACCGCGCGGGCCCAGGATCCGCGCGATCCGGCCGATCTTGGCCATCTGGTCCGGCGTGGCGATCGCCGCGTCGAAGTCGAGCCAACCACCCTGGATCCGGGCGACCAGCTCGTCGGTGCCCACCTCGTCCGCACCCGCCGCGACAGCCTCCTCGGCCTTCGCGCCGCTGGCGAACACGATCACGCGGGCGGTCTTACCGGTGCCGTGCGGCAGGTTGACCACACCGCGGACCATCTGGTCCGCCTTGCGGGGGTCGACGCCGAGGCGCATGGCGACCTCGACCGTGGCGTCGAACTTGACGTTGGTGGTCTCCTTGGCCAGCTTCACGGCCTCGGAGGGGGTGTAGAGCTTGGACCGGTCGACGACGTCGGCGGCCTTGCGGTAGCTCTTGCTGCGCTGCATTGCTGATTACTCCTGTGGTCTCTGGCGGGCCCGCTCGGCGCGTGCCCTCCCACGGTTGGGCGAAGGTCTGGGCCGACGTCAGTCGTTGACGGTGATGCCCATCGACCGGGCGGTGCCGGCAATGATCTTCTCGGCCTGGGCCAGGTCGTTGGCGTTGAGGTCGGCCATCTTCTTCTCGGCGATCTCACGCAGCTGGGCGCGGCTGACCGAGCCGACCTTCTCGGCCTGCGGAACGCCCGAGCCCTTCTGCACACCGGCGGCCTTGATCAGCAGCCGGGCAGCGGGCGGGGTCTTCAGCACGAACGTGAAGGACCGGTCCTCGTACACGCTGATCTCGGCGGGGACGATGTCGCCCCGCTGGGACTCGGTCTGCGAGTTGTAGGACTTGCAGAACTCCATGATGTTCACGCCGTGCTGGCCGAGCGCGGGGCCGACCGGCGGCGCCGGCGTGGCCTGGCCCGCCGGCAGCTGAAGCGTGAACGTCTTGACGAGCTTCTTCTTCGGAGGCATGTCACTTCCTGGGGCTTGGAGCTGGGAAAATGCGGCTGTCGCCGCCCTCGGAGCGCGCACGGTCAGCGCGGTGCGACAGCGGCGACATTCAAGAGTAGCGCAGGCCGCAGCCCACTCGTCCGCCGAGGTCGAGCGGGAGGGCGTACGCCGACGTCGGGGGGGGGGCGGGGCCCCCCCCCCCCGCCCCAGACAAAACGAATATTATCCCGTGTAGAAAAA